>JBPCYD010000147.1:0-3207 GCA_051007895.1 Woeseiaceae bacterium
CTACTTCAAAACGGACCAGAATTTCTGCCCGTGACAGGCGCAATATGTCAACAGACAATAACGACGCGGTGTCCCGTCGTTGTTGAGTGTCGCACACTGGTGACACTGTGACAGCGACTACGAACGACGCTATGCTGCAGACGAATCCAGTGAGAAGGGGCAACTCATGCAGAGTCGATTCAATGTTTGCGGAACAATAGCTTCGCTATTTGCGTTGCTCATCCTGACGTCCTGCGGCGGCGGGGCCAGCACAGTCTCCAGTTCGCCTCCACCCCCACCACCTCCGCCACCTCCGCCGCCGCCCCCCGCGGGAATTACTATTTCTACAGAACCGGTATTCGATCAAGTTGCGATGCAGCTGCCGATTGCGTTGGTACAGGCGCCCGGCGATTCAAGTCGCTGGTTTGTCGTAGAACAGCAGGGCATTGTTCGGGTGTTTCCGAACCAGGCCAACGTAACTGACAATGATGTGAATGTATTCATCGACATAAGCGCACAAGTACAAAGCGGCGGAGAACGCGGCCTGCTGGGGTTGGCGTTTCATCCGAATTTCGGCAACGGGAATTTCGAGGTTTTTCTCTCGTACACCCGTAATAACGGTGGAACCGAATCGACAATTTCGCGATTTCGTAGCATCGACAATGGCCTGACACTCGACGCAACGATGGAAGACATCATCCTGACCATACCGCAGGATTTTGGAAATCATAACGGCGGACAGATCGAGTTCGGGCCTGACGGGTATCTCTATGCAGGATGGGGAGATGGTGGCGACCGCGATGATCCGAATAATCGTGGACAGGATACGACGAACCTGCTGGGCACATTCACACGCATCGATGTCGATAGCGCGATCCCTTATGCGATCCCAGCCGGGAATCCATTCGAGGCCAATGCCGCAACTCCGTGCCCGCAGGGCTTCGGCGGCGCTGATTGCCCGGAGATTTTTGCCCACGGTATGCGCAATCCGTGGCGCTGGAGTTTCGACAGGAATACGGGCGACCTGTGGGCCGGCGACGTAGGCCAGGACGCGCGCGAGGAAATCGACAAGATTGAAATCGGCAACAACTATGGCTGGAAGATTCGTGAAGGTGCCAATTGTCGACCGCCAACAACAGGCTGCGCCACTGCTGGCCTGACCGACCCGATCACGGAATATGGTCGCGCGCTCGGGCAGTCGGTGACCGGCGGATACGTGTACAGGGGCACCGCAATTCCGGAGCTCCAGGGTTCCTACGTATATGGTGACTTTGGGTCCGGCAGGATATGGGCGATTCCGTCAACCAGCCCGCAGGGTACGGTTGGTGAAGAGCTGCTAATCACAGTATTCGGGATCTCCGCGTTCGCTGAAGACAATGATGGCGAACTCTACGTCGTCGACTATGGCGGGTCGGTACACCAAATTGTCGATGTTCCGTAATTCTGGGGACACGTAACAGCTTGACCGCTGATCACGCGCTACCGGCATTGCTATGCTATCAGGCCGTAAAGTGACCGCTCGCGTTCAGTGGCAACGACCAGAAGCGTATGCCTGCGGTACCGAATGATTGTTCGATATCGTGCAAGAACGGGTCGGCTGCAGCGACATCAAGCTGAACCTGGAATTGCTGGCGACGCTCCCGGCCACTAACCTGCTCGGCTGCACTCAGGTTGCTGTGCCTTGCACCGTGCCCGAATACCGGGAAGCTCGTGAATCCCGTTCCGTCATCTCGCGCCAGCAGCCAGTCGATAACAGCCTCCTCCAGGCTCGGCGGCACATTTAACACGATGAGCACCTGGTCGCTCTGTAACCCTGTCATGCCACTCGCGCTCCGGATTCGAATCGACGATAAAGAATTGGCAGGATATACAGCGTCAGCAACGTTGCCGACATGAGTCCGCCGATCACCACGATTGCCAGCGGACGCTGGATTTCTGACCCTGGTCCTGACGCAAATAATAATGGCACCAGGCCGAACGCTGCGATACTTGCAGTCATCAGGACCGGACGCAGCCGGCGCCTTGCACCTTCGACAACGACCTCCGCGATCGGTAGGCCGCGCGCACGCAGCTGATTAAAGTACGAAACCATAACAATACCGTTCAAGACTGCTATGCCAAGTAATGCGATAAAACCCACAGATGCCGGCACAGACAAATACTCTCCGGTTAACCACAGAGCAAAAATACCGCCAATGAGTGCGAACGGAATATTGGTCAGCACGAGCAATGCCTGACGAACGGATCTAAAGGTCGAGAAGAGCAACAGGAAAATGAGTCCGACAGAAGCCGGTACGACGATCGCCAATCGGGACGCGGCACGCTGCTGGTTTTCGAACTGACCACCCCATTCCACATAGTAACCGGCTGGAAAGTCGATCTGAGACGCAACTGCTGCACTTGCCTCCTCGACAAATCCGACGAGATCTCGGCCCGTTACGTTGCTGCGAACGACCGTAAACCGTTGACCACGCTCGCGGCCCACGGCGACAACACCCTCAACCCGGCCAATCTTCGCCAGGCTGCTGAGTGGCACAGTGCTGCCATCCCGGAGCGCAATCGGGAGTGCCGAAAACGCGACAGGTGACCCGCCGGCATTGACGTCGGCCCGCATAAGAAGTGGCGTTCGGCGCGCCCCCTCCTGCACGATTCCCAGTGGCAGCCCTTCGAGCTGTGCACGCAACATCTTCTGCAGGCCGACGACATCCAGCCCGAGTCTGCCCGCGGCAAGTCGTTTTACGTCGAGCTCGAAATACTGGACGCCCTCGTTCTGGCTGGCGAAAACGTCCTCACTGCCGTCAATCTGCCTGAGAAGGTTCGCAATCTCGCCGGCATATTCGTTGAGCACGGTAAGATCTGGCCCGAACAGCTTGACCGCAACGTCTCCGCGCACGCCTGTCAGCATTTCGGAAACGCGCATTTCGATGGGCTGCGTAAACCCGTAGGCGACTCCTGGAAACTCCTCAAGAACGACGCGGATCGCCTCTACCAGTTCGTCCTTGGTGCGCATTCTCCATTCGGATTTCGGACGAAGAACCATAAAAATGTCGGACTCGTTCAAACCCATCGGGTCCATTCCGATTTCATCCGAGCCAACACGTGCCACGAGACGCTCGACCTCCGGGACGTTCGCAAGGATCGCGCGTTCCACGCGCAAATCAAGATCGACTGATTTATCCAGAGTGATGGAAGGTAGTTTTTCGAGCTGGACGATGATGTCACCTTCAT
>JBPCYD010000148.1:0-5930 GCA_051007895.1 Woeseiaceae bacterium
TTGTGGCGTTCCAGGAAGCCGCGGCATGGGACGACAAACAGAAATACGACGAACCCGAACCCATTCCCTATGCCGCCAGACACTGGCTGGGCGCAGCGCTGATCGAGGCCGGACGATTTGCAGAAGCGGAACGGGAATATCGCACCGAGCTTGAAGATCATCCGCACAACGTCTGGTCACTGTACGGCCTGGTGGCAGCGCTCGAAGCGCAGGGCAAGACTGATGCGGAAGTTGCGGCAGACTTCGAAGCGAGTACTGCGCGCATGGATACCTACATTACGTCGTCACGCTTCTAATATTACGATGGGGACAGAGCCAAGCTCTGTCCCTGCCCGTCATCGCTTTATTCGAATCACGTCAATCGATTCCAGCGCAGCAAGATACTCTTCTACATACTCGAGCGGCACGTCGCCGATTTCGGTTACCAGCCACTCCCTGATGTCGCTGACAGTGCGCGTGCCGTCAACGAAATTCAACGCTTCATAGGCATACTGACCGCCACCGCCATACGTTCCGGTATGCCGGCGCAACCGTAACGCGGACACTTCCTTTGCTCCCAGCTTGTCGCTCAAATAGGAATAACCGAATGCGCCCATCGGGCCCTGTACATTCGGGTTTCTTTCGTAGACCGTTTCGTTTCTCGGGCCCGCAGCAACGTCGGGAACCGCGACCAGCGCTTCGAGTTCGGCGAGAAATTCTACTGCGGCCTCGTGATCCGCTTCTGCCAGTGTTGCGAATGGCTCGACGCTGTGTACTTTGCGGCGTTCGACCGTGAAATGAATTCTCGACACAGCGGCCTGGTCCGCTGCCGTCAACCTGGCGCGACGCTCCAGCAGATCAGCGCTGCGCGCCAGGGCGTTTCTTTCCAGCATCGCGAGCACGGCCGGCACGTCCTTATCCGACATGTTCGCCAGGAACCACGCGTTCACCGCACCGATGAACGCGGCGCGCTTCAGTTTCGTCGGGTCGATATTCGCTGCCAGGTCATAGTTTGTGTGGATGTAGCGGTCCGGCCAGTCGTGCAGGTAAAGCCCGGGCTTGGCCCAGGTTCCTTCAAAGAAAACGTCATGGTCGCTGCCCATGTCCAGGCCTTCCATCAGCGCAAGCAGTGGTTCCTTGCCACCTTCTGGCGCGTTGAGCGGAAATTCGACCGAATCGCCGCTGGCGAATGCCTCGGTTTGTTCGTTCACGAAGTGCCCCACCTCGTGCCCCAGATCGCTGATAAACGACGGCACACTTATCGGCCCACCGGAAATTCGAAATACCGATTTCGTTACCGGACCGCCGCCGACCATATCCATGTGAATGTTGGCCTTAATGCGATTCACGTCGTCGTGCCGGGTCAGGTAGATGATGCTGCCTTCGATTTCGGCGGGCCACAGGAACCTGATTGTTCTCGAAGGCTGCGGAAGAATGCCGTTCTTGACAAGCGCATTCAGCGTTCGCGCCGTTTCCAGGATGGAGACACAACCGGATGCATTGTCATTGGCACCGGGCCGCGGGTGATCGAGATGGCAGGTGAAGTGAATGTCTTCATTGGCGCGGTCAGTACCCCGGATTGCTGCAGTTGCAAACCCATAGGTGCCGGTTCGATGGCTGGCATCCACCACCGCTTCAAGTAGAACGTCCTCTCCGCGGCCAAGGCGTTCCTGAAATTCGCGCGCCTGCCCAAGCGAAATCATGAAACCGAATGATTCTGTTTGCGGAAAACTTGCCAAATGCCCCCAGCGTACAAGTCGATCGTCTTCCTGCCACCAGGCGGATCGCTGATTGGGTGCGTAAGAGATGATGCCCGCCGCACCGAGCTCACCGACGGCTCGTTCCACGACGCTGCCGGGCTGGCTGGACGTCAGTACGAGCTTTCCGCGCAGTTCCTTGCCGGCATAATCAGCGTCAGCCGTGCCGGCACCAATATCGACTAAGGTCGCGGTTACGTTTCCGGAAAGACTGTCCTGCGCCAGCGACAGCGGCACGGAACTCCAGTCGCCATGCCGCTTCCTGCGAAGTGTCTCGCCATCTTCGATCGCAAGCTCCCACAGTTCGGCTGACTGCACACTCCAGACCCGGCGACTCTTCTGAGTGCCAAACATCGTCTCGCCATCCGCCGGATAGGTCAGCAGCTCGACATCGTCGAGCTGGTACTCCCGCAGCTTGCGCAGTACGTGTTCGGTCGCAAGTGCGAACTGGTCGCTCGCCCGCATACGGTGCTGGAGCGTGATCGTATCGAGATTGCGCTTGGCAGCTTCCCCCGAAGTCTCCTCAGCAATTTGCCTGAGGACATCTTCGGGAATCAGTTCTCGAATATCGGCATTGGTTTCAGCCGTTAATGCAGTGGCAAACAGAATAGCGAGAAGTTTACTTTTCATGGGAGTCACCGATTACTGAACGGGCGCAACTCGCGGAATGAGCAAGAACGTCTTTTGTCGACCGTCAATATAATGTGTGTCCTCGCCGTCAAAAAAAGCGTCTTCTTCGAGGCGAATACGAACGTTCTTGTTCCAGCTTTTGATTTCGGTCTCTGCGTACAATTCTATTGAGTGCGCGGTATTCGCATAGAGAGGATAGTCACCTCTCCCCGGAACGCCGCCCTGCTGGTCCCACAAACCTATGGTTGGCCCGGCGGCATGACCGTGAAACCCGATCGGGTGAGTATAGATCGATGCGGTGATGCCCTCCTTTTCCGCCTGCGCGAGGGAACGAGCGAGAATTTCGTTGCCACTTCGGCCGGCCTCGAAATTCCCTGTCAGGATATCCTGCAGGCGATTACCACGGACTAGTGCACGTTTAAGCTCTTCCGGCGCTTCTGTTTCGTTCGGTTTCAATACATAAGCATGCTGCTGTGTATCGGTATTCAGGCGCAAATACGTAATCCCGAAATCCACGTGCAGCAGATCGCCCTGCCGAATTACCTCCGCATCGTACCGGGACGCCAACGATTCCTTCATATCGACTTCCGGCACATCCGGACGATCGGCGGACACGGAAGGATGAAACCAGGTGGTCAACTTGAGTTCGCGGATGCGATCGCGATACCACCACTCAACATCACTGGTGGTCGTGATGCCGGGCTGAATAACGGCGTCGGACAGGCCTTCGGCCAGAATTTCATGAGCGATACGCACAATTTGCTGGTAAGCCTCCATCTCGTCGGGCGTACGGGTTTCGAGCCAGCCAATGGCAAGATTCTCGGCTGACACAACGCGGTCGTGCAGCCGTTCCGGGAGTGCCTCATGAAACAATCCGTATTCGGTTTGCGATATGCCGTCGGCCAGTGCGAAAGTCTCGGAATAATTGAGTCCGATGCGACGCGGGTTTCTTTCCCCGATGAGCGATGCCAGGTGCGCCCACTGTTCGCCATCGCGTTCGCGGTCCCAGGCTGCCTCAAAGGTTTCACCAACGCCGTATCGGGCCACTGCCAGCGTTTCCAGCGGCTGGCCATCACCCGGATCGAAAATGAGCAGGATGGTGGTTCGCCTCGCAGACTGCCAGGTGGAAGGAAGAAAGGTTCGGATGACGGGGTCTTCGTTGTATTCGCGGGAAACGATGACCCACATATCGATATCCGCGCGCCGCATGAGTTCGGGCAAAACGGTTTGAACACGGGTCGTCAGCCATTGATCGATCACCGCCGCGCGCTCGCGCATAGGCAGGATCTTTGGCTCGGCGACCAGTTCAGAAAAAAAGAAGACGGCGAGAAGAACCAGAAACGGCGCTTTTTTCATTATTATCCCCCATTAAGCTCTCCCGATTGTGCCGGCAACTGACCCGGGGAGCAAAACGGCGGTAGAATTGCGTAATGAATCGATTCCGTTTCCGATCGTGTCGTCGTTACATCGCGTTGCTGGCAAGCCTTTTTACGCTAAGCACAACGCTGGCGGCCGAACTCGCGCAACGGGATGTTCGCGTCTATGGCCAGAACATACACTTCGCCGAGATCGGAAGCGGCCCGCCGCTAATACTTCTGCACGGTTTGTGGGGCGGCCTGAACGAGTGGCAACCGGTCATTCCGGTCCTGAGCGAATCGCACCGGGTGATCGTGATGGATTTCATTGGTTTTCACGGCTCCGATAAACCGGCCACGCAATATCACAATGCACTGTTATCGCAGTACCTCGCAGGGTTCATTGACGCACTCGGGGTCAGCAGCGTGACGCTGATGGGCCACGCCATGGGCGCCAACGCGGCGACGTATACCGCCGTGCACCATCCTGGCAAAGTTGATGCACTGGTATTGGTAGACGGTGCGGGCTATCGCAATCCGGACCGTGACCCTGCGCAGCCGCTTTCGGCAGGCCAGCTCCGCTTCCGGAAAATCGCGACCGGAAGCACGCTTGCGTCAACGCGTGGATTGCTGGAGCGACGGGTTACCGATGTATCGCTTGTAACCGATGCCTGGGTCAAAGAGGCCTACGCACTGTGGGTCCATTCGGCGCGAGCTATTGGCGACATGCTGTTCGAGGGCGGCGATCTTACCGAGGAGGAAATGCGCCAGATCGAGGTGCCGACCCTGGTAGTGTGGGGCGCCGAAGACAAGGTATTTCCGGTCGAAAACGCACATCGGCTGGCCGCCGATATCGATGGGGCCGAGATTCACATCATCGACAACGCCGGACACCTGCCGCAAATTGAACAACCATCGGCATTTCTTGCCACCGTCCTGCCCTTCCTCCAAACCCAGAGAGCGAATTAATGAATCAACTGATCCTGATTGTAACGGCGCTGGTCTTTGCAGGTAACGTCGCTGCGGACGAGCAACTCGATGGGGCCTACGAGCGGGTTTCGCTGACGAATACACGGACCGGCGAGTCGCCTGAGGCGGCCAACAGAAAGGGGTTATTACTCATGGCGCACGGCCATTATTCGATGATGACGATGAATCCTGATCGTCGCTATGTCGATGAGGAACAACAGTCGAACATGGCGGCGGCTGATGAAATCGCGTACCTCAAACAGTGGCTGGACATCAATGGTCATACCGGGCGCTACGACGTCGACGGCGATACGTTGATCTGGCACCGCGAAATTTCAGAGAACCCAAGGGAAGTTGGCACAGAATCGAGGCTCAATTTCGAATGGCGGGATGCGCTCCTCGTGATTTACTTCACGCTGCCCAATGGCGATCGCTATGACTGGGTCTGGCGGCGGCTGGGCTAGTGACTTGCGGTGCAGCCGTCCCCAATTATGTAACAACCGCTATGGATTAGTTCGCGTCTCGTCGTAAAATCGCTGCAGTCGCCTCAATGAAAAATACAATAAATTAATGGGCACCCCACCGACAAGACAATCTATCTATCTTTTGTGCGCGTCACTCTTGCTCGCAAGACCTGTTTTGGGTGACGACATTAACTGTCAATCCGTTATCGGCGCAGTGACGATAGACGACAATATCGTTATCGCAGCGCCGTGTACGCTGAACGGGACAACTGTTGATGGGAATATCAGGATTTTCACCGGCGGCTCCCTGACGGCGACCGGCGTCGTCATTGACGGCAACATAGAGGCGGACACAGCAGATTTCGTTGCGATCCTGGATTCCGAGGTGGACGGCAAAATAGAACTTGAGTCCATGGTCGGTGATCTGAGCTACGTGCGCGACAGCCTGATCGACGGAAAACTGAAGCTGAAAGAAAATCGCTCCAGGCTCGAAGTGCAAGGCAACTACATCGATGATGATCTAGAGGTTAACAAGAACGTTGGTGGGATATTCATCGGCGATAACATCGTCGAGGGTGACCTGGAATGCAAGTCAAACGAACCCGCTCCTGTTGGGGACAACAATTTCGTGTCTGGCGATACCAAGGACCAGTGCCGTGACCTGGAGGCACCGGAAATTGCGGAAGACCCGGAACCGGGAGAAGACCCCGGGGAGACGGATAGCGGGGAACCGCCCGCAGATACAGATCCTGGAGAACCGCCTGCAGACCCCGGAG
>JBPCYD010000149.1:0-15198 GCA_051007895.1 Woeseiaceae bacterium
GCAAAGCCATGGCGCCTCCCGAGATCTCCGCTCGCGTCCTGATGAAAATGAAAAAGACCGCCGAGGATTACCTCGGTGAGGATGTCACGGAGGCTGTGGTTACCGTCCCGGCATATTTCAACGATTCGCAGCGCCAGGCAACCAAAGACGCGGGCAAAATTGCAGGTCTTGATGTCAAGCGGATCATCAACGAGCCTACAGCGGCAGCCCTAGCCTACGGCATGGACAAAAAACGTGGCGATGCCAAGATTGCGGTCTTCGACCTGGGTGGCGGCACCTTCGACATCTCTGTTATCGAGATAGCCGAGGTAGATGGCGAGCATCAGTTCGAAGTACTTGCCACCAATGGCGATACGTTCCTGGGCGGCGAAGACTTCGATATGCGGGTTATCGAGTATTTGACGTCCGAGTTCCAGAAGGAAAGCGGCGTTGATATTACGCAGGACCCGTTAGCCATGCAGCGCCTCAAGGAAGCAGCTGAGAAAGCGAAGATCGAACTATCGACGCAGCAGCAAACGGAAGTAAATCTGCCGTATATCACCGCGGATTCTACCGGCCCCAAACATCTCAATATTAAATTGACTCGTGCCAAACTCGAGTCGCTGGTTGAAGAACTGGTGGCCCGGACTATCGAGCCGTGCCGCACGGCGCTGACAGATGCAGGCCTCAAGGTTAACGAAATTGACGATGTCATCCTGGTCGGTGGTCAGACACGCATGCCCAAGGTGCAGGAGGAGGTACAGAACTTCTTCGGCAAGGAACCGCGACGTGACGTTAATCCGGATGAGGCTGTCGCGGTCGGTGCGGCAATTCAGGGCGGCGTCCTTGCGGGCGACGTGAAAGATGTGCTGTTGCTGGACGTGACCCCGCTGTCGCTCGGAATTGAGACGCAGGGCGAGGTAATGACAGCGCTTATTGACAAGAACACGACCATTCCTGCCAACGAAACGCAGATCTTTTCAACGGCGGCAGATAACCAGACGGCGGTGACGATTCACGTGTTACAAGGTGAGCGTCAGCGAGCGCACGACAACAAGTCGCTTGGCCGGTTCGACCTGGCGGATATTCCGCCGGCGCCGCGCGGCTTGCCGCAGATCGAGGTTCAGTTCGATATTGACGCAAACGGTATTCTCAATGTGTCGGCGAAAGACAAGGCGACCGGCAAAAGCCAGAATATTGTAATCAAGGCTTCCAGCGGTCTGTCTGACGACGAAATTGAAAAAATGGTTGCGGATGCCGAGAGTCATGCTGAAGAAGACAAGAAATTCAGGGAACGAATCGACGCGCGAAACCAGGCGGAGGGGTTGATTCATGCCGCTGAGAAAACGCTGAGTGACGCGGGTGACAAGGTCAGCGGAGAGGAGCGCCTGGCGGTCGAGAACGCGGTGTCTGATTTGAAAGCGATTCTGGATGACGGTGATAAAGACGCCATTGAAGCTAAGACAGCAGCGCTGGCCGAAGCCTCAGCATCCATCGCACAAAAGCTCTATGAAGAACAGGCGGCGGAAGAAGGAGGCGAGGCTGCTGGTGGCGGAGAGAGCGGCAATGACGATGTGGTCGATGCTGAATTTGAGGAAGTCGACGGCGACGAAAAGTCGAAAGCTGACTAGTATTTGATGTCAGATCGTGAAATATCGGGCGTCGCTTGCGGCGCCCGATTCTGAATGAAAAGCGTGAATTATGGCTAAGCGTGACTACTATGAAATTCTCGGCGTTGGCAAGGACGCGTCCGACGCTGATATAAAAAAGTCCTACAGACGACTTGCCATGAAGTTTCATCCCGACCGCAATACCGACGACTCGGGTGCCGAGGAAAAATTCAAGGAGGCCAAGGAGGCCTACGAAATCCTCAAGGACGACGACAAGCGCGCCGCTTATGACCGATTCGGGCATGACGGCGTCAGCGGCAATGCGGGCGCCGGCGGCGGATTCGGAGCGGAGGGCTTCGGCGACATATTCGGAGATGTCTTCGGTGACATTTTTGGTGGTGCCGGTGGTGGTCGTCGTGGCGCCAGCCAGGTTTTCCGGGGTGCCGACCTGGGCTATGAACTGAAGCTCGACCTGGAGAAGGCGGTTCGCGGTGACTCGGTCACGATCGATGTCCCGACCCAGGTAACCTGCGACAAATGCAACGGTAGCGGCGCCAAGAAGGGCTCTGAACCGGTCAAATGTACGACCTGCGCCGGCGCTGGCCAGGTGCGCATGCAGCAGGGGTTCTTTTCGATTCAGCAGACCTGTCCGGCCTGCAAGGGGGCCGGGACGGTTATCGCTGACCCGTGCACCGGGTGCCACGGACGAGGACGGGTCTCGAAAACCAAAACGCTAAACGTAAAGGTTCCCGCCGGCGTCGATCAGGGCGATCGTATTCGCCTGTCGGGAGAAGGCGAGGCGGGACGAAACGGAGGGCCAGCTGGCGACCTTTATGTTGAGATTCGGGTAGAGCCGCACAAGATTTTTGAACGGGATGGCGCCGATCTGTCGTGCGAGGTACCGATCAGTTTCGCGACGGCCACGCTTGGTGGTGAGGTAGAGCTGCCGACCCTGGACGGACACGTTTCCCTCAAGGTTCCAGCGGGCACCCAGTCTGGCAAGATGTTCCGTTTACGAGGCAAGGGTGTAGCCACCGTCAGGGATCATCGTACCGGGGATCTGTTTGCCCGTGTCGCCGTAGAAACACCGGTCAACCTCACTGATGACCAGGAGTCGCTGCTACGCCGCTTCGAAGAAACCGTTAGTGCGGGAGGCGATCGCCATAACCCGCGTGCCGGGGGATGGCTGGATACCGTCAAGCGATTTTTTGACAAGATCAGCAATTAGAGAAACCCGAAATTCGGCTAGCAGATCTGGCCCGGCTTCAGTAAACTAGCCCGGGTCGCCGGGTGTCCGGCGTACCTCGAGCGGAAGGCACTGTCCTTCCGCTTTTGTGCATCTAAAGTACGCGTTGACCGGCTATTTGCCGCTGTATCAGAAGGAACGCTGTTTGAGTACGCCCGCTGTTCTGGCTTTGCAAGACGGAACCATCTTCCGCGGCGTTTCTGTCGGTGCCGAAGGCAAGACGATCGGCGAGGTCGTCTTCAATACCGCGATGACCGGCTACCAGGAAATCCTGACAGATCCTTCTTACTGCCGACAGATCGTCACGCTGACTTATCCTCATATCGGCAATACTGGTTCCAACAGTGACGACATGGAGTCGTCTCGGGTGCAGGCTTCGGGCCTGGTGATCCGCGACGCCTCGATGATCGCAAGCAGTTGGCGAAACGAACGCAGTTTTTCGGATTTCTTACTGCGCGGCGATACGGTTGCCATTGCAGATATTGATACGCGCAAGCTGACAAGACTCCTGCGCGAGACCGGGGCTCAATCAGGTTGCATCATGACAGGAGACGTCGATCCGGACGTCGCAATCCAGCACGCCAACAAATTTCCCGGTATTGCTGGCATGGACCTGGCGAAATTCGTCAGCACGGAAGAGCCCTATCAGTGGTGTCACGGGACTCATTTTGGCGATCGCAATCGAATCATGAGTCGGCGCATCGCGCCTTATCATGTCGTTGCCTACGACTACGGCGTTAAAAGAAACATCTTGCGCGTCCTCTCAGACATGGAGTGTCGCATGACGGTTGTGCCGGCAACGATGCCGGCCGCCGAGGTGTTGGCGATGGCCCCCGACGGCGTATTCCTTGCAAATGGACCTGGTGATCCGGAGCCATGTGACTACGCCATTACGGCGATCCAGGAGATTCTGGAAACCACCGTGCCCGTATTTGGTATCTGCCTGGGTTACCAGTTGCTCGCGCTCGCGGCCGGCGCAAAGACGATGAAAATGAAATTCGGGCACCACGGTGCCAATCATCCGGTGCAGGATCTCAAGACGGGGCGCGTCATGATTACGAGTCAGAATCACGGCTTTGCGGTAGATCCGGCGACCCTGCCTGACGATATTGAAGTCACCCACGAATCGC
This sequence comes from Woeseiaceae bacterium, assembly GCA_051007895.1. Taxonomy (GTDB): domain Bacteria; phylum Pseudomonadota; class Gammaproteobacteria; order Steroidobacterales; family Woeseiaceae; genus SZUA-117. The sequence goes on from JBPCYD010000149.1 coordinate 3,966, forward strand.
TGTTCGATGGCTCACTGCAGGGCATTGGCTTCAAAGACAAGCCGGCCTACGGCTTCCAGGGACACCCGGAAGCGAGTCCCGGTCCACATGACGTGCTTCATCTGTTTGAGCGTTTTATTCGTGACATGGACGAATACAAACTCAGTTCGAGCCAAACAACGGTAGCGATATAACGTTATGAAACAAATATTTATATCAGTTATTTATAGTAATTTATTAAATACAAGCGGGCGCCAAAGCTAACCAATGCCGAAACGTGCTGACATCGAAAGCGTTCTGATTATCGGCGCGGGCCCGATCATTATCGGGCAGGCTTGCGAATTCGATTATTCCGGGGCTCAGGCATGCAAGGCGCTGAAAGAAGAGGGGTACCGGGTCATCCTGGTCAACTCCAATCCGGCCACCATCATGACGGATCCGGAGACTGCGGATGCCGTCTACATCGAACCCGTGCACTGGACCGCCCTTGAGCGGGTAATCGCAAAGGAGCGTCCGGATGCCTTGCTGCCGACAATGGGCGGGCAAACGGGACTGAATTGCGCGCTCGACCTGGTCCGCGAGGGCGTGCTCGACAAGCACAAAGTCGAGCTTATTGCTGCCTCACGAAAGGCAATCGATATGGCTGAGGACCGCGATCTGTTCCGCCAGGCGATGGCGGACATCGGACTGCAGGTGCCGAAGGCAGAGATAGCGCATTCTCTCGATGAGGCAATCGATAAACAGCAGAGCGTCGGTTATCCAACAATCATTAGACCCTCGTTTACGCTCGGCGGAACCGGCGGTGGTATCGCCTACAACCAGGACGAATTTCGGCGCATCGTGGCGCACGGACTTGAGATGTCGCCGACGACCGAGGTATTGCTGGAAGAATCGGTTATCGGTTGGAAAGAATTCGAAATGGAGGTCGTCAGGGACAAGAACGACAATTGCATCATCGTTTGTTCTATTGAGAACCTTGATCCGATGGGCGTGCATACCGGAGATTCCATAACCGTCGCGCCGGCACAGACACTGACGGACAAGGAATATCAGCGTATGCGCAACGCGTCGATTGACGTATTGCGGAAAATCGGGGTCGAGACCGGCGGTTCAAATGTTCAGTTTGCGGTCAACCCGGAAGATGGGCGCCTGCTGGTCATTGAAATGAATCCCCGGGTATCGAGATCCTCAGCGCTGGCCTCCAAAGCAACCGGGTTTCCGATTGCCAAAATTGCCGCCAAGCTGGCTATTGGTTACACGCTCGATGAATTGAAAAACGAGATCACGGGAGGCGCGACGCCGGCATCGTTTGAGCCCTCGATCGATTATGTCGTGACCAAGATTCCGCGCTTTACGTTCGAAAAATTTCCAGGTGCGGTCGATCGATTGACCACGCAGATGAAATCTGTCGGGGAAGTCATGGCGATTGGCCGCAATTTTCAGGAGTCCCTCCAGAAAGCGCTGCGCGGGATGGAAACCGGTGTAGACGGTCTCGATGAAAAGATGAAGGTTGCCGCCGAAGATGAGGACAGGGATGCGTTGCGGCAGGAGTTGCGATTGCCCGGTGCCGAGCGAATATTTTATGTTGCGGATGCGCTGCGCCTTGGTTTCGACGTTGAGGAAGTGGCTGTCCTGACTGGCATCGATCCGTGGTTCCTGGTGCAGATCGAAGACATTCTGAACGAAGAAGCTGAAGTTCGTATTGCGGGTCTGGAGGGTCTCGACGAGGATCGAATTCGGCAGCTGAAACGCAAGGGATTTTCAGATTCGCGGCTGGCGTCATTGATTCGTAAAGACGAATCTTCGGTCCGCAAACGGCGCATCGATGCCGGGGTGCGTCCTGTATTCAAACGGGTCGACACCTGTGCCGCAGAATTCGCGACAACCACGGCGTATCTCTATTCGACCTACGAAGAAGAATGCGAATCGCTGCCCAATGAAACCGAGAAGATAGTGATTCTTGGTGGCGGACCGAATCGAATTGGCCAGGGAATTGAATTTGACTATTGCTGCGTGCACGCAGCGTTGGCGCTAAGAGAAGCAGGTTACGAGACCATCATGGTCAACTGTAATCCTGAAACCGTATCGACCGATTTCGATACCTCTGATCGACTCTATTTCGAATCCCTGACCTTCGAAGATGTGATGGAGATCATCGATAAGGAACAGCCCAAAGGCGTCATCGTGCAATACGGCGGGCAAACGCCATTAAAACTCGCGCGCGAACTTGAGGCGGCAGGTGCGCCGATCATTGGCACTTCGCCAGATTCGATTGACCTCGCTGAAGATCGGGAACGTTTCCAGAACCTGGTCCAGGAGCTGGGCCTTAAGCAGCCGCCGAACAGAACCGCCAGAAATGGCGCCGAGGCCCTGTCGATGGGTTCGGATGTCGGCTATCCGTTGGTCGTGCGACCGTCCTATGTGCTTGGTGGGCGTGCGATGGAGATTGTCCACCGCGAAGAGGATTTGGCTGCCTATATGGATGCTGCGATTGGCGTATCCAATGACAGCCCGGTATTGCTTGACCGATTTCTCGACCTGGCAATTGAGGTTGATGTCGACGCGATATGTGACGGCGAACGAATATTGATTGGCGGCATCATGGAGCATATCGAGCAGGCAGGGGTGCACTCGGGCGATTCCGGCTGTTCGCTGCCACCATTCAGCCTGGACAGCGAATTGCAGAAGGTATTGATCGACCAGGTCGCCAGTCTTGCCAAGGGTCTGAAAGTCGTCGGCCTGATGAATACCCAATTCGCAATCCAGAACAACGTCGTATACCTGCTCGAAGTAAATCCGCGGGCGTCACGTACCGTACCGTTTGTGTCGAAGGCAACCGGCGTGCCGTTGGCAAAAATCGCAGCACGGGTCATGGCCGGGGAATCGCTTGAAGAGCAGGGCTACGTGAACCAGCGGACGCCTGAATATTTTTCAGTAAAGGAATCCGTATTCCCGTTTATCAAATTCGCCGGGGCCGACCCGATCCTCGGGCCGGAAATGAAGTCGACGGGTGAGGTCATGGGGGTCGGTCGATCTTTTGGTGAGGCCTATGCAAAGGCCCAGCTGGCATCCGGAGTGGTCTTGCCGACCAAGGGTGCCGCATTGCTCAGTGTGCGCGATCGTGACAAGGACGGGGCAGTCGAGCTCGCCAACATCCTGCTGGAGCGCGGCTTCGAAATAGTTGCGACCCACGGCACTGCAAAACACCTTTCCGACGCGGGCGTCAGCTGCAGGCGGATAAACAAGGTACGCGAGGGTCGTCCACACATTGTCGACATGATCAAGAATGGCGAGTTTGACCTGATGGTTAACACCACCGAGGGCAAGCAGGCTATTCAGGAGTCACTGTCCATACGCGGTGAAGCCGTGCGCAGAAACGTTACCTACTATACGACGCTCGGTGCAGCGGTCGCGACGTGTAAAGCACTTGAGCACCTGCAGGATGGCGATGTAAATCGACTTCAGGATCTGCACAAAGAGGTTGCTGCATGAGTAAAGTGCCGATGACGGTGCGCGGCGAAGAGCTGCTTCGTGAAGAGCTGCGCCGACTAAAATCCGAGGATCGACCCCAGGTGATCCAGGCCATCGCGGAGGCCCGGGCGCACGGTGATCTGAAGGAAAATGCCGAGTATCACGCGGCGAAAGAACAACAGGGGTTTATCGAGGGCCGTATCAAGGAAATCGAAGGCAAGCTCTCACACATCCAGGTTATCGATGTAACCGCGGTTGATGCTCGAGGTAAGGTGATATTCGGCGCGACAGTGGAACTGTTCGATGTGCAGTCCGAGCAAGAGATTTCCTACAAGATTGTCGGTGAGGACGAGGCTGACATTAATGCAGGACTGATTTCATATACTTCTCCGATCTCGCGTGCCCTGATTGGCAAAAACGAAGGTGACGAAGTGACGTTTTCTGCCCCGGGCGGGGACAAGCACTATGAAATTATCGACGTGAGCTACGTCTGAATAGCTTCGGTCGACACGCGATACGGTATCATCGGACGGGCAGCATGATCTTGGGTTTGTCGGGGTTCGGCCGGTAGACCAATGCGACATTGCCGATTCTCGTGACCAGTGCGGCTGACTGACTCTTACATAGCGTTTCGATGATTGCGTCGCGGGTCTCGCGATCGCCGGCCCGAACGCGAACCTTGATCAGTTCGTGATGGTCTATTGTCGACGAGAATTCACTTAGCAGGGAAGCAGACAAACCGGCGTCGCCGACGACGACTACTGGCTTGAGCTTGTGGCCGCGCCCGCGCAGAAATTTTGTTTGTGCATCAGATAGCTTCATAGGTGCGGAGTGTAACAAGGATGAGTAAGCCGAGACGAAGTGGAAATTCCTGGCGGCAACGGCAAGAAAAAGATCCGTATGTGCAGATGGCCAGGAGAGACGGCTGGCGCTCACGGGCGGTATACAAGCTCGAGCAAATCGCCACGAAGGAAAAATTGCTGCGCACCGATATGACCTGCATTGATCTTGGCGCAGCCCCGGGCGGATGGAGCCAGTATGTGACCGAAAGACTCAAGGGTCGTGCGCGGGTGATTGCGCTGGATTTACTGCCAATGGATGCGCTGCCAGGCGTGGAGTTTATCCAGGGTGACTTCACTGAGAGCGAGGTCCTCGAGGAATTGCAGAAACGCCTGGAAGATGCCAAAGCAGATCTTGTAATGAGCGATATGGCACCCAATATAAGCGGCAACAAGGCGGTCGATCAGCCACGATCCATGTATCTGGCAGAATTGGCCCTTGAACTTGCCAGGAATACCCTCAAACCGAAGGGAGCATTTATTTGCAAGTTATTTCAAGGTGCTGGCACGGATGCTTTCATCGCCGATGCGAGATCGTCATTTGGCACGGTAAAAGCCTTTAAACCAAAGGCTTCCAGGGATAGCAGTAGTGAGATATATCTGGTAGCGAGAAACTATCATCTATAGTACTGTCTAAATTGTATTAGACGCAGTCTAAAACCGGTTGTTTGAGTGGTATTTGCTAAGTGAACGATTTAACTAAAAACGTCCTTGTATTCATCGTCATTATCGTTGTGTTGCTGTCGGTTGTGCAGGGCCTCAGTGGCGTCAGTGGTCAGGGCCCGCAAAAGCAGGATTATTCGGATTTCCTGAATGATGTGCGCTCCGGCGCAGTTGAGCGCGTCGAGTTTGACGATGAGAAGATTACCTACGGTAATCGGATTCCATTGCAGAACTACACCATCAGCCCGGAAACCGATAACAACACCCTGATCGGAATTCTTGAAGACAACGGCGTTAAGTTCACCGCCCAGGAGCCCGAGTCCACTGGACTGATAGGGCAGCTTTTAATCAATTCTTTCCCGATACTGTTGCTCATCGGTGTCTGGATTTACTTCATGCGGCAGATGCAGGGCGGCGGCGGTGGCCGCGGCGCGATGTCGTTCGGCAAGAGCAAGGCTCGCCTGTTGGGTGAAGACCAGGTAGGTGTGACATTTGCCGACGTCGCAGGCATTGAAGAGGCCAAGCAGGAAGTCAGTGAAATAGTCGATTTCCTTAAAGATCCGAGCAAGTTTCAACGTTTGGGCGGCAAAATTCCCAAAGGCGTCTTGATGGTAGGTTCGCCTGGTACGGGTAAGACCCTGCTTGCAAGGGCTATTGCCGGCGAGGCCAAGGTGCCATTTTTCACAATTTCCGGCTCGGATTTCGTCGAAATGTTCGTTGGCGTCGGTGCCTCGCGCGTGCGCGATATGTTCGATCAGGCCAAGAAACAGGCGCCTTGCATTATTTTCATCGACGAGCTCGATGCTGTAGGTCGCCATCGTGGTGCAGGCCTTGGTGGCGGTCACGACGAGCGTGAACAGACATTGAACCAGATGCTGGTGGAAATGGACGGGTTCGAAGGAAGTGAAGGCATTATCGTTATCGCCGCTACGAACCGACCGGACGTCCTGGATCCGGCTTTATTGCGACCGGGCCGTTTTGACCGGCAGGTCGTCGTGCCACTGCCGGACATTCGCGGACGCGAGCTCATATTGAAAGTGCATATGCGCAAGGTGCCGCTGGATGACGACGTGGTCCCCAGCCTGATTGCACGCGGTACGCCAGGTTTTTCAGGCGCAGATCTTGCCAACCTGGTGAACGAGGCAGCGCTGTTTGCCGCGCGCTCCAACAAACGCGTGGTCAGCATGGATGAGTTTGAGCAGGCCAAAGACAAGATCATGATGGGTGCCGAACGCCGCTCCATGGTAATGAGCGAAAAAGAGAAGTTGAATACGGCATTTCACGAAGCGGGGCATGCGATCGTCGGATATTGTGTTCCGGATCACGACCCTGTTTATAAGGTTACGATTATTCCACGTGGACGGGCACTGGGTGTCACAATGTATTTGCCGGAAGAGGACAAATACAGTATTTCCAAATCGTCGCTGGAGAGCAATATTTCTACACTGTTCGGCGGGCGAATCGCCGAGGAGATGACCTTGGGGATCGATCACGTTACGACAGGCGCATCAAACGATATTGAGCGCGCCACCGAGATCGCCAGGAATATGGTCACAAAGTGGGGTCTTTCCGAGCGGCTGGGTCCGCTGACTTACAGCGAAGATGACGGTGAAGTTTTCCTGGGCCGATCAGTCACGCAGCATAAGCATGTATCAGACGTCACCTCCAATACCATCGATGAAGAGGTACGAAAGATCATCGATCGCAACTATGAGCGCGCTGAATCTCTGCTCAAAGAGCACGAGAAGAAACTGCACGTGATGGCTGAAGCGTTAATGAAATACGAGACGATCGATCATAATCAGGTTAAGGATATTATGGAGGGCCGGGATCCACGGCCGCCTGAAGACTGGGACGATTCAGACGAATCCCCACCTGCCAGGAAAAGCAAGACTGACAAGCCGGATTCGATTTCACCCATTGGCGGCCCCGCCAGCGAACACTAGCGCCGGCAGTTCGATCAGAAAGCGGCAGCCCTTGTGCTGCCGTTTTTTTTGAGACACGGTTGCGGCCAGATGCAACAGAAAACCAATAGATTGCTCGCTGACGCCACGTCGCCTGCTGTGATGGGAGTACTGAACGTCACGCCGGATTCGTTTTCGGATGGCGGTCAATTCTTAAGCGCTGACAAGGCGCTGGCCCGTGCCGCCGCTATGGTTGATGCAGGCGTGGACATTATCGACGTTGGCGGTGAATCGACGCGTCCCGGCGCGGAGGAGATCTCGGTCCAAGAAGAGCTTGACCGCATGATTTCGATCGTCGAGGGAATCGCCAAACAGCTCGACGTGGTCCTTTCAGTGGATACCAGCAAACCCGAAATTATGCGTGCGGCAGAGGCAGCAGGTGCCACGATGATCAACGACGTGTACGCGCTCCGCCGGCCCGGCGCTATGCAGGCTGCGGCCTCCCTGGAGAGCATGATTGTACTGATGCATATGCAGGGCGAACCAGGCAGCATGCAAAAGGCACCTCGTTACAATACATTGCCCGGTGACGTTATTGACTTCCTGGCAGACCGCGTCAGCACGTGTGTCGAGTCGGGCATTGACCGTGAGAGGCTCATTGTCGATCCGGGCTTCGGATTTGGAAAAAACGATCGCCACAACGTGGAGATCCTCGCAAAACTGGAGCAGTTCGCGGACCTGCGCCTGCCATTGCTGGTAGGCTTGTCGCGCAAGAAAACGCTCGGCAATCTGACCGGCAGGTCGGTGCAGGATCGAGGCGCGGCGGGCATAGCCGCCGCACTCGTTGCAGTACAAAAGGGCGCGAGTATCGTGCGAACGCATGATGTCGCTGCGACAATTGACGCGCTGGCTGTACTACAGGCCGTTGTGGAGTCAGGATAGGAATCGATGAGCAGAAAATATTTTGGCACGGATGGAGTGAGAGGCACGGTCGGTAATGATCCGATGAGTGCCGAATTTGCGCTACGACTGGCCAGTGCTGCCGCCCAGGTCCTGGTGCCCGCCGGTGGCACTGTCTTGATCGGCAAAGACACGCGTTTGTCGGGCTATATGTTTGAGTCGGCCCTCGAAGCCGGGTTTGTCGCTGCCGGTGCGGACGTACTTCTATTGGGACCATTGCCGACGCCCGGCATTGCAAACCTGACCCAGGTGTTCGACGCCAACCTGGGTGTAGTGATCAGTGCCTCGCATAATCCGTTCCAGGACAATGGAATCAAGTTTTTCGACGGGAGTGGCGCCAAACTATCCGACGATGTTGAAAACAAGATTGAAGAACTGCTTCAGTCGCCGGCCATTACCCTGGAATCCAGAAAGCTAGGTCGGGCGAAACGAATTGATACGGCACGGGATCGCTACCAGGAGTTTTGTGCGTCGACGTTTCCTGCTGATCTGGATCTGGAGGGCATGAAGGTTGTATTTGATGGCGCCAACGGTGCAGGTTACAAAGTTGGTCCCCGCACGTTGAATAATCTCGGGGCCGAGGTCATCACGATTGGTTGTTCACCAAACGGTCGAAATATCAATGACGGCTGTGGCTCGACGGAGCCCGAGCTCCTGCAAAAAACGGTCCCGGCGGTGGAGGCGGCCGTAGGCATCGCCCTCGACGGCGACGGGGATCGGGTTGTGATGGTCGACGAAAAAGGCGAGACCATCGATGGAGATCAACTGCTTTATGTACTGGCGATGTCGAGGCAGGAAGAGGGCGCCTTGCGGGGACCCGTTGTCGGCACTGTCATGAGTAACCTGGGTCTCGAGCATGCATTGCAGCGCCAAAATATTGAGTTCAGGCGGGCGGCAGTTGGCGACCGTTATGTGCTGGAGGCATTGCGGGAATCGGGTGGGATCATCGGCGGAGAAACCTCCGGTCACATGATTTGCCTGGACAAGACGACCACCGGTGACGGTCTTGTTAGTGCGCTACAGGTCCTTGCCGTTATGCGTCGCACCGGCAGATCGCTGTCCGAACTGACCGGGGGAATGTCGCGTTATCCGCAGACCATGATTAATGTCAGGACGGAGCAAAAAATGGATCCGGGTCAGGTTCCACAGATTCTCGACGCGGTCGACCAGGTAGAGAAGGAACTGGCGGATTCCGGTCGTGTCGTACTAAGGGCTTCAGGAACCGAACCGGTGATCAGGGTAATGGTTGAGGGCGAAGACAAGGTGCAGGTGGCGGTTCTGGCAGACCGACTGGCTGCCGTTGTCGCCGCTGCGGCCGCCTGATCATCCTGCCCCTGGCGGTAGCAAAAGGCTGTTTTCATTGCGCTAAGCGGTATGGCTCGGTATCCTTGCGCGCTTTTTCACGCAGACAGGTTTACTAGAAATGCGCGGATACCTGGTCGCTGGTAACTGGAAAATGAATGGTAGCTTTGACGCCAATCGAGCGTTGGTGACGGGTATTGTCGCTGGCGCGCCGTCCAATGGCGACGTGCAGCTGCTTGTTTGTCCACCGTTTCCCTATATTTCGAGTGTAGGTGGGCTTCTTGAGGGTTCTCCGGTTCATTTGGGCGCCCAAAATGTATCGGAACACGCATCCGGCGCATTTACCGGCGAAACTGCAGGGTCAATGCTGCGTGACGCAGGGTGCGAATTTGTAATCGTCGGGCATTCCGAGCGACGTGCACTGATGGGCGAGACGAGCAAGATTGTCGCTGACAAGTTCAAGGCGGTGCTCGATGTCGGTTTGAAGCCGATTCTGTGCGTTGGCGAAACGCTTGAGCAGAGGGAATCCGGGCAGACCGAAGCGGTAATCGATGAACAGCTTACGGCGGTTCTTGATGAGGTTGGCATTGCTGGGTTTGGCGACGCGGTTATCGCCTACGAGCCTGTTTGGGCAATCGGCACCGGCGTAACAGCGAGCCCTGAGCAAGCACAGGAGGTTCACCGACACATTCGTGAGCTGCTTGAGTCTCGCGATGCTGGCGTCGCTGAAAAGATAAAAATACTGTATGGCGGCAGCGTGAAAGGCGACAATGCTGCCGGACTTTTTTCGAATCCGGATATTGACGGCGGGCTGATCGGCGGCGCTTCGCTCAAATCTGATGACTTTTTGGCGATCGCTGCAGCTGCTGCGTCGCTGTGTTGAGGTAAGTATGGACGACATGCAAACACCTGTTTTGGTTGTGCACACGCTGATTGCGCTCGCGATCGTTGGCCTGGTATTAATCCAGCGCGGTAAGGGTGCTGACGCGGGGGCCGCATTTGGTTCCGGTGCATCCGGGACCGTGTTCGGTTCCAGGGGATCGACCAGCTTTTTCTCCCGCGCGACGGCGATTCTCGCGACCGCTTTTTTTGCTACGAGCCTGACGCTCGCCTACCTGAGCAGTGAGCAGGCAGGGGTGACTGACAGCCTCATGGAGAGTATGCCCGCGGTCGAGACAGAGGAGCAAAGCGTTATAGAGGACATGCCCGCCGCGGATGGTGTACCGGCTCTGGACGGTGTCGAATCCGACGCGGAAGACGCATCGATTCCGAATCTTGATACTGATATCGATGCAAATGTTGATGCGGATGTACCGACCATCGAGCCCGCAATAGAGCCTGAAAGCGAAGAGTAGCGTATTGCCTTTGAGTCATTAGCCGATGTGGTGGAATTGGTAGACACGCTGTCTTGAGGGGGCAGTGGCGAAAGCTGTGCCGGTTCGAGTCCGGCCATCGGCACCAAACCAGAGCGCCCCGTATCCCGAAAGGAATACGGGGCGCTCTGGTTTGGTGATGACGGCGACTTCCCGGCAGAAATCAACGACGCTCGTTTGGCCCGAAATGCTAAAGATCAATTTTCACCGATCATTCGAGTCATTTTGCGCCAAGCGGGAAAATTGGGTTCGAGTCCGGCCATCGGCACCATAAAAATGGTCAGCCTACCGGCTGGCCTTTTTTATGCCACCGATGGGGACATACGGCAGAAATCATCGGCGCTCGTTTGGCCCGAAATGCTAAAGATCAATTTTCACCGTTCGTTTGGGACTTTTCGCACTAAGCGGGAAAATTGGGTTCGAGTCCGGCCATCGGCACCAACAACAAAGGGGTATGGCCATCGGGCCACACCCCTTTATTGTTTAAGCCGAAACCGACTTCCCGGCATAGATCATCTTCGCGGTTGTTGGCGTGAGCGCTAAAGATCAATTTTCACCGATCGTTCGAGTTATTTCGCGCTAAGCGGGAAAATTGGGTTCGAGTCCGGCCATCGGCACCAAACCAGAGCAGAAACTGTTGATAGCGTGGGCGGATAGTGGAATGGAATTTCTGCGTAACTGATCCTGATAAACTTATGTCATGAGCTCGACTTTGCCGGCGTTTTCAAATTTTTCCGAACTG
>JBPCYD010000150.1:0-8203 GCA_051007895.1 Woeseiaceae bacterium
TATCCAGCAACGCCTGGAGATACTCATGTGCCTCTTCGACGACCAGCGACGCGAGAATCTCGGCGGCAAATGCCCGGGTCAGAAGGTGCGTCGCTTCCGCGGCATCGAGACCTCGCGTGCGCAAATAGAAAAGCGATTTTTCATCAAGTTGTCCCACCGTTGCGCCGTGACTGCACTTGACATCGTCCGCGTAGATTTCGAGCTCTGGTTTGGTATCAATTTCTGCTTTATCCGACAGCAGGAGATTGTGATTCGCCTGGTTTGCGTCGGTCCCGTCAGCGCCCTCGAACACAATTGCCTGGCCGTTAAAAACGCCTCGCGCCTGTCCGTTTAGTATGCCGCGATAGATTTCTTCACTGACCGCCGGGCCGACGCGGTGTTCAACACGAGTGTGGTTATCGATATGTTGCTTGCCGGCGCCCAGGTAGAGCCCATGCAAATTTACGCTTGCTCCCGACCCCATAATCCGCGCGATCACGTCATTCCGCGTGAGCGATCCACCGAAGTCGAACGCGTTGTGGCTGAATGTTGATTCGGCCTGAGCCTGTGCAACGAGACGATGGGTGCCTATGTGCTCTTTACTACGATCCTGCAGACGCAGGTGATCGACACGCGCGCCGGCCGCCAAGTCAATCTGAGTTACCGCATTGGTAAACTGATTTTCATCGCCAACCGACCGGGCGACCTCGATTACACGCAAAGCGGAATTTTCCCGTGCCTCGATAACAATGCGAGTCTGCGAAGTGCGCGACGCAGGGTCATCTACCAGCAATATTCCCAACGGACGCTCAATCTTGGCGTCGGCGTTAACTCGAACGTGAATGCCATCTTCGAGCAAAGCCGCGTTAAATGCTGACAACGCCGTGTCGACCGCGATATCCGGAAGCTGTTTGCTGTCGGCGAGTGTCGATACTGCCAGCCCGTCCTGTAGTTCAAGTGACTGTAGTCTGTCCGAAGTAACGACTCCGTTATGAACAATCAGCCATGCCGCATCGATCTGTGCTGACAATTCGGCCAATACTCCTCCGATGCGCTGTGAATTGACATCAGGCGTTACACGGGAACGAGGCTCACTCAACCAGTCGTTGCTTGCAGCTGTAGCGGCCGACATATTCGTGTACTTCCAGTCCTCGTCTTTTGTCGAGGGAAAACCCTCGTTCGAGAACAGCTCCGCCGCACGCGCACGAACAGGTGCAAGGTTGTCTGCGGGCAGCGCGGCCACTGCGGCCTCAAACAAATCCCGATTGAGCGTCGTGGAACTCATCCGGCGGCGGCCTCACGTATCCATTCGTATCCTTTTTCCTCGAGATCCAGGGCCAGTGACTTATCGCCGGAGCGAGCAATTTTTCCATCCGACAACACATGCACGAAATCCGGTTCAACATAGTCAAGCAGGCGCTGATAGTGCGTAACCAGGATGATGGCGCGATTGGGACTACGAAGTGCGTTGACGCCCGCCGCAACTGCCTTCAGTGCGTCGATGTCCAACCCGGAATCCGTTTCGTCAAGGATTGCCAGCTCGGGTTCGAGCATTGCCATTTGCAGAATCTCGTTGCGCTTTTTCTCGCCGCCCGAGAACCCTTCATTGACACCGCGATTGAGGAATGCGGGATCCATATCCAGTTCACTCATTTTTTGCCGCGCAAGTTGTAGAAATTCGAAGGCGTCAATTTCCTCCTGGCCGTTGTGGCGCCGTTTAGCGTTAACCGCCGCCTTCAGCAGGTAGGCGTTGTTTACGCCCGGGATCTCGACCGGATACTGGAAGCCCAGAAAGATTCCGCGGCGCGCCCGTTCCTCAGGCTCAAGTTCCAGGAGATCTTCGCCCTGGTAGGTAACGGTACCCTTCAGCACCTGGTAATCGGCATGACCGGCGACGACCTGGGCGAGCGTGCTCTTGCCGGACCCGTTAGGACCCATTATCGCGTGAACCTCGCCGGTGCTAACCGAGAGATCGAGCCCGCTGAGAATCAGATTCTCACCGATGCCAGCATGTAAATTCTTGATTTCTAACATTTTGCTCATGTACAGATTTATCCTACAGCGCCTTCGAGACTCACGTTCAAGAGCGCCTGAGCCTCGACGGCAAATTCCATTGGGAGTTGTTTGAAAACGTCTTTACAGAAGCCGTTCACAATCATGTTGACGGCATCTTCTTCAGAGATGCCGCGTTGACGGCAGTAGAAAAGCTGGTCTGCCGAAATCTTTGACGTCGTTGCCTCATGTTCGATCTTCGCCGTCGGGTTCCTGATCTCCATATAAGGGAAGGTGTGTGCGCCGCATTCCTTGCCAATGAGCAACGAGTCGCACTGAGCATGATTTCTCGCGCCGCTTGCCTGCGGCATCACCCGTACCAGTCCCCGATAGGACTGCTGCGCACGTCCAGCGGATATGCCTTTGCTGACGATGGTGCTGGTCGAATTGCGCCCGATATGGATCATCTTTGTGCCGGTATCGGCCTGTTGCATATTGTTAGTCACCGCGACGGAATAGAATTCACCGACCGAATTTTCACCGCGCAGAATGCAACTCGGATACTTCCACGTAATCGCTGAGCCGGTTTCAACCTGCGTCCAGGAAATCTTCGAATTATCACCGCGACAGTCACCACGCTTGGTAACGAAATTGTAGATGCCGCCTTTGCCTTCCTCGTCTCCCGGGTACCAGTTCTGTACTGTCGAATACTTTATTTCCGCGTCTTTAAGCGCGACGAGTTCAACGACAGCAGCGTGCAGCTGGTTCTCATCGCGCATGGGTGCGGTGCAACCCTCCAGGTAGCTGACGTGACTGCCTTCGTCGGCGACGATCAGCGTGCGCTCAAACTGTCCTGTATTCGCTGCATTAATGCGGAAGTAAGTCGACAGTTCCATCGGGCAACGCACACCCTTCGGAATGTAGACGAATGACCCGTCGCTAAAGACGGCCGAATTGAGCGCTGCGAAGTAGTTGTCACGATGCGGCACGACCGAGCCCAGATATTTCTGCACGAGCTCCGGATGCTCGGTCACCGCTTCGGAAAAAGGACAGAATATAACGCCCGCGTCGTGCAGTTTTTCCTTGAACGTGGTTGCGACTGACACACTATCGAACACCGCATCGACCGCAACGCCAGCAAGCCTTGCCCGTTCGTGCAGTGGAATGCCGAGCTTGTCGTATGTTTCCAGCAGCTTCGGATCGACTTCGTCGAGGCTCTGTGGTTTGTCTTTCTCAGACTTCGGCGCCGCGAAATACGATATACCCTGGTAGTCAATTTTCGGATAGTGCAGGTGCGCCCATTCCGGTTCTTGCATTGTCAACCAGTGACGGTAAGCCTTCAGGCGCCATTCCAGCATAAATTCCGGTTCATTCTTGCGTGCTGAAATCGCCCGAATCACGTCCTCGTCGAGACCTGGAGGCAGCGAATCAGTTTCGATGTCAGTAATAAAACCGTGCTCATAGCGACGATTGACGAGCGAATCGAGGTTGCTGGGGTCAGTAGACATAGGCTTACTCTTTGCGCTCCACATGTATTGGCGTCCCAGCCAGATCAAATCGCGGCACGGGCGCTCGAGCCCGCTGTAACTCGGTCAGGTTGATATCCTGCAGGGCCCGTCGAATGGCGACATTAATGCGCTGCCAGGCGTTGCCGACATTACAGACGGACTCCAGGTCACAATGACTGTCAGTCGCGCTGCATTCCGTAATCGATACCGGTCCCTCCAGGGCGTCAATAATCTCGGCGGCGCTTATATCTGCCGCATCGCGGGCGAGCCTGTAGCCGCCCTGGGCGCCGCGTCCAGAGACAACCAGTTTCGCTTTCGTTAATGATTTCAATAATTTACTGACGGTTGGAAGGTTAATTCCACTCGCCATGGCAACATCAGCGGCGCTCTTAAGCCCGGCTTCGCTGTCCGGCAAATTGGCGAGAACCAGCGTACCGTAGTCGGTCAGTTTGCTCATTCGCAGCACCGCGATTTCTCCGTCACGATCCAAAGAGGACCATTTTAGTCCTATTTGAATTTCGGGACCAGTGCTGGACACGAATTTTCTGTATCCGAGCACGAAAACAGCGCCATCGGCGACCAGAATCCTGGCTTTGTATCTGGGATTTTTTGTTATGCTAGACCGACGCAACATTCGTCAGTCAAATAATATGTTCGCCGGCACGCACCAGCGATCGCAAAAAACAAACCTGCGACGGGCGAACAAGGGCGCTCCTATGAATGACCTTTCTGACAATCTGATCGAGATTCGTGATCTCAACTATTCACGCGGGCATCGCCAGATATTCAAAGACCTGAATATCACGATCGCCAAAGGGCAGGTTACGGCGATCATGGGCCCCAGTGGCACAGGTAAAACCACCCTGTTGAGACTAATCACGCGAGAGCTAATCCCGGACAGTGGGACGATCCTGGTTGAAGGAATTGATATCGCCAAACTCAGCCAAAAAGAACTGTATGAGCTGAGAAAACGGATGGGCATGTTGTTTCAGAATGGTGCGCTTCTGACTGACTTCTCGGTATTCGAGAACGTTGCATTTCCGCTGCGGGAACATACACGGCTGCCTAATCGTCTGATCAGGCACATTGTGCTCACCAAGCTGCACGCTGTTGGACTTCGTGGTGCGGCGGACATGATGCCGTCGGAGTTGTCCGGCGGCATGGCGCGTCGCGTCGCGCTGGCTCGCGCAATGGTCATGGATCCGGCTATTCTGATTTACGACGAGCCGTTTGTAGGGCTTGACCCAATCTCCATGGGTGTCATTGTTCGCCTGGTGAGAAAGATGAATGATGCACTCGGAATCTCGAGCATACTCGTCAGCCATGATGTACAGGAAATCGCCACTGTTTCAGATTGCAGTTACCTGATATCGGATGGCAAGGTAGCCGCCTCGGGCAGTCCGGATGAACTGAGCAATACGAGCTCAGAGCTTGTCAGGCAGTTCATGCACGGTATGGCAGATGGTCCGGTTGCGTTTCATTTTTCGGCGCCGAATTATGCAGAGCAACTGCTCGGCCGAGACGCTGAGTAGCTGATATGTTGCAGGAGCTATGGTACGCCCTGGAAGATTTTGTGCGCACGCTCGGCAAACTGCTGATCTTTTTCCTGCGCCTGGTTGCCAATTCGCCGTCGATCCTGTTTCGTCGCAGCGGTCTCGTTGTTAAACAGGTCCATAACGCCGGCGCACTTTCGCTGGTCATCATCATGGTCAGCGGACTGTTTGTTGGCGGTGTCCTCGGCTTGCAAGGGTTCAGTATCCTGTCAAAGTTTAATGCCGAGGATTCGATCGGTACTTTCGCTGCTTTCTCACTATTGAAAGAACTCGGGCCAGTCGTGACAGCCCTTCTTTTCGCCGGCCGCGCCGGAACAGCTTTGGCATCGGAAATCGGCTTGATGAAAGCGACCGACCAGCTATCTGCGATGGAAATGATGGCGATAAATCCCCTGCGCAGGGTACTCGTACCCAGGTTCCTCGGCGGTGTGATTTCTATGCCGATGCTTGCCGCCGTATTCAGTGTGATCGGACTGTTCGGCGCGCACATCGTCGGCGTCAATCTGCTTGGCGTGGATCAGGGTGCGTTCTGGCAACAAATCCAGGTAACACTCGAACTAAAGGACGTCTACGAAGGCATATTCAAAAGCTTTGTGTTCGGCGTTGTAGCCAGCTTGCTGGCCGTCTGGGAGGGGTATAATGCGATACCGACCGCCGAAGGTGTCAGTCGTGCGACGACACGGTCTGTGGTTATTTCGGCTATCGCCGTTTTGATTCTCGATTTTATTATTACTGCAAGGTTTATCTGAGGTTTGGCAATGCGACAGACAAGATCAGTTGAATTAGGCACGGGCCTATTTGTCCTACTGGGGATGGCGGCACTCTTTTTTCTCACCACGCAGACGACAGGTTCGGAGAGTTTCTCAGCCGGGGAAACGTATTCTGTGACGGCGCGATTTCAGAATGTTGGCAGTTTGAAGGACCGAGCGCCAGTCGCGATGTCCGGCGTAACGATCGGCCGCGTCACTTCCGTGGATTTCGATCCCGTGGCGTTGGATGCTGAGGTGACGTTTCAGATCGACAGTAGATTCGATCAGATTCCGGATGATTCGGACGCGAGTATCCTGACAGCAGGACTATTGGGAAGCCAGTACATCGGATTACAGGCGGGCGGATCGGATCTTTATCTTGAAGAGGGCAGCGAGATCCAGTTCACCCAGTCTGCAATCGTCATTGAAAACCTGATCAGTAAGTACCTGTTCAATCGCGGTGGCGATGCCGAATAAACCTGTGGAGAAAACTAAAGTGAATCGACTTTTTACTACGCTGGCATTGTTGCTATTGAGTGTCGCAGCTTTCGCTCAAAGTCCAAACGACGTCATTCAAAGCGCGGCGGATGAACTTGCGGCAGGGCTGGATGGCCGCAAGGAAGAGTTGTCGGGGAACAAGACGGCACTGTACGCCTTGATTGACGAGATATTGCTGCCAAGATTCGATCGGCGCTACGCGGCACAGCTAGTACTGGGGAGCCACTGGCGAACGGCGAATGCAGAGCAGCGCGACAGTTTTATCAACGCTTTCTACGGAACGTTGTTGAGAAAGTATGCGGATGGGGTGCTTGAGTACAATCAGGACCGCGTCGAAATTCTTCCGTTTCGCGGCGATGACAGCAAAGCCAGGATTACCGTCAAGAGCATTGTGCAGCTTGATGATGGCACGAAGGTGCCGGTCAACTATGGACTGGTCCGTCGCGACACGGGATGGTTGATGTTCGATGTGACCATTGAAGGAATTTCCTACGTCCGAAACTTCCGAACAGAGCTGAATGCGGAAATCCGCGCCAAGGATCTGGACGCTGTAATCGCAAGACTGGAAAGCGAGATGGCGGCAGACTGATGAGCGACTACGGGCTCGAGGACCTCGGCAATGGGCAGTTTGCCCTGAGTGGACGGATGTCGTTCGACACGGCCGGACAAATCCTGATGCAAAGTGAAGCGCTGTTCGAAGAGCACACGCTTCTCGAAATTGATCTGTCGGCTGTGACCCATACTGATTCGGCCGGACTGGCGCTGTTGCTGGAGTGGATCACCTGGGCGAATCACACAGTTCGTGAGATTCGATTCAATGGCATGCCCGACAAAATAGATGCCATCGCGAAGACGACGGAAGTTGACGACCTGTTAAAAAGAGGCGAACGCTGGGTTGGGTTTATCGAGGCGCCCGCCGAATGATACCTGTCACGACAAACTAGTTTAGAGGCTGCGCGTCTTCAATGTCTTCGTCTTCGAAGTCTTCGAAATCGTCATAGAAATCGTCGTCTTCGGGCGGATCCCCATCGTAAATAAGAAACCGACGGTTCTGCAGGTACGATTCACGGATCGCAAGGTATCGATCATATGAATCCTCTATCAGGGCTTCGGCCGGGAACAGTTCTGCCCGTAGGTCGACGGCCCGGACGAAATAGATTGTCCGTCGGGTTCGGTCATGATCCATGTAGAGCAGGGGATCGGCGAAGAAATTGAGGGGAATCATTGTGGCGTCGCGAAGCGTGCGCGGACCGAATATTGGAATCACGACATAAGGTCCATCGGGGACACCCCACACGGCCAAAGTCTGGCCGAAATCCTCACGGTAGGTCTCCATGCCCATTTGGGTGGCGACGTCAAACAATCCACCAACGCCGAAGGCCGTGTTTACGATTAATCTGCCCGTTTCCGAAAGGCTCCGTTTGCCTTTTCCCTGTAACAGGTTATTAATCATGAACAGCGGGGTTCGGAGGTTCCTTGAAAAGTTATTAATTCCGGTTCGGATGAAACGCGGAAAAACGGCCTCATAACCCTTGGCCAGCGGCTTGAAAGTAAATCGATCTACAGTGTCATTGAACGAATGTACACGACGATTCAATGGCTCCCATGAGTCGTAGGCCGCACGTTCCTCTTTAGGCGCTGCTGGATTAGTCGTCGTGCATCCGGACGCGAACAACACTGCGACTACGACAGTTGCAGCTGCGCAGGCGCGCATTGATTTGTGGTTCGTTACCAAGGATCTGTTCTTCTCTTTTTTGTTGGCTCGATAGTAACAAAACTTCGATGAATCGTACCGGCCTTAGCCTATGCCGCGTCCCCGTTGCAATTGCTGCAGCTGTTCCTCACTCATGAAGTCGCGGACAAAATCGATGCGTGCTTCAAAACGTATACGCTGGATTTCGTCAAGGTCGGTAACGCGCAGCGC
>JBPCYD010000151.1:0-6568 GCA_051007895.1 Woeseiaceae bacterium
GGGTAACGCCTGTCAATCCGCGATGTCAGTCGCCCGTCAGCCATCAGGTTCGCAAGGTATTCACGATCTTCACCGTCCATCACCGCCAGCATCATGCCCAGCTCCTGATCGACGAATGGCGACAGCAACGCCGCTTTCATTGGCGGCACTAGTGGCGCGATCCAGTTTCCTTTGGGACCGCCGACGATCACCATGCGTCCTTGCGGTTTAAGCACGCGACGATTCTCAGTCAGGGACTGGCTACCAACCATGTCAACGATCAGGTCGTATTCGTTATCGCTCTCGGTGTAGTTTTCGTTTTTGTAGTCGAATACGTGGTCGGCACCGAGTGCGCGCACCATCTCGACATTGCGCGTACTACAAACGCCATGCACTTCGGCGCCTAGCGCTTTGGCAATTTGTACGGCGTAAGTACCAACGCCACCCGATGCGCCGTTGATCAGGACTTTCTCTCCCGACTTTAACTTGCCGTCATCGCGAAGTGACTGCAGAGCGGTGATCGCGGCAATACCGATCGCAGCGGCCTCTTCAAAGCTCACGTTTTCGGGTTTTGCGGCTATTGCGCCATCTACGGGAATTTGCAGATATTCCGCAAACGAACCGCTTCGTCCACCAAATACGGCATCGCCCACAGCGAATTTAGTTACGTCGGATCCAACTTCGGTGACTACGCCCGCGAAATCGACACCCATTCGATGATCGCTCGGCCTGCCAATGCCTGATGAGAGACGCATCAGGTAGGGCGACCCGCGCATATAGTGGTAGTCGAGCGGATTCACGGCTGCGGCTTTGACCGCAACAACGACGTCCTTGGGTCCCGCCGTCGGTTTCTCGACGTCGATGTATTCGACTGCCTCGGGTCCGCCATAGCATCGTGAGACAACTGCCTTCATCGACTCTGTTCCAGCAGACACACCTGGTGGTGGCGTGCAGTCGGATGTGTAGCTTATCGATATCGCGAGCGCTACAACGGCCAGCGCCAGCAAGGCCAAGAACCCGTTGATAATTTTGTATCGAAGATTCATAGGTCACTCCTGCCGATCACATCAATCAGCATCAGACGATCCATTCTTCTTTAGCTCATCGAACTTCTCCGCCATCGTCGGGTTACGCCGAGTAAGCTTCTTTATTGTCACGTCCTGTGCCTTATTGTTCGCCAGGCGCAGGTTCCGATCAGTTCCGAGCAGAGCGTCTTTCGTCTTCTGCAAATGATCAATTGACTTGTCAATCTCGTCAATTGCCTTCTGAAACTTCCGCGATGCAAGATCATAGTTCTTCGCAAATGCGGTCTTGAACGTTTCGAGGTCATTTTCGAAATTAGTGACATCGACGTTCTGTGCTCTAACGAGCGCAAGTTCCGTCTTGTATTCCATTGACTTCATTGCTGCGTTCCGCAGCAGCGTGATAATGGGTAGAAAAAACTGCGGTCGGATGACGTACATTTTCGCGTAGCGGTGAAATACGTCAACGATGCCAGAGTTGTATAACTCACTGTCAGGTTCCAGCAGGGACACGAGCACGGCGTACTCACACCCCTTCTCATTGCGGTCCTTATCGAGTTCCCTGAGAAAATCCTCGTTCTTTTTCTTGGTCGCCGTCGTGTCGCTTTCGTTCTTCATTTCAAACATGATCGAGACGATCTCAGTATCTGCCTCATCCGCGTCGCGAAAAATATAGTCGCCCTTGCTGCCAGACCTCGCGTCGTTGTCCTTCTCGAAATAGGCTCTTGGGAAAGCGGTTGATCGAATGCGATTGAATTCGGTTTCGCAGTGTTGTTCCAGGGTTTCGCCAACCATCTTGGTTGACAGCCGGGCTTTCATATCACGGAGGCGCTCAATCGCCTCGTCGCGATCCTTGATCTGCGTTTCGTATTTGTCTTTGAGCGCCTTCTCGGCCAACTGCTTTTGGAGCTCCGACTGTTCCAGGCCGTTCTTCAATTTGTCGCGTTCTTTCTCGACTAAGCTTACGGCTTCCGTGATCGCAAGCTTTTGTGTCACTGCAGAATTATCAAGCTTCGCCTTAAGCTCCTGAATCTCTGCGTCCTTCCTGGCGGCTACTTTCAGCGCTTCGCTATCCGCCTTGTTCCTGGCAAGTTCAATGGCAGCCAGCTTGTCCTTTTCGGCGAAGTCAAGCCGTTCATGCAGCTGCTTCTCGAAATCGCTGTCACGAACCTGTTTCAGAATATCCGCATACCCTGCATCGTCAACTTTGAATGCTTTCCCACAATGCGGACAAATTATTTCGTTCACGGTGATTACTTCTCCTCTGAAATTTTGCCGGGGTCAGCGAAAAACATTTCTCGGTGGTTTGCAGATTTCGACTCCAACCCCAATCCATGAGGCAATGCGGAGTTACTTCTCTGGCCCTATTCCCCGGTCACTCACGTGTTATGAGAACGCCTGCTCAATCATTTCACGAACAGACCTGGATTGGATGTCGTTCAGGCTAGTCAGCTTGATGTGTCTCCTGTACTTCCCGTTACCTTCCAACACCGACTCCGGATCGCTAAGCGCATAGCCCTGACTGAACTCCACGCTTACATGATTCTTATACACGAAGTGGCCGCACACCATCGTCTTGTGAACGCCCGGTTCCCGTTCGAATACCATACCGCCATACATCGGGCGACGGCCCGCACCGGGACATACGTCTGCGACGATGGTATCAATCGCGTTAGTGATTTCCTCGGCGGTTGTGAGTACGAACGCCATCCGAAAATACTAGCAAAAAGCCATCGGGAGTCGGAGTAATACTTTTTCGGCGTAAGCGCGTTTCCAGGAGATTGCGGAATTCCTGTTCTGAACCTAATGCCCAGGGAAATTCGTGATTCCTACTCCGACTCCGTTGCCGTGGAGCGATCAAACCGGCTGACGCCTTCCATTAGCGCTTTCATGTCCTGGCCGGTATCCGGTAACGTTTCCCGCGGCAGGTCGAGGTGGTTGATCGGAAATTCCTGCCGATACTGATTAAGGACCGGAAGCGTGACGTCGTAGGCGTAGTTTGGAATTCTGCGACCTTCGCGAAACTCCGCGATGGGTATTTCAGCTTCGATGATGTCGTCCTTGTCGAGATAGGGTGACTTGGCCAATATCTCGCCATTGGGGGACACAATGACCGATTCGCCGGCTTCATACTGAGGATTCAGGGGCAATGCGAAATTAGCCATTGCCGAGTAGAAGTTGTTGAACCTCGCCATCGCGAGCACATCCTCCTCGGAGAATAATGTGGCTGTGCGCAGCATAATCTCGGTGCCGCGCATCGCAAAGGCTGCGTAAACAAATGGATCCAATTGCACCGTGCTGACGGCAATATTCCCGAACTCTGTCTGCAACACAGGAAACTCTTCTTCTACGCCATACATCGCGCGATACCGATCTCGGACTGCCTCTATCGTGGTGGTGGTAATTTCGCGATCCGGGTAGAGGCGTTTGACGTTGCGCGACTTCCAGAACACCTTGGCAATATCGCCTTGTCTATCGATAACCGTGTTGAAGCTCAGGATGTGGCCCGGCCAATCGTCATCGGTCGCGTAGCTGCCGAAAATAAGATAGGTGTCACATTCTCGTGCTACTTCCGCGAGCCTTTCTGTTTCCGGACCCGGAATCTGCACGGTGTATTTCAGTTTTTCCTCGCGTGATCCGGACGAATACCCCGTCAGCGGAAACTCGTGAAAGAGCAAGAAGTCGGGTTTCATGCCTTCCGTGCAAGCCTGGTCAGCCATGCGCTCCATCATCGCGAGGTTGAATTCCAGCCCTTCTTCAATGGTGGGGAAGTCTTGCAGTGAATTTACGCCGGTTTGCAAAACCTTCACCACAATCGTGTCTTTTTCGAGTGGCTTGACCGGATACGTGCCGTCCGCGTTGACCAGGGTAGGAAGCGCTTCCGGAGCGGCGGCAGGTGCCGATGAATCAGGAGGCGCGCACGCACTCAGCCCGACCCAAAGCAGAAGACTGGTCGGTAAACGAAGGTTCATAGTTGATTCCTTGAACTGTTCGACAGTAACTGTCGAACATAGGGCGCAACTGACGTCGCGCCGTCAATGGGTTATGAAGAGTTCTCTCGCAGGATCAAACGTTCGACGAAATGAAAACGTCCATACATATATCAATATTACTAAAAAAGGCGCGCCAGGTCATAGCAACACGATCAGGGGATACTCCAGGGGGCGGAGCAAAACCTTCCGGTGAATTGCGAAATCTTTTACTCTGACATCATTGGATTATGCAGTGTAAATTCCACTTGGCCTCAACAACGCGCCGGTTCACAGTCGATAATGGGACCTTGTACCGCGATTTTTTGCAGGCATCAATGCACAGTATTTTCAGGCTATCCAGTTCTAGTCTGGTCAGAATAACGCTTGACTAAATACACGAGGCATCGAGCCTGTTGACAGAGAAAGTGGGTCATCATTGAGCAATAAAGTAACAAACAGAAATTTGTTGTCGTTGCCTGTTCTGGTTCTGGTGATCACCAGCTGCGGAGGTGGTGGTGGCAGTGGTGGCAGCGGTGGTAGTGGCGGCGGCGGTGTCACTTCGATCGACCCATCGACCGTCAACTTCACAACCCAATACTTTCCTTCCGGTAAAGCCATCGCCCCACTGCCATCGGGCTGGGAACAACTCTTGTTTTCCGATCCGGAGATTATCTCCTCGTTCACCGAGCCCGCAGAGGGAGTAAACGATCAATTCCGCGAAAACATCGTCATTGCACGGGTCGCGACGGGCGGCGTAGCCACACCTGACGGCATCAGCAATATCCAGCAAGTTTCAGCTCAGACTCGAATCATTGATGGCATTACAGCGCAGGAAACTATTTTCGACGCCGATGTAGCCGGCGTCCCGATTGACCTGAGGTTTATGGAAATTACCCTGCCGCAGGATGGATTTGTTTTCGGTTTGCTCTATTCTGCCGAGCGTTCGCAGTTTAGTCGGAACGTCGAAATAGCACGCTATGTCGCCGACAATATGCGCGTTGGTCGGATTGCGATGAGTGGTTTTACGCTTGATTCCAATCTCGAAGATCCTGGCAAGACGCCTATCGCCACCGATGGAAACAGCTTCCTGATCGTTTCATGTCGGCAATCTCCTGACTTCCCCTATCCGGCAGAACTTATTGGCCAGCTGATCGGTGCTGACCGTGAAAAAATCGGCGGCGAAATACTGATTCAAGCGGGTGTTGATACCGGTAACACCGGTTGCCGATTTACGCGTCCTGAGATTACCTTCGATGGCAGCAACTACCTGGTAACGTACATGGGGCCGGAAAACGGACTCCGACAAATCCTTGGACGGCGAATTTCACCCGCCGGTTCGCTGCTGGACAATGCGCCATTCAATATTTCAAACAGCAGCGACACAGCGCAATTTGCGCCGGCCGCGGTCTACACCGGTAGCGCGCACATGGTGGTTTGGAATGACGACGATTTGGCGGGCACCAAACGCCTCTTGGGAGCGCTGGTCTCTCCCGACGGTAGTGTCTCAGCGCCATTCACCGTATTTGACGATCTTAGCGCGCTCTATCCACAGCAGGTCAACGCGTTTGTCTACCGGTCCTATGTGGCGCTGGCGCTGGACCGCGTGATGGTCGCGATTGAACCGCGATTTGCCTTCGACGTTCGGCAACCTGAGCGACCGATCTATGCGCAAATTCTTGATCTCAATGGCATCGTGCAACTACCTTCGCCGCTGTTGGTTCGGGAGGACAACGGCGACAACCCAAGATACGTGCAGGTGACATCGGATAGTCAGTCTTTCCTGGTGACGTGGGTAGAGGGCCTTCTTGAGACGAACACGATTAGCTCGGGTTCGTTCGGCATCTACGGTCGGCAGGTCGGGACAGATGGACAATTGATCAACGGTGATGCAAGTTCGCCGGGACTGGAAATTCAGTCGGAGGGCAATCTGCCCATTGAGGAATTGAATACTTCATTTATTGACGGTCGCTACTCGCTTCTGTGGAGCAGCACGTCGTTTGGGACTAACTACGGCATCTACGAAAATACAGTGAGCAGCGACCTGGCGTCGATCACCTCAGCGGCTCCTGTCGCCGGCACCCGGGATGTGACCGTGAACAACAGCATGCCAAGGGAGTCGACGCCAGATATCGCAGCGACAATCGATACGACGCTATACGTCTGGTCGTCTCGATCCGGAACTATCGATGTATGGCGCCGACCTTAGAGTCACAATTCACTGATAGATTTGACGTAAATCGGGGCCAGAGTAAATACTGTCCCTGAGAGACGCGATTTTTCAGCTCGGATCCAGGTGTCTCCCCGGATTCACATCCCGCAAACAGAAGATCAGGGGTCGGAACAATATCACCGTCGTCTGAATGCGGAATGGTTGCTCTGATCAAATACAGGATTTAACTCGACGTTTGGCTGAATCGAGTAAACTGCCCCTGAAATTCGGGTCGAAAACAGTTCTCGAATTTGATTTCATCAGTGCACTACAACGACAAACCTGCGAAAAAATGTCAGTTTACTGTTTCGGAAACACGTTTTGAGGTTAAACCTGACATTCATTTCCCTGGTGTAGAATCAGCGGGAGACACAACGAAGGATGGA
>JBPCYD010000152.1:0-2965 GCA_051007895.1 Woeseiaceae bacterium
GTAACAGGTTATTTATCATGAACAGCGGGGTTCGGAGGTTCCTTGAAAAGTTATTAATTCCGGTTCGGATGAAACGCGGAAAAACGGCTTCATAACCCTTGGCCAGCGGCTTGAAAGTAAATCGATCTACAGTGTCATTGAACGAATGTACACGACGATTCAATGGCTCCCATGAGTCGTAGGCCGCACGTTCCTCTTTAGGCGCTGCTGGGTTAGTCGTCGTGCACCCGGACGCGAACAACACTCCGACTACGACAGTTGCAGCTGCGCAGGCGCGCATTGATTTGTGATTCGTTACCAAGGATCTGTTCTTCTCTTTTTTGTTGGCTCGATAGTAACAAAACTTACATGAATCGTACCGGGCTTAGCCTATGCCGCGTCCCCGTTGCAGTTGTTGCAACTGTTCCTCACTCATGAAGTCGCGGACAAAATCGATGCGTGCTTCAAAACGTATACGCTGGATTTCGTCAAGGTCGGTAACGCGCAGCGCCTGTTGCAAAAACTGAATGCCACCGACGAGGTCGCCGATCATAAACCGGTACTCGGCCATGTAATAACGGGCTTCGGCATCCTCGCCTGCTTCTGTGGCCGCGCGAGCGATCATGCGTACCTGTTCCGGCGTGGGTGCAACGTGGTTGAATAAATCGAGCAGCATCTCGTGCGCCTGCACTGGCTGACCGATCTTCATCAATGCATCGGCATAGTGAATCACCAAAGGTATGTTCCGCGGAAACAATTCGCGGGCGCGCTCGAACGTGTCAATCGCCTCGGCGATCGCCTCCAACGCTATCTGCGAGTCCGCCAGGCCAATATGGTAGGCAATGACCTCCGACTCTTTGTTGGCCAGCTCTTCGAATATTCGATTCGCTTCGTTGTTTCGCTCAGCGCGCATGTAGGCAATGGCGCGGCCGTAGCGTTCTACGTCAGATTGGTATTCGTAGGGTTCCCGTTCGAAGTAACTGACGGCCGCTTCGGGCGATTTCTGCCGATCGACGATAACCCTGGTCCGGGCGATGCCGTAAGTGATTGTGTCGGCGGTATGCACTGGTGGGTAATTGCGAGCGCGTCCGCGAGCCTCGGCAATCCTGGCGCTACTAACCGGATGCGTTCGCAGGAATTCAGGCACTTGTGCCTGGGAAGGCGAGGTGCCCCGGGAGATAACTTCGAAAAACGATCCCATGCCCTGCGGATCGAATCCGGCGGCTGCCAGCGACGATATGCCGACCCGATCTGCCTCATATTCATTTGCGCGCGTGAAATTAATCTGTTGCTGAGCGGCTGTGCCTTGTGCGACGGCAATCGCTCCTTGCATGACATCGCTGCTGCCACCAACGGCGCCCGCGAGAATCGCGCCCAGCATTATGGCGGTGCTGAGAATACTCTGCCGCTGGCCGGAATGAATGCGCCGCGCAATGTGGCGTTGGGTAACGTGCGCAACTTCATGCGCCAATACGCCAGCGAGTTCGTCTTCGTTTCGCGTGGCTTCGAGCAGGCCGGTATGGACGCCGATGTAGCCGCCCGGCAAGGCGAAGGCATTGATGACCGGGTTGTCGATAACAAAGAACGAGAATTCGTGGTGGCCGTCGGCGTTCGCCTGGGCTGCGAGGCGATGACCGACTTCGTTGATGTATTCGGTGATCTGGGGATCCTCGACCAGATCGCCGCTGGCGCGAATTTGCTGCATGATCGCGCCGCCCAGCCGGGCTTCATCGCTTTTCGACAATACAGCGTCTGCCGGACTGCCGATGTCCGGCAGATTGACCTCGGCCGCCGGTGCGCCTGCAGCGAGTGTCAGCCCGGTGCAGAGCAGCAGGACTGCGAATTTCTTGGCGATTCCAGGTCTCACGATGTTATTTTTCCGGCCTCTGTTCAAGGTAATCCGACCGATATTGTCGGAACCCGTTCCCATGATACCTGTAACCAGGGATGCCTGAGCAGCTCATTGCGTCACTATTGGCTAACAACTTCACATAAGTTATTGAATAATAATGGCTTACCGCCTAGCAATTCTTGACACTTTCGAGCACTTCGGCCGCATGTCCTTTGACTTTGACCTTGCGCCACTCCTGTCTGAGTTTGCCTTTCTCATCAATCAGAAAGGTACTGCGTTCGATCCCCATGAATTTACGCCCATACAGAGACTTTTCCTTGATGACATCGAATTGCTTGCAGAGCTTTTCGTCAGGATCGGATAGCAAGTCAAAGCGAAATTTCTG
This sequence comes from Woeseiaceae bacterium, assembly GCA_051007895.1. Taxonomy (GTDB): domain Bacteria; phylum Pseudomonadota; class Gammaproteobacteria; order Steroidobacterales; family Woeseiaceae; genus SZUA-117. Next base: position 2,217 of record JBPCYD010000152.1, read on the forward strand.
CTTGTCTCGAAATTTCTCGTGAGAGGCCAGGCTGTCGCGGGACGCACCGAGAATAACGGTATTTTGTCGCTTGAATTTCGCGTGCAGATCGCGGAAGTCCTGACCTTCCGTGGTGCAGCCAGGTGTCGAGTCTTTTGGGTAGAAATACAGCACGACTTTTTGCCCGCGCAGCGACTTCAGCTGGATCGTCTGATCCCCCGTCGCGGCGCACTTGAAGTCTTTAACGACTCGATTCAATACTGGACCAGACAATGTTCTGCCTCCTTAAACTGGGCGTAAAACTGGGCGTACAGATTATGCTTTTATCGGCTCGAGAATCGAGTCGAGGTTGAGTTGTTCGCAAAGATCATGGAAATCGTCACGCAGCTGCCCGATCGGTGCCGAGGCGGGGATGCTGACGGACATCTGCACGGAAAACATGGGCGCGCCGGTGTGGGGGGCTGCATAGCGACGGGTAACCAGGTCAGAAATTTCGATATCTCGCGAGGCGAAGAATTCCGACAGGTTGAATACGATGCCTGCCTGGTCAAGGCAGAGCACATCAACGCCGTAGGGGATGCAGTCCTCATGGTCGGTTCTCGTGCCGGTCTTCTTGAGATTGATGCTTAGATTGTGTTCCTTACTGAGCTCATCCAAAGCCTTTTCCAGCTTCGTCGGTGTATGCCAATTGCCGGAAATGAGCATCAATACTGCAAATTCGGCACCAAGCGATGTCATGCGACTCTCTTCAATATTGCCGCCGCAGTCGA
>JBPCYD010000153.1:0-11553 GCA_051007895.1 Woeseiaceae bacterium
GTTCTCGAATGTGTATCGCGCGCCGGCAATAGTCGTACCGGAGTCATCGCCTGCTACTCCGGCAGCCTCCGCCATGGGCACAAAATCTTCCGAGTCGCGCTTCTTCATCTTCGTGATTTGTCCGGCAATCCACACCAAGCGCTCTCCCGGATGTCGCACGACGTAGGCTTCAAACGTGTTCGGAATCATCCGGCTGTCCTGACGATTGATATATGGCATGCCGAAATCCTGGCGATAGAGCCGCACTCCGGTGGATTTGGTCAGGCTTGCATCGAGGTACGCTCGACTGATGACCGACAGGTTGGACTGGTTCGGCCCGAGCAGGCCCGTGTCTCCGGACCCTTGCGGTGCGTTGATTTTGTTCGACGTGTGCCAGGACGTGGTGATCGAGAGTCTGTCGCGCCACTTGCCCGACTGAAACGTCAGGTCAGTGCCGAGGGTGCTCGCTTCAGCGAGGGTGCTGTTGTCATCATCGCGCCGAAAGTTGTAGGCGCGCAGGCTGAGATCGAGTGAGGAGTCTCGCCAGAATGGCGAGCGGTCGGCGAGCAGGTCTATCAGCAGCCCAAGTCGCGGTCGGCGCGAAGGAGGATTGTCGATTGATTCGATCCCGCCCACTGCACCCTCGGCGGATTCCGGGGCAATTTCCTCGGCACGCCGGTACTCCGAACCGTAGCCGGGCGTCGCCAGTACAAGGATCGCCGCTGCACATGTGAGCACAAATCGGCGGATGGGCACTGTAGATTGATTCATTCGTTGATTATGCAAGTGTTAAAAAAGCGTTTTGTCAGAAAAAGCGATGTTTCTCGTGTCAGCTGCACAGATCGGGCGTGAGCTGACGGCGATGACAGGTGCATTGCAACGTCCCTCTTGTGGCTGTTGTTTGTACCGCACCATCCCATTTCTGAATATCCGAAAACCGGCAGGGTTCGCCTGGCATCCCGCGCAACCTGTATCGTGACATCAACGTATGAGACAATTTACGCTCAGTTCGGTCAGCTTTGTACAAGGGAAAGCCCGTGGATTCAACTGTCCTTGATGGCCGCCAGACGATCATCATCGCCATCCTGGTTCTGTACCTGGGAAGACTAATGGTCGCCAAGATTTCGTTCTTGCGCGATTTCAACATTCCTCAACCCGTGGTCGGCGGCCTGATTGCATCGGTTTTCTTCGGTCTTTGTTACGCGTTCTTCGGGCTCACGTTCGAATTTGCGCTGGATGTACGCGATGAACTGCTGATTGCGTTCTTCACTACTATCGGACTGTCGTCGCGATTCGAGACGCTCCTGAAGGGCGGCCCACAGCTCGGCATCCTGCTGGTCCTCGCTGTGCTTTACCTGGCGCTCCAGAATGGCACGGGGGTTCTCGTGGCGACCCTGGTGGGTTTCGAGCCATTGACGGGCGTGGTTGGCGGGTCAGTCTCGTTGTCCGGTGGGCACGGCACCGCGATCGCCTGGACGCCGATCTTCAGGGATGAATACGGAATCGCGTTCGCCGGGGAGATCGGCATCGCGTCCGCGACCTTCGGCCTGATTCTGGGCGGCTTGCTGGGTGGGCCGGTGGCCAGGTTCCTGGTCGCTCGCCACGGGCTGGAACCGGACAGCGACGCCGAGCTGACAATCGGCGTCGAGCACGAGGACGAGGCTATTCCCATCGCGTACAACAGCATGTTGCGGGCAATCCTGGTGATCTTTGTCGCGGTCGGTATTGGTATAAATATCGATCTGGGTCTCAAGAGCCTGGGCGTGCAATTGCCAACGTTCGTGTCCTGCCTGTTCGCTGGCATACTGATCACCAATCTCGGGCCTGCCATGTTGCCACGCGTGAAGTTGCCGCGACCCGAGCATTCAAGATCGCTGGCGCTGGTCTCGGAACTCAGTCTTGGACTGTTCCTGGCTATATCGTTAATGAGCATGGAGTTATGGACACTGGCAGACCTGGGTTTCGGCATCGTGCTGATACTGATCGCGCAGGTGGTCGTGGTGCTCGCCTGGGCGGGCATTGTCGTCTTTCGAGCGATGGGCGCAAACTATGATGCCGCGGTCATGTCGGCGGGATACGTGGGACTCGCACTTGGTGCGACGCCAACGGCAATGGCGAATATGACGGCCGTTACCCGTCTCTACGGACCGTCGCCGCGGGCGTTCATAATCGTGCCGCTGATTGGGGCGTTCTTCATCGATCTCGCGAACGCCATTATCATCCAGCTCTTCAATGGCTGGTTCGGATAGCCCGGCTGGTCCCGCAACCGGGTGGGGCTTGTTACCAGTCGAGGGCGAAACTCAAGTATATGTGATCGCCTTCAAGCCGATTCTCGGCATGAATCTCGCTAAGCCATTTGGCGACGAATGAGACATCCTGGCCGCCGATCTTCGTCGACCAAAGCAGCGCCGGTCCGATACCCGACGCGTCGGCCTTGAAATCGCCCAGCAGGGCACCGCTGCCACTGTCGCCGGTGATCTGCTTCAGGTAGAAGCCGTGCAGGCCGATTGCGAACGTTTCGGATAAAAACTGGTTGAACACGACGTCGACGTGCAGTTCCTGGCCGGTCTGATAATCAGTGTCGTCGTTTTCGGTGTTGTAGATATAACCCACGTTGAACGAAAGATCCCGACCCTTTTCGGGGTCCAGGTACGTCAGTGCGAAATTCGTATCGAAACTCCAGTAGTTGAGTCCTTTGTTAATCAGGTTGTTTAGGTCATAGTCGCCGGTCGGCGTAACGATGAACTCAGCAAACGACATGTGCAGGTTGCCGGTCTGCCAGTAGAAAGCGAACGGGATCAATGCGACATCGCCAAGTCCGGTCGCGCTGTCGCTGACGGATCGGGTCATGCCGCTGATCGAAAGGCTCGCATCCAGATCGAGATCCACGATTGGCACAAATATGCCAGCCGCATACTGCGCGCCGAATATTTCGACGTCCGGTTTGTAAAGCAGCGTCGTGAAATTCATCGCGAATGACAGGTCCGCTCCAATCTCTATGTTGCCCGATCGAACGGATTGGGCGACGCTGGCGTCGTAGAAATAGAAGTCGTTGCGCAGCGTCCAGTTCTCGCTCGGCATGAGGGCCATGCCGAAATCGCCATAGCTCCCCGCGACGTAGTTGCTATAGCCGCCTTCCGCCGCAATGGAATCAAACGCTATGAGCGCCGTTGCGAGTAAGGACAGACTGACGAGTCGCGGACTAACAGTCCTGACCCGCGTCTTCGGGAGATGCCATTCTTGCAGCAACTTTCGCCTAGTTCCTGCCCAGGAAATCATTCATGGCAATTCCAATGCTGAAGCGCTCCATTTCATAGTCGTAATCGAGCAGGCTTTCACCGTATCCGTTGAAGTACTGGGCATAAATCCTGAATACATTGCTGATCGGGTAACTCCATGTCAGTTCATAACTGGTCTCGTCCGTGCCGGGCCGCACCATTGCAGAGAACGTGTTGCGGTTTGGCGTCCAGACTGCGCGCACGTCGCCGTAACCGTAGTACTTATATTCGTTGGGGTTTTCGTCATCGATGTCGTCCTCCGGTAGCCGGTACCAGGCCCGTGCAACGATGTTTATGTTGTCTGTCAGTTGCAGCCCGGTCCTGCCTATGATGCGATTCCAGCTCCTGGTCAGTGGATCTCCGCGGCCATTGGATTCATGATTGAATCCAAGATCCCAGCCATTGACTTTCATTCCTAGAAAATTGTAGTCGGCGATGCTCCTTAAGAACAGCTCGGGTTGGTAGTTGGTTTCGCGAAATGGCGCTGATAAATCGTCATTGAACAGCTGCCACCACGAGCGCACGGTATAGCCGAAATACGCATCCACGTTGCTATCGAAAATGCCTCGCCAGATCGGCGCCTTGATACTGACCTGGAACACCATCTCGGTGTCATCGAGCGGTTCCTGGATGCCGAGAGGATCTGCAAACGGGGCCTGGTTCGGGGAGTCGACGGCCGACCAGAGAATGAAGTTAGGTTGATGCGGGGTAATGATGAACGGCCTGTCTTCGGCTTCACTTTCGATCGCAAATCGTTCTTCGAATGCACTGAGTTCGTACACAGGGACGTCAGAGGCCTGGCTCATTTGGGCGTCTTGCTCCCGTTGACAAAGAACACGAAGCTCACCAACCGTGGTCGAATCGTCGGCCGTCGCCATCGCCTCGACAAGGCATGCGTCGCTTGCAGTCTGTGCCATGGCGTTGGTGGTTACGCCAATTGCAAGTGAAAGCATTGTCAAAACTGAAAAAACCGAAGGAAGTCTAATGCCCATGCGCTGATACCTCTGTAGTCAGGTCGCCCGGATCACAAGCTCAATGCGATTCGAGAGGAAGTTACGATACAGGGTTTAACAAAATCGTCGTATTCGTACTATCCGGGAAGCGTCTGCTCCGCTAACGCGGGGGCATCAAGTGCAACAGATTGACGGAAACCGGATATTCCAATACCTGGCCAGGCAGTAGCATTTACCACCAGTGCAATAGCCTACCAGCGCCGGACTCGCCCGGTATCAACATGGATGAAATTCGAGCTGGCGTAGTACCCGACACCGCCGCGCTGCATGGCAATCGCCGTGTCGCGAAGTCTCTCGAGCGCGACGTCGGTCAGGCGGATGTCGATGGCCTGTCCGTGCATGTGGAGGCTGTTTTTTGCGACGCCACCGGAACGGTTGCGGAGCATCTCGTTGGTCTCCGGCGAGCGGTAAGCGGAGATCACTTCGTAAGTGCCTTTGCCGCCCAGTTCCGCGCGGATGTCGTAGAGCAGGTCGAGCAATTGCGGATCGATGCTGATACTTTTACCGTTGCGAAAATCGGACAGGAATGTATCTAACTCGCTGAGTCCCGCCGGGAGATACTCCTCGCCGCGACGGTAGGACACACTGATGCGCTCGCTGGTATGGGTATGAAGAAAACTCAGGCGGCGCTCGTCGACCGCCGTGGCACTCTGCAGCGGCAGGAAAACACCGGCAAGCAAAGTGGCTTTTAAGGTGTTGTAGATGCGGCGGCGAGCCTGGTGGCTGATTAGAATCATAACTGAGAATTATACAACCAAGGATTCACGATAATGAGGTCCGATCGACAAATTAAAACCCCTGCAATCGCCGCATTCCTGCGGACAATATCACTGGTTCTCTTCGTCGTGGTTGGCGTTCCGGCACTCGCCCAGGACGTCGCCAACAACGAGGCCATCCGGACCGAGATAGAGAACCTTCGGGAGACCGGTCAACTTTCGATTGGCGAGGTGGATATAGCCACCGGTAATGCGCTGGCTGAGTTCTATGAGCGGCGCGAATTCAGGCCGACCTGGTCCAGCGTCGACAAAGTCGGCCAGCTGCTCGAACTGGTGAGAGGGAGCCGCGACGATGGGCTGAACCCTGCCGACTATCACGCGGCTGAGATCGAACGGGCTTATCGCGCCCTGGAGAAGGGCACGACGCCGACGCCCCGACAGGTGGCGGCAATTGATCTCCTGTTCACCGACAGCCTGCTGCGCCTCGGCTTCCACCAGGCGTTCGGCCGCGTTGACCCTGCGACGCTCGACTCCCGCTGGAATTTCAACGGCAGACCGGTCGGACCGGATCCGCTGAAAACCTTGCAGGACGCGATCGATTCGCCGTCACTGGCCCGGTTCACGGAGCAAATCTATGACCGCGGCCCACTGTATGTGCGATTGCGTAAGGCGCTAAAGGCACACCGCCAGATCCGCGACGAAGGAGGGTGGGCCGTCACGCCGGAGGGCGTGACACTAAAAGAAGGAATGTCAGACGAACGCGTCACCATAATTGCCAGGCGACTGGCGATCAGCGGTGACCTCGAAGGCTTGATAACCAGTACGGAGAATGTCTACTCAGCCGAACTGGCGGACGGCGTCCGTGCTTTCCAGGCGCGACATGGACTCGAAGCCGACGGTGTACTAGGGCCCGCAACCTTGAGGGCGATGAACGTTCCCGTCGAGAACCGGATCGATCAGCTGCGAATCAGCATGGAGCGTGCGCGCTGGGTAATGGGTGGCCTGGAGGACGACTTCATTATCGTGAACATCGCGGGCTTTCGCGCCTATCTTGTGCAGGATGGAGCGGTTGCCTGGGAGACCCGGGTGGTGGTTGGCAGGCCCTATCACAAGACTCCGGTATTCCGCGATGAAATGACCTACGTCGTCATGAATCCTACGTGGACCGTGCCATACAGCATCGCGACGAGGGAGATGTTGCCGGTCATACAGCGAGACCCGGATTATTTCGCGACACGCACGTTCGATGTCCGTAATCGCGCGGGGGATAACGTCGATCCGGACTCGATCGACTGGTCGCAACTTTCACGCGGAAATTTTCCCTATACGTTCGTGCAGCGGCCGGGGCCTGCCAATGCGCTCGGCCGTATCAAGTTTATCTTTCCGAATGAGTACGCCGTTTACCTGCACGATACGCCGAGCAAGAGCCTGTTCGGCCGATCGGAACGTGCATTCAGTCATGGTTGTATACGCACGCAAAATCCGTTTGATCTGGCCGAGCGTTTGTTAGCGCCGACGGGCTGGGACAGGGCGAGAATCGACGCACAGATAGAGAGCGCCGAAATGCGGACAGTGCATCTCGCCGAGCCACTACCGGTGTTGTTGATGTACTGGACAGCCGACGTCGATACAGACGGTAAAATCATGTTTCACAAAGATATCTACGACCGGGACCAGCGCGTACTGGCAGCGCTCGATGCGCCGTTCGAGGTGAATCTACCTCTCGACCAATAGTGTCCTTCCCGGCGCCCTTGTTCGGCTTGAATCCGAACAAGGGCCGCCGCACCGGAAGATCACTTGTTTTGCATTGCGCCGCCCAGGGTGACTAGATTGCTATGCAGGCGCCAAAAATGACGAATGCGACTTCCGAACCGGACGCCGTCAATACCATTTCTCCGGTTACCTGGTTGATCGATACGCTCCAGGCCAGCCCATCGTCGCGCACCCCTTCAAGGCCGTCGTCCTTACCCTGGAGATAAAGCTTGCCGCTCATCACAGCGGAGCTCTCGATGACATTCGCTGGCCTTGTCGCGTCAGCATCAGCATTGGTAATCGTCTTCTCATCCACATCAACGCGCAGGAAGTTCGGCGCGTTGATGCTGTTAGCGGTAACACGCTCGCAATCGCCGTTCGGCAGGCACTCGTTTACCGCGACTGTAGAGCAGAGCATCGGTTCTGAACCGTCGAAATCGGCCGCACCGACCAGACCGGCAGTTGCGCACAAAAAAACAGTCCCAATAATTCTTGTTCTTTTCATGTTTGCCTCCTAGCTGATCGAGTAGTCACGAGCTTCCATGCATCCTTTGTACGCACGGTTGAATCGGTCATGCAGTTCAGCCAGGCGTGCGGCTTCCTGCTGCTGATGCCTTTCACGCTCGGCATTATCGTTGCGCGCCCGGTCGCGTCGGCGCATGACGCCGACGGCGGCACCTGCTGCAGCACCCTTCCTGGCGTCATCGGAATTGCCGACGATCGCTCCTAGCGCGGCGCCCCTGGCTGCCCCACGCGCGAGCGATCCATCGGGCCCCATGTCCGCAGGTGGCGGTGCGGTAGACTGGGGCGGGTTTGCTGGATCGAATCCCGACTGATTCTTGGACCACACGTAGCATTCGGACTCGTCTTTCTGCTGCTGTGCTGCATCCTGATCGTTTTTTGGATAAACGAAAAAATCCTGTGCCATTACGGTGGCAGAAATCGCAAACATAAAACAGAATGCCGCTATTCGGTGTTTCAACATGTTGATAATTCTCCAGGGCCGGTTATTAATCGAGCGCATTGTATCGAACCCTGCGCACGTCCAATATCCGGAAGACGTCAGATTTCTATCGGACGATAGTCCAATGATCTCGAGCCGTTGACGGGCACACGTACTGTGCTGAGATTCGCTCCCTAGCTTTGTCCGGACCGATGAAGGCCAGTTCTAGTTTATTCCAATAATTTATTGAAATTTATCCAAATAGACGAAGTTCCGATTAGCTATCTTGGATGCTGGCCGGTCGATGCCCGCTGAGTCTTCATCTACATCGCAGCGGCAAGCGCACTGGAAATGTCCTGGCTGAAAAGAAGCAATACCTCGTTCATTGCCGCCGCGGCTGCTGCCGGTTCCGCTGACCGTGTCGCCTGGGTCTCGTATCGATCGCGACGCGGCCCGACCACTATCTCCGCGTCCACTTCGGCGACGTACCACTGCACCTCCAGTACTACCCGGCCGGAGCGATCGGCATCGAAGCGGCTTACGTCCCCGACCAGGCGGTAAACCACCTCGTCTCGAATGGACGAGTCGTACGGAAATGTGACAACGACCACGTTATCGAGCAGGTTGTCGACATTAGTCGCCACCACTCGGTGCAGTGACTGGCCAAGGGGCTCGGTCCAGCGGCTGAACTCATCGACCTGAAATTCCGAGTTGGCGTCGCGGGTCACGATCTGGGAGCGGTTGAGGTATTCAGGAATGCTCAATGGTCCCAGGCCAAGAATCGCCGTATCGGCCGGGTCCTGTCGCGCGTCGACGCTGGTCGCCGACAGCGCGTAGTAGCGAACAGGTGGCGAGGTACCGCACGCGGCGACGGTGAACAAGACCAGGACAGTGAATGCGATCGATCTGGCTGTGCCGAGCATAGCGTTGCCTCCCTTCATTGTCTCTTGCCGCGCAGGAGCGTCTCAGGATTCCGCTCCAGGTAATCCAGAAATTCGCGCAATGCCCTGGCAGCTCCCTCCACTTCGCTGAGCGCTGTGCCGAGCTGGTAAACCTCAGCTGACTCCCCGCGAAATACCGATTTCGCGGCAGCCAGGGTAGCCTGAGCCTCGTCCAGGGCGACGACCATTTTTTCGATTACCGGTGTCAGTGAGCCGAGTTTTGTATCGGCATTCCGCAGCAGGATACTGGCATCGCCGGCAGCACTGCGGATCTCATCCAGCGATGCTTGCAGGGTGACAGTCAGCTCCTGTGTTTCTGTCTTGTTGATGATGCTGTTGAGGCCTGCCAGGGAATCGCGCAGGTCGCGGGAGTTGGCGAGTTCATCAACACCCTTCAGCGCGTGTTCCAAGTACTGACCGATCTGCTTGACATCGAATCCCTCGCCCAGGTCGCCTACAAACGCACGAGCCTTTGCAAGTAATTCCTGGCTTCGGGAAGGGATCGTCGGTATTTCGGGAAAGGGCGGGTCCGGGCCGCCTCGCCAGACAATTTCGGTCTCCGGACGGGTGTCGAGTTCGAGTAATAACTGACCGGTGATGAAACTCTCGATGGCGAGCGACGCGCGCATGCCGCCGACTTCCACCAGCTGGTCATGAGAAACCGATGATACGAAATCACGTCCCATTGCGACACCATTGCGCGTGATCACGAAGGAGTCCGGCAGAATTTCTATCGTTACTTCGGTCTTGGTTTCGAAGGAATCTATGTCAGCAAGGAGCGCTACGCGTGATACGTGACCCACGCGAACGCCATTAAGTGCGACATTGGAGCCAACGCGCAGACCCTGAGTGTCCTCAACGAAATAAGAGACAAATATTACACGCCTTGCCAGCAGTTCTGATCCACCGAATATTGCAATACCCGCGGCAAGCAGAACCACCGCCCCTACGACGAAAGCACCGATCAACGTGGGATTGGACTTCTTGCTCATGCTGCTCTCTCCTCCGCCTTGCCCCGCTGCAGGAAGTTCCGCACGTCAAAATTCGGGTGGTGGTCTCGCAGGTCTCTCGGGTTGCCCGTGGCCAGCTGGGTCTTTGTCACCGGGTCCAGGAAAACCGAATTATTGCCGATGGCAAAAATGCTGGAGAGCTCGTGAGTAACGATCACCACTGTCGTGCCCAGGCTTTCGCACAGTTCCAGGATCAGGTCGTCAAGAAGTTTGGCGCTGATTGGATCGAGACCTGCAGACGGCTCATCGAAAAACAGAATCTCCGGATCCAGGGCCATGGCGCGGGCCAGCGCGGCGCGTTTTTTCATTCCACCGGAGATTTCACTCGGATAGTAGTCTTCAAATCCGGCAAGACCGACCAACATCAGCTTGTACGCAGCCACCTCGCGGATTTCGGCAGAGCCGAGGTCGGTGTATTGGCGCAGTGCCAGTCCGATGTTTTCGGCCAATGTCATCGAACTCCACAGAGCGCCGGACTGAAACAGTGTGCCGAATTTTCTCTTGGTCAGCTCCCGTTCTGCAGAGCTCGACGACCAAAACGCCTCACCGTCATAGAAGACTTCGCCGTTCGCCGGACTCTTAAGCCCAATCATGACTTTCAACAGAGTGCTCTTGCCGCAACCCGAGCCGCCCATGATGATGAAGATGTCGCCGTGGTTAATCGTGAAATTCAGGTCTTTCTGAATCAGGAAGTCGCCATATGCCATGGTCAGATCTTGTGCGGCGATGTGTGTGTCGGGTGCGTTCGCCATCTTAGATTCCAAGGTTGATGTAAATGACCGTCAGGATGGCCGCGCTGATCACGATCAATACGATTCCCATCACCACGGCTTTCGTGGTGCACTCACCAACGGCCAACGCACTGTTGCCGCATGCCATGCCCTGGTGACAGCCCGCAAGCGCGACGAGGCTTCCATAAACTACGCTCTTGAACAACCCACCGAACAAGGAGCCCAGGTCGACTGCTTCAATCGTTTGCGTAATATACTGCAGCAGGTTGACGTCGAGCATGGCCAGCCCGACGAACGTGCCGCCGAAAATTCCCATCAGGCTGGAGTACAACGTCAGCAATGGCATCATCACAATGAGCGCGAAAACGCGTGGCGTCGCCAGGAAGTCGATCGGGTTTATGCCGAGCGTCGTCAATGCGTCGATTTCTTCGTTGACTTTCATCGTGCCAATCTGCGCGGCGTACGATGCGCCGGTGCGACCGGCCATGATAATTCCGGTCATTATCGCGGACATTTCGCGAATCATCGCTATCGCAACGAGGTCGGCCGTGAAAATGCCCGCGCCGAACAGTCGCAGCTGCATCACCCCGACAAACGCGAAGATCATGCCAATTAGAAAGCTGATCAGTGAGACGATGGGAAATGCCTCGGCGCCTGCCTCCTGAATATACTGAACGACATCCGAGCGCTGGAAGGTTGCTTTGCCGCGCATGTATCGCTTGACTGAAAGCACGAGCTCGCCAACGAAGGCAAGCAACTGCCGCCCGTTTGCGAGCGAGATCATGACACGTTCGCCTGTTTGCTCGAGGATTCCCTTAGGCTTGGCGATTCTCCGCGCCCCCTCGCGTTCCTCGACGGCGAATGCCAGGCCGATGAGTTTACGGACACCGTCGGGCAATCCCGTGTCGTGCACCTCCACGCTGCTTGCCGCTGCACCGCGGTAAACGGTAATCAGTGCCTTCACCAGGCCTGTGTCCCAGTTACCAAGGGATTGCGAATCGAAGGCCAGGGACGTCGGTCCGGGCGCTCCTCGCAAGCAGTCCAACACGGAATCGGGAGATGGCAGATCATCACCAAGAAGCCAGTCTCCGGAGACTGTAACGAGCAGAGAATCCTGATCGCCGTCGGTGACAGTTAGCGCAGCAGAACTCATATCTCGGTAGGCATTCCTTTCACCGGCGGCGCCAAAC
>JBPCYD010000154.1:0-42552 GCA_051007895.1 Woeseiaceae bacterium
TACTTACTGAATTGCCTGGTAGGAGTGGCTTGAGCCGCGATTCGTTTCTGTCGACAAATTCCTCTACGGCGCTGCGTAATTCGGTCAGCTTGCCGTGAAAAAAATGTTCCGTTTCAGTGAAAACCTCCAGTTCTGGCCCGGGGTCAAGATCGTTTATCCAGGAGATGGTCTCTTCGACAGCGACGAGTTCATCCTGATCGCCCTGAATGATCAGCCACGGACAAGCAGGCTGCGGATCAAGGCCATCAATAAATCGTGCCACGGCAGGCGCAACGCTGACCAGGCCGTCCGGCGCAACGATCGACGCTGCCCGAATCGCCATCGCCGCACCAAACGAAAATCCCGCAATCCAGAGCGGAACGCCGGGATACTCAGCCCTTGCCCAGTTGATGGACGCCAGTACGTCCTCCAGCTCGCCCTGGCCATCGTCAAAGGCGCCTTCACTGCTGCCGACCCCGCGAAAATTAAATCGCAGCGCCGCAAATCCAAGGCCTGAGAAGCTGCGAGCGAGCGTGTGTGTCACCTTGTTCTGGAGGGTGCCGCCGTGAACAGGATGGGGGTGACAAATCACCGCACAACCCGCGAGATCGCGATCCGTGGCCGTTTCAAGTAGCGCTTCAAGGTCGCCGGCTGCTCCATCGATAAGAAATTGGCGCTTTTGAGTGTGTTTTCCCATGGGAAGTATCTGGCCTGCCCGTATGTTTTTGCTGTAAAATTATGGTCTTATAAAGACTGCTTATACCCGTCGTCACATCCACTCTATTGAGAAGTGCATCACATGTCATCTGCAAAAGAACTCGAAAGCCAGTATTGCGCGCCTAATTATCATCCGCTTCCCGTGGTTTTGACCCGCGGTGAGGGCGTGCACGTCTGGGACGAAAACGGCACGAAGTATCTCGACATGATGAGCGCGTATTCAGCGGTAAGCCACGGACATGCCAATCCGCGACTGGTCGCTGCGCTGAAAAACCAGGCAGAACAATTGTCCATCGTATCCAGGGCGTTTTATACAGACAGGCTGGGTCCGTTCCTGGAAAGAGCCTGTGCGCTGACTGGCCAGGCTATGGCGCTGCCGATGAATACGGGCGCCGAAGCAGTCGCAACAGCGGTTAAAGCAGCACGTCGATGGGGATACGAAGCCAAAGGTATCAAAAGTGACCAGGCAGAAATTATCGTCTGCACCGGCAATTTTCACGGTCGCACAACGACGATCATTTCGTTTTCTGACGAGGCTGAGTACCAGAAAAACTTTGGTCCGCTGACGCCCGGATTCAAGATCGTGCAGTATGGCGATGCTGATGCGTTGGAGAAAGCGATCACGCCGAATACGGCGGCATTCCTGGTCGAACCCATTCAGGGAGAAGGCGGCATCGTTATCCCTCCGCAAGGCTACCTGAAGCGGTGTCGCGATATCTGCACCCGCAACAACGTGTTGCTTATCGCGGATGAAATCCAGACTGGCCTTGGTAGGACGGGCAAGCTGCTCGCATGCGATCACGAAGATGTGATTCCGGACGGCCTGATTTTGGGCAAAGCACTCGGCGGCGGCATCATGCCCGTGTCAATGTTCCTGGCGAAAAAGGAAGTGATGGATATCTTTGTGCCAGGTACACACGGTAGTACGTTTGGTGGCAATCCACTGGCGGCAGCGGTGGGTCTTGAGGCATTGAATATTCTGGTCGAGGAAAAGTTACCCGAACGCAGCATGAAAATGGGCGAGTATCTTATGAGCAAATTGCAGCAACTGGATAGCCCGCTCATTAGTGAAGTGCGCGGCAGCGGCTTGTTTGTGGGCATCGAAATCGACCCGGCAATCGGCAGCGCGCGAGAAATATGCGAACGACTCATGGATCGTGGATTGTTGAGCAAAGAGACGCATGAAACGGTCGTGCGGCTCGCGCCACCACTGGTGATTACACGTGAAGAAATCGATTGGGCTGTTGAACAGATCCAGGCGGTTCTTCAGGAGATGGATGGGGTTCGCCTGGCCTCCTGACATCAACTAGTTTTCGGGCCAAGGATAGAGAGCGATGCCTGAGTTAACTGCCATACATTTCGGTTTGTTCGTACTGATGCTGGTCGTCGGCGCTGGACTCGGCTGGATAATGCGCACGGATCGGTGTGCGAAAGAGAAGATCGCGGTCAGTGCCGGCTGGCAAAATCAGCTGGAATCCCAACAATCTGAACACAATCGGCTCGCAGAACAGAATAAAAGCCTGATGGAACAAATCAGCCAATACCAGGCATCTCAAAAAGATTACAGCAATCGCGCGAAAGAATTGTCTGCGTCGCTCAAGGAAGCCTTCGCACGCCGCGATGACTTGCAGCGCCAGATCAAGGACGTTCGCGGCAATCTCGACGTCGCCGTAGCGCAGCGTGATCGTTTGCAGAACCAGCACAAGCGCAACCAGTCTGCAGCGATGAAAGAGAAAGATGACAAGATTTTTCGTCTAAGTCGCGAACTCACAAGCTGGCAGAGCCGTGTGCCGCCGTTGGTAGAAAAATTCCAGGAACGCAACAAACAGGCGTTCGAGTTAGAAGAAGAACTCGAAAAGGTGACAACCCGCCTGCAGGCCATGGAAGACATGGTTCGTTCCGATCAGACCAGGATCGAGCCGGTCGACGCGGAGTCTCTGCCAGATGGTGGAGACGCATCGAACGAGCCGATTGCAGTAACGTCCTTTAACGATGCATCTACACTACAGGATCAGATTGACGACGACGCTGAACTGGCCGATATGTTTGAGGATAAGAACGAAGCACCGGCCCATCACGACACGTCGCTGGACGATGGTGCATTTGCCGCTGTGTTTTCCGACTCTGAGGACAGCATGGCGGAAGTTCGTCAAAGTGACAGTGAAAACGGTTATGACAAGGAACACGAAGAAACGCACTTCGGAAATCCTGTCACGCTGGAGCAGGCGTCAACTGAACCCGATGACAATGAAAACGGCTATGACACTGAACATGAAGAAGAGCACGTTAACAACCCTGTCGTGTCGGAGCCTGCAGCACCAGAAGCCGCCGCCGAAGACGATCTGCAAATGATTAAGGGGATCGGACCGTCGATCGAAAAGACATTGCATAGCCTTGGAATTGTTCGGTTTCACCAGATTGCTGAAATGAGTGAATACGATATCGATCGTGTCGCACAGCAGTTGAGAGGTTTTCGGAGCCGTATCTACCGGGAAGACTGGATAGGCCAGGCGCGCGATCTTCAGTATCAGAAGAACAACAACCGCTGACCGTGTGGCTTAACCGGCACCTGCTCGGCGCAGCGCTATGCGCAATACTTGGATTTATTACTGCTCAGGCTCGTCAAACCGGCGATACGCCGGTAGACCAGGCGTCTGTGCTGACAATCGATATCGATCAGTCTTCGGTGACGATTCGAGGCGTCGTCAGTTCGGTCGCACATGAGTCTATCTTGCGTCAAAGAGCCCTCGCCCTTTTTCCAGACAAAACGCGATCATTCCATGTCATGGAGCAACCGTCCCTGCGTCCGGGGTGGGCTTTGCTTACTGAAGTAACGCTACGCGCAGTTGCGGAAAGTTACTATTCAACAACTCGAATCAGCGAGACGCTGATCTCGATCACCGGGATCACTAATAGCGAGTCGAACTGGCAGCCAGGATTAATGCGAATTCATCATTATCTTTTGCCGGGAATGGGCATAGAACATCGAATGTCGGAAATTGGCTCGCTGGATTCGCATGCTGATCAGTGTGCGGTGCTTTTTGACGATGCCATGAGAGATTACTCAGTCGAGTTTCCGCGTTCTGGCACTGCTCTGGGTCCCAGTGCGCGTCCGTTCCTGGATACACTGGTCCAGATCGCCGTTGACTGCCCTAGCGCGCATTTCAGGATTACCGGGCACACTGACAACACCGGTAACGAGCCCAGCAATGTCGCATTGAGCCTGGCACGTGCCGAAGCGGTAGCGCATTACATGCAGGGACAGGGCATCCGGGAAACGCGGATAAACGTGAGTGGCGCAGGTTCGGCACGCCCGTTGACGGATGGCCAATCCCGTCAGGACTTGAAGCTCAATCGCAGGATCGAGATTGAAATGGTTTTTCCGGGCGTTTAGCCCGGATATATTGCCGCTTGCCGGGCTAGTTCTGATCTTCCAGGCCGAGGAGTTCGATCAGCTCGACAACGAATACCAGCGTTGAGTTGGGGGGAATGGCGGCGCCGGCTCCGCGTTCACCGTAGCCCATTTCGGGAGCGATCGTAAGTTCTCGAACTTCTCCAACCTGCATGCCAACAACCCCTTCATCCCAGCCCCTTATGACGCGCCTTCCACCGAGCGGGAAGTCGAAAAACGCGTCTGCGCCCCTGTCGACAGAGCTATCGAATTTCGCACCACGGAAGTTGTCCGCCTCAGGGTCGTGAAGCCAGCCGGTATAGTGAACGACAGCCGTATGTCCGACCTCCGCCATCGGACCCTCACCCTGCAGCAAAATACGGCGTGACAGACCTGGTGCGATTTCAACCAATTCAATACCAGCGACGCTCATGTCAGCAGGGTTTTGTGGTACTGCCTGAATCTGTTGCGGTTCCTCCGGAGTGCCGCAACCGGAAAGCAGGGCTGCAACAGTCAGAAAGATAATCGAAATCGTTTTTCTCATGAGAATAGCCTTTTGATCTAAACAGAGTTGAGCATCATTCTGACTTTTCGAAATCAAGTGACGCGGAATTAATGCAGTACCTGAGACCTGTTGGCTGGGGCCCATCCTCAAATACATGTCCAAGATGAGAATCGCAATGACTGCAAACGACTTCCGTACGAATCATACCGTGACTGGAATCGCGAATAGTCCGTACGTTGTCACCCGCAAGCGGGAGCCAGAAGCTTGGCCAACCTGAACCGGAGTCGTACTTGTGCTCCGAGCTAAACAATTCGGTCCCGCAGCAAATACATCGATAGGTGCCATCGTCCTTGTTGTCTACATACTTGCCCGTGAACGGTCGCTCAGTACCTTTCTCTTGAGTTACGGCATACTGCTCGTCACTAAGACGAGTCTTGAGATCTTCGGTATCTGTACTCATTAAAGCTAAGCTCCTGTGCTGCGGATTCTAGCGTGATTCCCAGCCAAATATCAGCTAGGCAGAGGTTTCGACATCCAACAAATACTGGTTCATTCGTCGAACATAGTCCGCCGGATTATCCAGTTGTCCACCCTCTGCCAGCAGGGCGTGATCCAGGACAATCCGGGACAGGTCGCCAAATCGCGTATCGTCAGATTCCGCGGAGAGGCGCGTGACGAGCGGGTGTTCGACATTGATTTCCAGGACGGGCTTCGACTCCGGTAGCGCCTGTCCCGACGCCTCAAGCATGCGCCGCAGCTGCGGCCCGAGGTCTTGCTCCGACGTCACGACGCACGCCGGGGAGTCGACCAGCCGTTGGCTGACGTTAACAGTCTCAACCCGCTCCTTGAGCGTTTTTCGAATTTTCTTCAGCAGAGGCTTGTGCTCGTCATTGATAGCATCTTGCGTGAGCTTGTCATCACTTTCCGGTAACGAGAGTTGTCCTCGACCGACATCCTGGAATTGCTTGCCCTCGTATTCCGTCAGGTGCTCGACAACCCAGGGATCAATCTTGTCATGCAGCAACAGTACCTCCAGGCCCTTTTCACGCAGTTGTTCCAGGTGCGGGCTTGCCTTTGCGGTTTCGAATGAATCGCCGACTATGTAATAGATCTTGTCTTGCCCATCGGTCATTCGCTCCAGATAATCTGCCAGCGACTGATCCTGTTTGGCAGTCTCCGACCCTGATGTCGCGAAGCGCAGGAGATTCATCAGTTTTTCAGCGTTTTGCTTGTCTTCGACGAGACCTTCCTTAATGGTTGCGCCGAATTCCTGCCAGAATTTCTCGTATTTGTCCGCGTCGCTTTTATTAAGCTTGGCCAACATATCCAGCACGCGCCGCGTCAACGCAGCGCGCATTGCATCCAGCTCTGGGTTTTGCTGCAACAGTTCGCGCGAGATGTTCAGCGGCAGGTCCGCCGAGTCGACCACACCTTTCACGAAACGCAGGTAGAGCGGCAGGAATTGCTCTGCCTCATCCATAATGAAGACTCGCTGCACATAGAGTTTCAAACCCTTCGGCGCTTCGCGATTCCATAAGTCGAATGGCGCAGCGGATGGTATGAACAGCAGACTCGTGTATTCCCGTTTACCCTCGACGCGGTTGTGGCTCCACGTCAGTGGGTCGGTAAAATCATGCGACAGGTACTTATAGAATTCCTGGTATTCGTCTTCGGAAATATCGGTTCTGGGACGAGTCCACAATGCTGTAGCCGAATTAACCGCAGTCTCTTCCTTGCCTTCCTCGGCGTCCTTTTCCAGGAGGACTGGAAAGGCGATATGATCAGAGTACTTTCTGATTAACGTTTCCAGGCGTAACGCGTCGAGAAACTCTTTTTCATCAGGCTTCAAATGCAGGGTAACAGTCGTTCCCCGACTTGCATCAGCCAGCGGTTCAATGGTGAATTCGCCCTGACCGTCGGACTCCCAGCGCACCGCGGATTCCGCACCAAGACCCGCTTTGCGAGATACAACTTCGACCCGATCGGCGACGATAAATGCGGAGTAGAAACCGACCCCGAACTGCCCGATCAACTTTGCATCTTTTTTATCATCTCCGGTCATTTGCTGCAGGAACTCGGAAGTTCCGGAGCGTGCGATAGTGCCCAAATTATCGATGAGTTCATCGCGAGACATGCCGATGCCGTTGTCAGCGATCGACAACGTTCCGGCATCGCTGTCGAAGCTGATCTGGATCTGAAGCTCCGGTTCGTCTTTGAGGAGGTCCGGTGCCTCGATAGCCTCGAAACGCAGCTTGTCTGCTGCATCGGAGGCGTTCGAAATCAGCTCACGAAGGAAAATCTCCTTATTGCTATACAGCGAATGGATCATCAACTGCATCAGCTGACGAACTTCTGTCTGGAAACCTAGCGTTTCCCGACCGGTGGATTCACTCACGATCAATATCTCCTGAAACCTGTTGCGAATTAGCGCAGCGGCGGTGACGCTGCGCGGTCACACGATAGGGCCTCGAACAGATTTTTCAAGCTTTTCCGATCAGGAGGAGCTGAGTGGTTCCGGAAAACTGGTTGTGGCGCCCCGGTAGAGCAGGCCGACCAGCAGAATGGCGGCGACGGCTGTCGCCAGGGGCGGATAGTATATTGCCAGGACAACCGCCAGTACTTGCAAAAGCCCTGAAGCGGCTACGAACAACGTAAAACGAAATGTGCGTCCAATTCTTTCCCACTTAAGGGCGAATGCGTAGACCAGGTCTTCCAGATCATCCAGGTACTGAACTATGAGCTCCATTGAGTGTGCCTGCAGATTGACCCTCAGCGGGCAATCGTTAGGAGCGGCCCCGACTGTTTTGGCTCGCCGGATGACGTATCCGTATCCTGCAGCGCTGCGGAATTAGACTGTTTGGCATGTGCTATGGCTCGGTGAAACAAGTCCCATCTTTGACGTGCCGATTCGCTCTTCAGTGCAGACAATGGCGATTCATTTTCTAGGCATTCGTTTGACATACTTCCGTGTTCACATTCGTTGTCCTTGTTAGAGACTATAGTCAGGTCACTTTGCGGTCACCGTGAGACAGATCACAGCTTGCTTCAGAGCTGCGTTTGAACGCCTACCAAAGTGCAAAATAGAGAACCCGGTCCACCTTTTTCCCGGGCATGGATTCGAATCAAACTTTTGCGGGATCAACGCAAAAAGCCCCCGATTCCTCGGAGGCTTTCGTATTCTCTGATTGCAAGCGGTGTTCGCTAACGGCGGTGATTTATTGGCAAGTCTCGATGGCCACCGGTCGAACAAAGGCGTTACTGCGGATGGTCTAGCCTTCCCGCCAATTCCGCTTTACCTGCTCACTCCAGCTTCGGTAGCCTTTCCAGGTGTAAAGGGACGGGTCCAGTCCGGTTCTGCGCCCTCGGGGAGTAGGTGCTTTCGAAATCCATCGACGGTATTGTTGCCATCCATCCGGGTCTGATTCGTTAGCTGCTTCAAGCTCAGCTTTTCGATTTTCATCTTCGGCTTCGTCGGTCGACGCATCGCGGTTGCGTACCCAGGCCATGTCCTTGCTATCCTGCATGTGACTGTACTCGTGCAATCCTTTAACGAAATGCTACTTGTCCAGCGACAGGAATCACAGGAACTGCATCACAGAGCAGATCGTGATTTTTTACATAAATATCAAATAATTACGTAGGTTTTTTACTTAATCGAGAGGCCGCAGGCGGCGCGCTAAAAGGGGTTTTAACAGAATCCCGTGACCGACCACTAATCCTACGCACGAACCCGATAACAAGGTATGTACGCATCCCGCGCCAGCTTCATCCGGCCTTGTGAAACGAAAGCGGATAGCAGCGCATCAAGCAATTTCATCGTGCCATCCGAGCCGACAATATCAAACGGACCGTCCTTTTCGATCGCTGCAATCGTGTCTTCGCGAACATTTCCCGAGACAATGCCCGAAAACACGCGCCGCAGATTTGCAGCCAGCACGTGCGGCGGCAGATCCTCGCTCAAATCGAGTTCGCGCATCGATTCATGTGTCGCGCGAAAAGGCAGTTGGAAATCATGATCAATTCGAAGTCGCCAATTAAAGTAGTAAGCATCGCCGTGACTCCGTCGAAAGGACTGCACGCCTTCAAGCCCGTTGACCATTTCCTGCGCGACTCGTTCAGGATCGTCAATTATGATCTTGTATCGTTCTTGAGCTTCGGCACCGATGGTTGCCCCAATAAAGCGGTCGATCTGCCGAAAATAATCCTCGCTCTCCGGCGGTCCGGTCATTATTAACGGCATCGGCAGATCGCGATTGTCGGGGTGGAGCAATATTCCCAGGACGTAGAGAATTTCTTCTGCCGTCCCGACACCCCCTGGAAATACGATAATGCCGTGACCCGTCCGGACGAACGCTTCCAGCCGCTTTTCCATATCCGGCATGATGACCAGGGAGTTTACGATTGGGTTGGGAGATTCGGCGGCGATAATGCCCGGTTCAGTGATGCCGACATAGCGTCCAATTCGATTGCGCTGCTTGGCATGACCAATTGTCGCTCCCTTCATCGGCCCTTTCATGGCACCCGGTCCACAACCAGTACAGACGTTCAGGTTGCGCAAACCGAGCTCGTAACCCACTTTTTTGGTGTATTCGTACTCGGCACGACCGATTGCGTGACCGCCCCAACAAACGACGAGATCCAGTCCGGTATCGGATCGCAACAGGTGGGCATTTCTAAGAATGTGAAATACCGCGTTCGTGATGTTCTCCGAAGTCGCGAGATCAAATCGACCGCTTTCACGAATCTCGGAATTCACGAACACGATGTCGCGCAGTACGGCAAATAGCAGTTCCCGCGTACCACGAATCATCTTGCCATCCACGAAAGCCGGTGCAGGCGCGGATTTGAGCGTTACTTTGAGTCCACGGTCCTGCTGTATGAAACCAATTGCAAAGTCTCGATACTGTTCATGGACGGCCCTGGCATCGTCAGTCTCAGCCCCAGAGTTTAGAACCGCCAGCATGCAGCGTCGCAACAGGGTGTACAGGCCTCCCTCGCTCTCTGAACGTAATGTGTCGGCTTCGACCTGTGAAAGAACTTCCAGGCTACCCTCTGGCCAGACTTCCGCATCAACGGTCGCACCGCTGGTAGGGCGTAGATCGATTCCGGTCAGCTTTTCATTCTGCAAGATTGGTCCGCCAGCTTAGGTCATGGGCGCGATATGCCCAAAATGAATCAGGGGATGATTTGAATTGGCACATCGTCGGGCGTCATGAGCCAGATATCGATCATGTCGGAATTCGAAACCGCTATGCATCCGTTAGTCCAGTCTTCCCGAGCATAGTATGCGGTTGAATAGTTGGGAATATTGGGTTGGCCATGAATCATTATTTGCCCGCCAGGATTGACACCTTTTGATCTCGCAGCCGCTCTATCGGAAGCATTCGGATATGAGACATGAATGGACAGGAAATAGTCACTGTCGGGATTGCGTCCGTCGAGCATGTACTCACCCTCTGGCGTCTTCTGATCCCCTTCTTCTTCCTTGTCGCCTTCTGGCGCGAGACCCAGTGCAATGTCAAAAGTCCTGAATGGCGCGCCGCTCCTTATAAGGTGCAACTTGCGATTGCCCTTATCGACGACGACCCTGTCAGCGACCGGAAAGTCGCCCGCCTGAACTAATCGCATATTGCCGAATGCCAGCGCAAGTGCGATCAGAATGGCGAATACGAGCCGTGTCATTTTGCCGTAGCTCACTTGCGACGTAACTCCGGTGTGTTAACTGGATGCAAGGGGAGATTAGCAAACCAACCACGGTCTGAAAATGAATCGGCGCACATTACCTGGTTTCGATCAGACATTTCTTCCCGCGATCCAGCCAATTGCAAAGCCTATACAACCTGCCACACACGTATATGCCGGCAGATACCTGAAGAGTTCCGTCGGGTAAACCGATTCACTGTAAATACCATTCATGTCAGTCGCATATCCGTAGTGCAAGTATAGTGACAGTCCGAGCGCCGGTATCGCAAAGCCTAAGGATCCCAGCGGCCAACGCCATCCGGCGCCAGTCCAGCGACCACCCCCTTTTCTCAGGGTTAACAGCGCTAGCACGGTCACTGCCGCCATTGGCAAGGTGTTCCTGAACGGGTAAGCCGTGTCACCCTCGACGTAAAAGACATATGCGATGGCTGCGGCAACAACAAAGACAACGGGCAACATTCGAAATACGACCAGTGCCGCTACCGATTGCATCAGCTCTTGTTATTTTGTTCGAGCACCGGAAAATGGAGCCGTGCGCCACGGCGCACGTTGTGCAAATCAAGCTCTGGGTTGTACTGACGGAACAGCCAGACGGGCACATCATAGGTGCGCAATGCCAGAATCCAGACTGATTCGCCGCTGCGAACGCTATGCTCCTTGACGCCGGTTATCGTATTGTTGCGAAAAAACGCGTCCTGCTGCTGCCGATGATAGCCAGTGCGCAGCGCCTCGAAGTCTGTCGCGCTGACAGTCCCTAAGTCCAGCTTGATGCGCTGCCCAACAACGACGGGTGTCCGAAACGCGAGACCATTGATATCGCGGAGGCGCTGTGTCTTGATGCCAAGCCAGTCGGCGTAGTGACCGAGCGTTTCCAGGGGGTGGACTTCGATTGAGTTGTCGACCGCCACGGTATAATCACTGGGGTCAGAGAGTAATGAAGACTGTAACGTGCCCATCAGGTCACTCAACTGATCGGTGAGCGCACCGGGTCTATCGTCAGGCGCCTCCTCGACAGGTGCGCCTATGGCAGGCGCGTCGGCGAGCACAGCAACAGAAGGTGTTGGTGGAACGTTTGCGGCCACGGCGACCGGCGGTGCGCTATCGGCAGGAACGGTCACTGGCGGTGCGCTATCGGCAGGAACGGCCACTGGCGGAGCGGCAGCGGCAACGACGGCCGGAGCCGGACCGGCCGCAGGCAGGCGAATTTGCTGGCCGGCACGAATACGGTTGCGGCTCGATAGCCCATTCAGTGCAACCAGGGTCGAGACACGCGTGCTATAAGCATCGGCAATTTCCGAAAGCGTGTCCCCACGAGCCACGGTATGAAACAGATCCGGCAACTGCTTATCGAAGGTTGCGTCGGGCGCCAGGCTGGCAACAAGATCTGACAATGAGCCCTCAATCATGCTGGCGGGCATGCGAATCTCAAAATTTTGCGGCACGTGCTTGCTACCTTGCCAGACGGTCGCCTGCAACGCTGGGTTGTGCCGGGCGATATCTCGTTCGCGAACGTTCAAGGCCTCAGCCAGTTGCTTCGCAGGGACGAATTCCTGCATGCGATGCGTCGTGTAGTCGACCGGATCGTCGGGCACCAGTCCCGGAAAGTACTTCTGCTGGTTCTGATCGACTTCTTTCGCTGCCAGAAACGCAACATAGAAATTGCGCGACGCAAATCCGAACGTACGCCCTTTGTAGTTTCGCATGATATCGGCGTAGGCATTGTCACCAAACTGACGCATCGCTCGCCGTGCGCCGGCGAGACCGTGATTGTAGGCTGTAATCGCCATTGGCCAGTTCGCTGTAATGGAATAGTTGTACGCGAGCAGCTTGCCGGCGGCCGTCGTCGCCAGGAATGGATCATTTCTCTCATCCAGAACATGATCGACCTGCATGAAGCGGCGGCCTGTGCCACGCGTAAACTGCCAGATTCCGGATGCACCGACATGAGAACGTGCATCAGGATTGTAGGAAGACTCGACGTGCGGCAGCGCGGCAATTTCTTTCGGTACGCCGAGGCGTGCGAACTCTGCCTCAACATGGTGTCGCCAGCGGCCTGCTCGCCTTAGACCTGCCTCGAATCGATCCGACAAACCGAGCTGCAGCCGTATTCTGCCCGCGGCAGAGGCCAGCTCCTGATTGGACACGTCATCCGGCCACAAAGACAGAACACGCTGTTGGTCATCGCTGAGATTGTCGCGATCGCCGGACGCCAATGACCGGAGAACCTGCTTGTAATGTTCGCGCCGCCGATTTGCGATGCGCTGTCGTTCGCGGCGACTGACCTTCTCGGGGAGCGGCACTTTCTCGTAGACCACTCCGAGAAAACGGTTGTCATGCAGCACGCCTTCTCGCGTATTGTATTGCGTGAAGATGGACAGCCAGAAGTTGACGTCGGGTTCGAGTTCAGCCGGTAGCGGAAATGGATCCTCCTGTCGTTCCTGCGCCGCGACACCGCTCACTGCCAGCGCGATGAGCAGAAAAACCGTAGTGACCGTGTTCCTCAAATAGACTGCCATGGTAATAATTATCGCCCTGTCGAGATTTATCCGCTAAATAATTGAATTGCTCAAAAATACTGGAACAGGTACCTATTCTGAACAAGCATCGCGCGGCGATCAACCGGCAGCGCAAATGGCCCTTACTCACATGACTCGGGGCGCCCGGGGATGGACCACAAGCGGTCGGGTCGCGTTGTCGATCCCATGCCGATAAACTCGCGTCGCAGCTCATCTTCAGGACGCCGTTGCAGCAATGACAAAACCAGCACGCCAGCCGCTATACCGTTACTGGCAACCGAAATACTGGCCAACCTGGATTGGCTTCGGGTTTTTGCGCCTTGTGAGTCTATTGCCCTACCGCTGGCAGATGGTGATTGGCAGATCCATTGGGCGGCTCGCTCATGCGGCCGGTGCGGAGCGTCGCGCGATAGCGCGCAGAAATATTGCGCTGTGTTTTCCCGAATTATCGGTAGAACAGCGAAATCAGGTGGCTCGCGAGCATTTTGAATCTCTGGGCATTTCACTCATCGAAATGGGCCTCGGCCGATGGGCTTCCGACGAAATGCTTAACTCGATTACGACAATAACGGGTGCTGAGCACATCCAGGAGGTCATCGACAATGGGTATGGTGTCATTCTCCTAAGCGCCCATTTTACGTCGTTGGAAGTCAGTGGCCGCGTGTTAAGCATGCATTGCCCGCCATTCGACACAGTGTATCGACGTTTTCGCAGTGAGTTCACCACCGAAATTCTCGCCAGCAACCGTGAAAGATCCTCGAGAAAAGTCATCGAAAAAAACGACATCAAGAGCATGGTGCGAAGCCTGCGAGAAGGTGTTCCGGTCTGGTATGCGCCTGACCAGAGTTACAATCTCAAACAGTCTGCGTTGCTGCCGTTCTTCGGTGTCCCCTCAATGACCAATACCGCGACAGGGACACTGGCGAAGCTTGGTCATGCCAAAGCGGTTCCGTTTTTTCCGCGTCGCCTGCCGGAGGGCGGCTACGAACTGACCATCCTGCCTCCGGTTCCCGGACTACCGAGCGGTGACGCGGAAGAAGACACACTGCAATATGTCGCCATACTCGAAAAGCAAATTCGCCGTTGCCCGGAGCAATACTATTGGGTACACCGCAAATTCAAGAATCGCCCGGAACCTCTGCCTGACGTTTATGCTGATCTCGAATCGCTGAAATAACCCTCAAGCAGCTGGTCCCAATTTTCGGGCGCAAAATTTATTTTCGGTTTGGCGTTCTTGATCTTCTGCAGCGATCGATGCAGCCTCGCAATGTTCTTTTGCTGCCAGACTCCCGGTTCTTTTAGCGCGCCGCGATCAAAATCCAGAAGGTGCAGCTGGTCGGCAATATCGACTTGAACGTTATAGGCATTCAGGTCGGCATGGTACACGCCGGCTTTGTGGAATTTACGCAATCCTCTGCCGAGACCAAGCCAGAATGGCGCATCTGCGGGACGTTCGGAGATTCGCTCTGCCAGTGAAAGAATGGCGGGAACTCGGACCGTCAGAAGATCTGCCCTGTAGATAAGTCCGCTACGGCGATAGCGTGCTGCAGCCGGCTGCGGCACGGGCAGGCCTTTGGCGACTAGCTTGGCCAGCAGATGCCATTCGGAGAATGCACGGGTCTGTCGCTCCCCGGTCCACAAATATGCGTCGTGAATAAACCTGCCAGGCACGCCGCCGCGCACGTAGTGGCGCAAAACGAATTCACGATTCCCCTCGCCGACAATCATCGTATTTCCACGACCAGCGGACCGCAATG
This sequence comes from Woeseiaceae bacterium, assembly GCA_051007895.1. GTDB lineage: Bacteria > Pseudomonadota > Gammaproteobacteria > Steroidobacterales > Woeseiaceae > SZUA-117. The sequence goes on from JBPCYD010000154.1 coordinate 14,569, forward strand.
TGCCGGTTACCGGCGTTGCCTTTGGCCACGAAGCGGGATCAAAAGCAGCGTCGGATATCTGGTTGATAATCTCCGTATCGTATACGATGGCGCCGTGTTTAGTTCTAATGACGGTGTCGATATTGGTCAAACCCGGTGGTCCTGTATCAACTCGAAGCCGATGGCGGCTTCGTTAACCTGCAAGCTTGCCAGTCTCTTTTCAGCTTTAACAGTGTTCCGTCACGGTCAGGATGTCTGAGGTGCCACCACCAGGCACAATCTGCATACTCCGTCTTTCCGCAATCGGCGATACCTGCCATGCGCTCGCTGTCGTCCGCAATATTCAGGATAACTGGCCGTCTGCAAACATCACGTGGATTATCGGCAGAACCGAGGCAAGCCTGCTGACAGATATCGAGAATGTCGAGTTTATTGTTTACGACAAGCGCGGTGGTAAGGCGGCGCGGAAAGATCTTCGCACGAAGCTTAGCGACCGGCAGTTCGATATCGCCCTCTGCATGCATGCATCAATGCGTGCCAATTTGATTTGTCGCAGCATTCGGTCCCCGGTAAAGCTCGGTTTCGACTTCAAGCGCGCGCGCGACTTCCAGTGGTTGTTTACAAACCAACGCATTGCAGCACAGGATGGCCAGCACGTACTGGATGGCATGATGGCTTTCGCACGACACATTGGCGCAAAGAAAACTGAATTGCGCTGGGATGTTCCTATTGCCGGACCGGACCGCGAGTTGGTAGCAATCAACATCGCGGACGACGAGCCCGTATTGCTAATTAGCCCTTGCAGCAGTCAACGCTCGCGCAATTTCCGCAACTGGAGCGCACGAAATTACGCGCAGGTGGCGAAATATGCGCAGGATACATACGGCTGCAAAGTTATTCTGACGGGTGGCAATTCAGTACTGGAACGAGATTACGGACAAACAATAGTCGACCTGGCCGATGCGAATATCGTCGACCTCATCGGGAAGACCAATCTGAAAGAGCTACTTGCATTGATCGAGGCAAGTCATGCTGTGGTCTGTCCGGACTCCGGACCGGCGCATATGGCGACCACGGTTGGCACACCCGTTATCGGCCTTTATGCGACCTCGAATCCTGCACGCAGTGGCCCCTACTTCAATCGCGACCTAACGGTGAACGCCTATGCTGAGGCCGTCGAGCGCTACCTGGGAAAGTCCAGCGACCAGGTCAGATGGGGTCAGCGCGTTCGGGACCCAGGCGCGATGGATCTGATCAAGCAAGAAACGGTCATTAGTAAAATTGATCACATTTTTCGAAAATAGCGTCTTTTATGCCGATTTTTGATCATTTTTAGAGATTTTTGCCAAATTTTTCGAGCAAAAACTCAGCAGCAGCACGAAACCCGAAGTTTGAACCTGGGAATTCAGTTCAAAAAACAATCAGGAACGTTATTTTTCTGCCATTTACAGGATTTTAGCGACAATTAAGCAATTTTTGGTGAATTTTATTGCGTTTTTTAAAAAGATTTTTTTCTGAAAATTTTACGCTTAATATCTTGGCGATTTCGTAATTTTTTCAACTTTTCCAGATTTTAGACGATTTTACGGCTTTTTGATCAATTTTTTAACGAATATAGGTCTCATTTCGCGGGCTTAGCCAGAAAGTAATCGGCGCTGCAATACGGACAGCGGGCCTCTCCCGTCTCTTCGACAGGCAGGTAGACTTTCGGGTGCGAATTCCACAGATACATGCCCGGCATCGGACACGATAAGGGAAGATCCTGGGGGCGAACTTCGTAGCGATGCTGCGAGTTCGCCGGGATGAGGTCCTGCTCGACTGTGCCTGCTCTGTCTGCCAATTTGTTCACCTGTATTTTGCGCATCAAGGCGCAGATCGGGTCGCGATTATAGCAATCACCTTGCAGATTCGGGCAACTGGCTGGACCTGCCGCAGGCTAGGTCATCTCACGGCGCCATACCGACTTGACGAACGACCTTTCTTCAGCGAAATCGCCGAAGGCTACCCGCGATTGTTTTCCGTCCAGGGCCAGGTGATGAGTTCGTAGTCGGTAGGCCCGATAAATATTCTGCAGTTCTGCGACATCGCCGGCGTCAAGCAAACCAGTCGCTTCCAGTGTGCCTAATTGACGAATATTGTCAGTGTAGTGAATCAGGGTTGGTTCGCGATGCGCATTCTTGAGTACGAGGTACTGGACAAGAAATTCGATGTCTCCGATACCACCCTCACCTTGTTTCAAATCGAATTGCAGTGCCGTTGTTTTGTCCAGTTGGCGACGCATTTTTGTGCGCATGGAAATAACGTCATCCCGCAACGCATTTACGTGCACGCGATTACACAGGGTATCGATTCGAATGCGGTCAAACTCCCGGGCGACCGCGGCGCTTCCGGCTACTGGTCTGCTGCGCAATAATGCCTGGTGCTCCCACGTCCAGGCGTTTTCTTCCTGATAACGTTCAAATCCTTCCATGTTTACGACGAGCAATCCGGAGCGGCCGCTCGGGCGTAGCCGAGTATCCACCTGATAGAGCGTTCCGGAACCGGTTTGCGCCGTGAGAAAATGCACCAGCCGTCTTACCAGTCGACCAAAAAACATGCTGTTTTCGAGCGGTTTGTCGCCGTTCGTATACTGACCACTTCCCTCGGAATCGTGCAAAAACACGAGATCAAGATCGGAGCGGTACGACAGCTCCATACCGCCGAGCTTGCCGTACGCTATTACACCAAACCCCGCTTCGCGTTCGCCGTCTTCTGTTTTGACCACCGGCAGACCGTGCCGGCTGGCGAGATCCGATTGTGCAATCAACAACGCCGTCGCAAGTACCAATTCAGCAAGCTCAGTCAAGCGATCACTGACCTTCATTATCGACAGGTTGCCGGTAACATCTGCTACCGCGATTCGAAACAGCGTCGCTCGTTGAAACTGCGCCAGGATCTCAATCAGCCGCTCGCTGTCAGCGGGATCCGTTTGCCTTATTCTGTCATCGAGATCGGCGCCCATACTTGCCCGGGTGATGTCCGCAGAATAGAGCCGTGGGTCCAGTAACTCATCGAGTAGCAATGGAAAACGCGCAATTTCTTCCGCAAGGTATGCGCTCTGTTCGCATAAACCGACCAGGCGTTTGAGAACGCCGGGGTTCTCATTGAGCAATGCCACATAGGCACTGCGCCTGACGATTTGAGAAACGACTGCCAGCACCCGGGTACACACCACAGCAGGACGACGTTTGTCTTTCAGCAACAGCAGCAGGGCTTGCATGAAACGAGCCAGCCGCTTCTCGGCCGTAACATCAATTTGGCGTTGTACTGCGGCGCCGGAAAAATGCAGGATCGAGGTGACCAGATCGTCGACCTCCGAATAGTCATGCTCGCTTAGCAACGTCGACCACTTGTCGGCGCCCGCGTTTGTATTCCAGTGGCGTATCAGGCGATCTGCCAGCTGGGCCTCTACATGAGCAACTTCACCGCGAAACACGATTTCCGCGAAGGTCTTGCTGACCGTATCGCGATGTTCCTCTAGCACACCCATCAGGTCTGCCCAGGTCGGGCAGCCCATCACAATCAGGAGCCTTGCTTGATCGACAGGAATATCCGGCAGGTCATGTGTTTGTTGATCTCGTATTGCCTGCAGTCCATTCTCCAGCTTGCGCAAGAAATCATAGGCCCCAATCAGCGAGGTCACCGTGGATTGATCCAGGCCCTTGCGATGTCCCAGCGCCTGCAGCGCCACCCTGAGTTCGCGACTTCGAAACTCGGCGTCAGCACCTCCACGTACCAATTGCAGCGATTGCGCGATGAACTCGATTTCCCGAATGCCGCCGGGTCCAAGCTTGATGTTTGTTTGTAACTCGCGTCTTTTTACCTCGGCCGAGACCAGCGCTTTCATTTCCCTCAATGACTCGAATACACCGAAATCGAGATAGCGACGATAGACGAATGGTTCAATGACGTTAGTTTGTAAATCATGCACGGCGTCTTTTGCCATCGATTCGCAGACGGCCCGCGCCTTCACGTATGCGTAACGCTCCCAGCTGCGGCCATGCTGCAGCAAGTAGTTCTCCAGCGCCGCGATGCTCACTGCGGGCGGACCGCTGTCGCCAAAGGGTCGTAGTCTTGTGTCCACTCGAAACACGAAACCATCTTCCGTAACTTCGTCGAGAAGGCGGACGATGAGTCTCGTTAGCCGCACGAAATACTCATGGGCGGACAAAGAGCGCGGACCGTCTGTCTTCCCCTCGTCGGTGTACAGGAAAACCAGGTCAACATCCGATGAAAAATTGAGTTCACGACCCCCCAGTTTTCCCATCGCCAGTATGATCAGCAAGATCTCTTCGCCGTCGGCATTCCTTGGTTTACCGAATCGAACTTGAAGTGAGCTTGTCGCAAACCGGGTGCTGGCGATGATCGTCGTATCCGCAAGACATGAGAGTGATTTCAGTGACCCCTCAACATCATCCAGGTCACCGATCGATCTCCACAAGATGCGTACCATTTCCCGATTGCGCAATTGTCGCAGCTGCGCTTTGACGATAGCAGGGTCTGCTGCGGCGTTAGTGATTTCGGCTGCGCAGACTGACAGGTCAGCCGCGTCTGGGGCAAGCGAGAGTGTCCCGCCCCTGAGCGCAGCAAGAAACCAATCTGCCTGACGCAACATGACGCCCGCGGCGAATTCACTGCTGGCGACCAGTCGCACGAGCGTTGCCGCTGCGGCTTCGGACTCGCACATCTGAAAAGGGTTTTCAGCGTGCGTCGCTGTGAACCCCGAGAACCAGCGGATGACGCCCTCATGCAACGCGGCGGGAACGCCAATGCGCTCGAGATCGGCAATTGTCGGGCTGCATTCGGTCATCGGGCCAAGTCTACTCAAGATATGGCACATTGTGACCAGCAGACGCTTCCGGAGTCGCGTCTGACCAAAATAAATCGGGTGGAGGAGTTAACCGGCCGAGGATTCTGCCGGCGTATTCAGCTCGAGCAACGTATCGTCAAGCGCGACCGGTTTGCCGATCCAGTGACCCTGTGCGAAGTCGACGCCCAGTGATTCGATCAGGTCCTTTGCTTCCTTGCTTTCTACATACTCAGCGACAGTCTGGAGATCCATGACTTTGGCCACCTGCGTAATAGCCGCGACCATCGATTCAGAAATACGGTTTTCTGCAATGTCCCTGATAAAGCCGCCGTCAATCTTCAGCGTATCCACGTTAAAACTCTTGAGATAAGCAAACGAACTCAAGCCCGCACCGAAATCGTCGAGAGAAAATTTGCAGCCTCGTTTGCGTAACGCGTTGATGAAAGACTGTGCCTTGTTACGACTGGAAACGGCTGCGGACTCCGTAACCTCGAAGCAAAGAGAAGACGACGGCACGCCGCTGCTGTCAATTTCTTCCTCGATAAAATTCAATATGTCGTCGTCGCCAAGCGATTGTCCGGACAGATTGATCGCGAATACCGCACCGCTGTCCTGCAGATGTGCGGCATGCGGAGCGAGTCGCGCCAACGTATTCGAAACGACCCAGCGGTCGATCTGTGGCATCAGCTGATAGCGTTCGGCTGCCGAGAAAAATGCGTCAGACGAGACGCGATTTCCCTCGTTGTCGCTCATCCGAAGCAGAATCTCGAAATGCGCCGGCGGCTCGTCACTTGCGAGTGATGCGATGGGTTGCGCCAGCAGCACGAAACTGTCTGCATCCAGCGTGTTTTGAATCTCCGCAACAAGATACATATCGTCATATCGACGGATGATGCTTTGGTCCGCTTGGTCGTAGATTTCAATCCTGTCGCGTCCATGGTCTTTCGCACTATCGCAGGCTATACGTGCGGCAGTAAGCGCGTTTCCTTCGGAACCGCGCGAGTTCAGTTCCGCGATACCGACGCTGAAGGTTACCTGCAGCGACCGGTCTCCTTGCAGGTATCTTAATACGTGCGCTTTATTCCTGATCGCATCCGTTAATTCCAATGCCTCGTCCACAACACTGTGCGTTAGCAGAATGACGAAGTCGTCGCCCGTCAGCCTGGTAGCGACCGCGTTTTTGGGCAGGTGCTCCTCGAGCAGTTGCCCGAATCTCATGATCACCTCATCGCCCGCTTTGCGGTCAAACGTATCATTAACGAGTTGCACGTTATCCAGGTCGAAATAGATCAGCTGATGGGCATCTTCTTCGCCTTCCAGCGCCTTCATGGATTCGTTCAACTGTGCCTCGAAGCCGGGCCGATTCATCAGGCCTGTCATTGTGTCGAAGGATTGCTCGATGACGTATTCGACCTTGCGCACAATGTGCGACATGAAGCGCATATGAGCTGTTTCGAACGGTTTGCCATTTACGCGGCCGAGTTGGGCAAGTACACCCTCTACGTTGCCGCTCTTGTCGACCAGCGGACAGAGCATCGCCTGGTAGCCCATTTCTGCGGGGTTGTCAGAATCCTCCACGGCGGGCACGTCAAAAATCACGGGTCCCCGCTGACCTTCCAGGCTACTGAACAGAGTATCGATTATGTACTTATCTACCGCCTTGCGATTGACACTTTTCCAGGTAGAGTGCGTCGCGCTGATGCGGATTCTCTTGGTTGGCAACAGCAAAACGCTGTAGGCAATTTCGAGGAAACGGCCACTCTGGCCGATTAGTTGGGCGAGTCCGGAGTGACTTCGTGAAGTTCCGTGAATCTTTTCATCTATCTGATAGACGAGTTTGAGTTCATTTTCCGCAAGCGCCGCCCGTCCATCGATATCGATCAATTGGCTGTTCAGACTCAGCGTCTCACCGATTACCAGCACTGCCGGTTTCAGAATGTCCGCCAACAGGCTTGGATTGAACGACGAGGATTTGCCGGCATTCTTGGAAAAAACTGAAACCAGCACGCCCAGCGCGACACCGTCGGGTGTCTGTACCGGCAGAAGCAGAAGTGTTCGGCCAGAGGTCAGTGAGCGTTTGACGTGATCGGCATCCTCCATTGAACCGAGCAGAATTTCCTCCGGCAGTTCGGCAACGAAATTGTCGATTTCGTAGTCTTCGACGCCGTCGCTGCTCCACACACATTCACGACCAAGACCGTAGAAACAAAAGCACTGGGCGCGTGGTACCAGGGACTGCAACAGACCCTTTGCGGAACCGATATTCTTGAGTTTAAGCAGATTGTATACATCAGCCGGCATTGGCGATTGTGACCCCATCTCGCGGCCGATCGAGCCGGCCTCTCGCAATGACGACACATTGCCATGCAGGCCCGTTACTGGCTGTGACTCAGGTCTCAACCATGGGGCTGCTCAGCAGGGAAATTTACTGCTTAATCAGATATTTGACACATATGGGCGGCTGCCGGCCCGTTTTGCCGACGGCGTTTCGTTTGCCGCGGCTGGTTTAGCCCTGTGCCGCGAGCCACTCATCGTCGGAACCCTCTGCCACACCCTCGAACAGCGGCGTACTCAGGTAGCGCTCGCCGGTGTCCGGCAGCATTGACAGAATGACAGCACCTTTTGCCGCGCGCCCGGCGACGTCTAGTCCGGCCGCCAAAGTAGCACCGGCAGAAATTCCCACGAATATACCTTCTTTGGCCGCCAGCAATTTCGCAACCTCGATTGCACGGTCATCGCTAACCGGCACGAGTTCATCGAATATTTCGCGATTCAGAACGTCGGGAATAAAATCCGGTGTCCAACCCTGAATTTTATGCGGACTCCAATCGTCGCCTGCAAGCAGTGCCGCGCCGGCTGGTTCGGTGGCAACAATTTTGATTTCTGGTCGCTTCGCTTTGATTACCTCACCGGCACCGGTCATCGTGCCTCCCGTGCCATAGCCGGTTACCCAGTAATCCAGTTTCCTACCGTCGAAGTCCCGCAGAATCTCGGGCCCGGTCGTCTTGCGGTGGTACTCCGGATTCGCCGGGTTCTCGAACTGTCGTGCCAACACCCAGCCGTGTTTCGCGGCGAGTTCTTCTGCCTTTTTGACCATTCCGGTAGCGCGCTCGGCCGCGGGCGTCAGAATAACTTTCGCCCCCAATGCCCGCATGATCTTGCGTCGCTCGATCGAGAACGACTCGACCATCACCGCCACAAAGCCATATCCTTTCGCGGCGCACACCATTGCGAGCGCTATGCCGGTGTTTCCCGACGTCGCCTCGATGACCGTCTGACCCGGTTTGAGTACCCCCCTTTCCTCTGCATCGCTGATGATGCCGTCTGCCAGTCTGTCTTTGACAGAGGCGAGAGGATTGAAGGACTCCACCTTGACGAACATCTCAACGTCGTCCGGTGCGATGTGGTTCAAGCGCACGACCGGCGTGTCTCCGATCGTGTCAACAATGCTGTCATAGATCATTCCGCTACCCTTATTCTGTTTTCGTTGAAGCGAGGATTCTTTGCGCTCTTATTGCAATTGACTATATACGCAACCAAAGTGCTTGCAGATGCATCAGATCTAATGAATCGATCATTGTCGTGCCAGCGCAAGCCGTTACGGTTTAATCAATCTAGATCGACTTGATATTACTGAAAGTTATATATGCATGCCCCGAAAGACAAATTCCAGACTGAAATCAGGCTATTGAAAGACATTTCCCGAAAAAGGCACGGATTCCTGCAACGATCACTCTTTGCCGTTGTCTACGGTAAGAGCCGACACTACCTGACGTAACGGCCACATGAAACTACAACAACTAAAATACCTGTTGGCAATAGTCGACAATGGTCTGAATATTACCGCCGCTGCAGACCGGCTGTACACATCGCAACCCGGCGTCAGTAAGCAGCTCAAACTCCTGGAAGAAGAACTGGGCATGCAGCTTTTTGCCCGCAGGGGGAAAAGCCTGCACCGAATCACTCGTGCGGGCGAACATGTCATTGCACGGGCTCGAACGATCATGTCTGAGGTCGAACAGATACGCTCTCTCGCTGCAGACTTTTATAAGGAAGAAGAAGGTGTGCTAACGGTTGCCGCCACCAACACGCAGGCGCGCTACGTGTTACCGGATATCCTTCGACAGCTGCGACAGTTGTACCCCAGGGTGACGCTGAATCTGCACCAGGGAACCTCGGAGCAGATCGCGGACATGATGGCGCGTAACGATGTCGATTTCGCCATCGCGAGCAGCTCGTCAGACTGCTTTGGTTCTCTCTTGCGTCTCCCGGGATACCAATGGGACAGAATAATACTGGTGCCCAACGATCATGAACTAACCAAACTGGAACGAGCTGTGACACTGCAGGATATTGCCGCCTATCCCCTGGTCAGCTACGTATTCAGTTTTGAGAGCGATGAATCCCTGCGCAATACCTTCCTGAAGGAGGGCCTCGACGCGAACATTGTCTTTACCGCGCGTGACTCGGATGTCATCAAGACCTATGTACGCATGGGCATCGGTATTGGCATCGTCGCAGGCATGGCCTTTGAGCCACATGACAGAAAGAGCATGACTGCCATACCCGTGAAGAACTTATTCCCGCGCTGCACCGCCTGGGTAGGAATTCGCAGAAATACCATGCTGCGCTGTTACATGGCAGATTTCTTAAGGCTTTTTGCACCGCACTTGAGTCGTGATCAGATCGATCGCGTCGCACGCGCATCCACGCAGCGGGAAATTGATCAGCTAATTGCCGACGCAGGCTTGCCGGTTAGAAACGGGATTACAGCAAAACTTTACGCTGCCGCGTGAGACAATCGGCAGCGAATTCCTAGTAGATGCGGATACCGCCGTGCCGCCGCCGGCTGCGCATGTCGACCCACCAAAGTCCGACAAGAAAACCGGCCAGCAGGCAAACGAGCATGGCGCCACCGACCCAGGTAAACGGCAGGCTGTATTTGTAGCGGTCCTGTCGACTGCGAAAATCGTCCACTTCGTCCGTTAATTCTGATACGCGCTCTGAATTTTGACTCGCGTCGGCCTGGCTCGCTGTCAACTGCTGTTCGAGTCTGTCAATTGTTGCGGCCGGCGCGGCGAAGGCTGCTTTAGTTTCGTCCAGTTCCGACTGCAGGCTTTCCACCTTGGACTGGGTTTCTGCGACGATCAGTTTCGCCGGCTTTTCCGATACCAGATAAGCCGCTTTTACATACCCCACAACACCATCCGGTAGTCTGACGTTCGCATAATTTCGGTTCCGTGAAATTATCTCCAGCGCCTGGCCACTTTCGAGCGTCTGAAACGCACGATCGCTGGTGTCAGCGGCCTGATGCAGCCCAAGCCGCAGGTTGTCGGTGATATAGGCCGTCTCTGCCAGCGCGGCCAGCGGAGTCATGGCTAATAATAGAAATGCTTTACGCATTGTCGCTGCTCCCAAGAATCGGCCTTCACACAGCGTCGTTAACTGTGGAAAGCATAGGGAGTTTACTACAGATATCAATGAATTAGACTAAGACGGCTGTCTCAGTTTGAGGACGCCGGCAGCGGCGGGGCGGAGCCGTAGCGACTATGGATCAGGTGCCGCTATTGGTCGTAAAGCCAGCGCAGCAGCGCCTCCTGAACCTCCTGGCCTGGCCCACGGTGAATGTCCGTGTGGTTCAGAAAGGTCACCACGATGTAGCGCTTGCCGTTGCGCGACTGAAAATAACCGGCGACCGAGCTCACATGATCCAGCGACCCGGTCTTCATATGTGCCTGCCCGGTCAGGTCGCTGTTTCGAAATCGCCTGGATAGCGTCCCATCCAGACCAGACAGGGATAGGGACGACATGTACTCAGGCATGTAGGGACTTTCGAAGGCATATCGCAACATCGCCCCCAGGTGTTTGGCGGTCATCCGCGAAGACCGCGACAGCCCCGCGCCGTTACCCAGCTTCAATTCGGCGAAATCCATTTTCCGGTCTTTCAACCAGTCGTTAACCACCTGACGGCCCTTTGCTTCCGTCCCTGCGGGCCCGATTTTTTCGGCAGCCAGCGTGTACAGCAGCTGTTTCGCCATTACGTTGTTGCTGTGTTTGTTAACTTTCGCGATCACCTCGGACAGCGGCAGCGAGTAAAAGACCAGGGCCGGTTCAAGGTCTGCGTCAACTATTGTCTTCTTCCACTCACCGGACAGATCGCCGCCGATTTCCTCCCACAGGGAACGAAACAGTCCATAAGTGAATTCATTGTGACTTAGTGCGGTTCTATCCATTGCATAGATTTCGCAACCGCTTGGGAACCTGCCGCTGAAGGTGATGCGACTGACGTCCTCGTTCGGCGTGATGGTAATGCCACGTTGATAGCCCCTGCATGAGCCATTCGAAACTCGGAGTCGATTGACGATATTCAGATTGTCGAGCGTTGGTTCCAGGCGCACGTTCACGCCTGCAGCGTCGGAATCCGGCTCAAAGTAATAGCGCACGACTTTGAAGTTGGTCAGCAGCGCATTCGGCGAAACATTGTATGCCCGCAAAGGCTCGCGATCGAAAGCCGCGGGATCATAATCACCGACGTCGAAAAAACTGTCATCCAGCAGTAAGTCGCCGTCTATTCCGGACACACCCTCCCGTCTTATATCGCGCAACAATTGCCAGAATCGTTCGGTAACAAGGTAAGGATCGCCAAACCCTTTTATCGCAATATCGCCGTCCAGGACACCGTCCCTGATATCACCCAGGAAGGTGACTTCGGTTTTCCATCGGTACGCCGGACCCAGTACATCCAGTGCGACCAATGTAGTTACCATTTTCTCAACCGATGCCGGATTTCTTGGTTCCGCGTCGTTCCAGGACAACACCACTTCGCCGGAATCAACTTCCTCGACATAAATGCTGAGCGCAGCGTCTGGCACGTCCCGGTAGTTGAGGGCACTCTGTACCTGGGCGGGCAGGTCCGATGCCGCCTGTACGATCAGAGGCGTTAGCAGCAGTAACGCGGAGAAGATTCGACTCACAGTCATGGATTTTCTTTATTAGGTACTCACTACAAGCCGCACATCATCGCATCAACGAGCCGGTTTTCGAAGTCCAAACGATTTTATCCGGTCTGCCAGGGTCGTAGGCTTTACCCCAAGCAACTCGGCTGCACCATTTCGACCGGAAACCCGCCAGTCGGTCTGTTTGAGTGCCAAAAGCAGGTTTTGTTTCTGCAATTGTCGCATCTGCTCTTCGGTAAGTATCTCCGCGCCGCCGTGAAACGAGTCAGCCGCCGATGCTACATCTACGTTTTCCGGAATGGATAAATCCAATCGCAGCGTATCACCGTTGGTCAGGATAACGGCTCGCTCAATGACGTTCTTGAGCTCGCGCACGTTTCCCGGCCACTCATAGGATTGAATAGTCTGCGCCTGACTTTTCGTGAGCTGCAGCGGCTTCCTGCCGAATTCAATACAGGTCTGCTCAAGAAAATGCTGAGCCAGCATAAGCACATCTTCGGGTCGATTCCTGAGTGGCGGAACTTCGATCGGGAATACGCTCAACCGGTAAAACAGGTCTTCTCGAAATTCGCCGGCGACAACAAGTTTTTCCAGGTCGCGATTGGTTGCTGCGATTACCCGTGCATCCACTGACCGGGTGATATCGTCACCAACCCTCTCAAATTCGCCTTCCTGTAATACACGTAAAAGTTTCCCCTGGAGCTCAAGTGGGATTTCGCCAACTTCGTCCAGGAAAATTGTCCCTCCATCCGCAAGTTGAAACCGGCCGACGCGATCACGGTGCGCCCCGGTGAACGCCCCTTTCACGTGACCAAAGAATTCGCTCTCGAAAAGCTCCTTCGGTATCGATGCGCAGTTTACCTTCACCAGCGGTGCATCCTCGCGTGTGCTGCGAGCATGGATTGCCCTGGCGACCAGCTCCTTGCCTACGCCCGATTCTCCCAGAATCAGCACGCTTGCCGGCGTTTGTGCAACTGCCTCGACCTGCGCAAGCATGTGTTTGAGCGATTTGCTACGGCCAATAATTCTGCCGAAGTTCATCGCGACGTTTACCTCTTCTCGCAAGTAGTCCCGCTCACGCTCCAATTCGTCGCGCAGACTCGCATTTTCGGCCAGAGCGGAGCGCAGTTCACGTTCCGCGCGGTTGCGCTCGGTCAGGTCTTTCGATGCAACTAACATACGATGTACATTGCCGGCAGCGTCTCGTTCGGAAATTGCCGACATAAGGAGATCGAGAACTTTGCCGGACTTGGTTGCCATCTGTCGAGATTCATTGCTGAACTCGCCTTCGTTTATAAGACTCCGGACGTAACCAGAGGTAAGCCGCTTGCGATCATCATCGCTGTAGAACTCCGTAATTGAACGACCGATGACTTCGTCGCGGGAATACCCCATTTTCTGCAGCCAGTGTTCGGTCACTGTAACAATGCAACCATCTGCATCAAGCGTGTGCAGCATTGCTGGAGTCGATCTGTATAGTTGCCTGTACTTCCAGTCAACGCGACCTTGATCCGAGACTTCGGTATACATTGCAACGGTACGTATAAATGCCCCGTCTTTGCTGTTTTCTACCAGTGAATTGACCAGGCAATTTACAACTTCACCGTCGCTCGAAACAAATGCAATCGGTTTGTTTTCGAGTCGACCCGTACGCCGCAATGCCGGCAAGAACTCCTTTTCGATGCGCCGCGCGCTTTCCGACGTAACAAAGCGGGCCGGCCGCTTGCCAATCATCTCGGCGCGTTGGTAGCCAAGGCGCTGGAGCAGCGCGTCATTGACGTCGAGATAGCGCCCGTCGACGCCAATTGAGGTTGCCATTGTCGGTGCTTTACGGAACAACCACTGATAGTCATCGAGCTTGCTCATAGCGGTGATTCTATACGGAATTTCGTAAATCTTGTAACGATATTTCGTAAATCACGAAATATCGTTACTTCTATGATTACACTAACTATTTGTTTTTAAAACAATTTAGTGTATTGGCATGGTCTGTGCAATATGAGAATCATCAATTACTTATTCTAGGTGTGAGGCAGTTCGCGCCGTACGAGGAAAGAGAGATGGAATTCAAACGAAACTCAATTTTGGGCCTGGCGATTGCCAGCGTGCTATGCACAAATGTTGCACTGGCCGACGATGATGAAACGACAATTGTTGCCACTGCCCCGGCCGCAGTCAGCACTGAGGTCACCAGCCGTGATGGCGCGAAGGCCGCCAACCGGGAAGCGGCGGAAGAAGCGGTGCAAGCCGTGCTAGCGGACAACCGGCTGGATCTTGATATTCGCCTGATCGGTCCTACGTCAGTGAAGATCGCGAGCGACCGCTAACAGAAAACAAGAATTCGACTCGCATCGCCCGGGCGACTCTCCCCCGAATGGCCTGGCATGCAATAGTCGATAGCTGTCGATCATCTGAGCGACAGCGGGCCATGAATGGCCCGGCGGCTACACCCCCCTGTGCCGCCAACGCTCAGGGAGCCGGAGACCGTTCCGTGTCGGATCGGCCCACCAGACGAACATAGAATTTGGTTTCTCCGGCTCCCTTCTTTTTGCGCTCAGTCTAGCGATGCGCATGCCGGTCGCGATGATGCTCCGCACGCATTGAAAGCGACTCCGCATTGTTGTTACTGATGCTTCTACGAAGCTTTCCGAGCAAGACCCTCGCCCAGGCGAATTCCAACCCCAGGATTGCGAGACCCACCGGAATCATGACAATTGCCGGCCCTGGCATCACCACCATCACGACACCTATGGCAAGAATGGTCAGACCAATACTGATTACGGCAACTCTGCGAATCAGCTTGTAGGTCACTTGGATTGGTTTCATTCGTCTACATCCTTCAGCGAGCACCAGAAAAGATTATCATGCGTACCCTGTCCTTTGTTTTTTCGTATCCGTATCGTAGCCTTGCACTATGAACATTTTGCGCAGAATCGGCAGCATTTCCTTACTCCTGTGTTTTGGCAGCGCCACGGCTCAGAACCAGGCGGATGGCGAGTTGCATATTCAGGCGGATACGCCGATTGTAAACATCGAGAAACGCGACGGTGGCAGGAATTTCCTGCAATTACCGTCACTTACCTATGAACTCGAAATCGCCAAGAAATGCGGCGGTGACTTGAGACCTGCGGTCCTGTCGCTCGCCGTCGCGGATACGCGGCGATCGTTTCAGGCCGACGACATTTCCGCCGACGATAATCTGCCAATCAGGTTCGCAGTTCCAGCGGCGCAGATTGGCCCGATACCTGTTGAAAGTTTTTGTGCAAATGCCGAATCGTCGGAAGGCGAAGACAGGCCTAATGCGCCAGAATCGATGACCGTACCGGCCGTATTGTCCTTACAGGCGTCTTTGCTGTGTACAAGCGAAATAGAAAGCCGTATGACCTACGCTTCCACGTCTCTTGACGTCACCCTGGAATGCACCGATCCGGAAAAGAGTGATTCCGGCTCCGTTGATTGAGATCAGTCGGCTGCGACAAGGTGCTCGTTGAGGAATGCAACGACTCGTTCCCATGCCAACTCTGCCTTTTCGGCGTTGTAATTTGACGCCTGGGGATCTGCGAACGCGTGACCGACATCTGCGTAGATCTCGATTTCAAATTCTTTGTCCAGTTTTGCCAGCGTCGATTCGAATGCCCTGACGTCATCGGCGGGGACGCCGCGATCATTTTCTCCGAACAGTCCCAGGATCGGTGCATTAACAGGCGCCAAGCGTTCTTCGCTATCGGTAACCTGTCCGTAATAAATAATTGTCGCGTCAAGTTCGTCCGGAAATAACATCGCGGTGTTTAACGCCCAACCGCCACCGAAGCTCCAGCCAAGCGAAGCAATTTTGGGTGCTTGCCCGGAATCGATCAGAAACTGATAAGCCTGACGAATATTTTCGTTGGCCAGCTCCGCGTTCTCAACGACTCCAACCATCAGTTTCCGTGCGCCCGGAATATCTGTGGCGGTTGCTCCATCGTAAAGATCAACGGCCAACACCACAAAGCCCTGACCGGCAATGCGGTCGGCTAGCGAACGTACACCTTCATCCAGGCCCCATCTTTCATGAATGACGATGACACCCGGCAGGGGGTCGACCATGTCGGCAGGGAAAGCGAAATACCCGTATACAAGCTGCTCGTCGACTTCTGCATAGGGAAGCATTTCGGCGACGACCGGCTTGGCTGGCTCAACTGAGACCGGTGCGTCACTATCGGCACCCCGATCTGCATTGCTCAGCGCATCGATACCCTGGCGATCAGCACTGGAAGCCGACGGTGTCGGGGAATCCGTACCAGATTCACAAGCTGTTAATACTGACAATATGACCGCCAGAATAGTTGCCAGCAGCCAGTTCATCTTCCCGCTCATAGTCGCGCCCTCGCAATTTGCCGGCTAGTTTAATCGAAAAATCTACTTTCTGGCACAAGACCTTTCACATTTGGCAACATGACCCATTATCTGCCAGCGATCACACGAGAAAGAACGCATGGATATATTGCACGAAGCGATCATATTTCTGATTGCAGCATTGATTGCCGTTCCAATCAGTAAACGGCTTGGTTTTGGCTCGGTACTGGGCTACCTGACAGCTGGCATCTTGATTGGGCCATCGACGCTCGGACTGATTAAAGACCCGGATCATATTCTGCATTTCGCAGAGCTGGGTGTTGTATTCCTGCTTTTCGTCATCGGACTTGAGCTCCAACCGTCACGGCTCTGGGTGTTACGCAAGATGGTGTTCGGACTCGGCAGCGTCCAGGTTCTTGGCAGTGCCGTGGTTATTGCCGTTATTGCCGTTCTTTTTGGATTAGACGCAAAGCCTGCTTTTATTGTCGGCTTGATCCTGGCGTTATCGTCCACTGCCTTTGTCCTGCAGATGCTGGCTGAAAAAAAACAGCTGAACACCCGCCATGGCCGTGCAGCGTTCGCGATACTTCTTTTTCAGGACCTGGCAGTCATTCCACTGATTGCCGTTTTGCCACTCCTGGGCGCGACGACCGGCGGCGAGACAACGCTCGGCGAATTTCTAGTAGCCCTGGGGACGATCGCCGCGCTGATTATTGGCGGTCGTTACCTGTTGCGGCCGATACTGCGAATCGCGGCCTGGAGCGACATCCCCGAGATCTTTACGGCCACGGCGTTATTTGTCGTTATTGGCACAGCGCTCCTGATGCAGTTTGCGGGACTATCGATGGTTCTCGGCGCTTTTGTCGCTGGCATGTTGCTGGCAGATTCCGAGTTTCGTCATGAACTGGAAGCGGATATTGCCCCTTTCAAGGGTCTCTTGCTTGGCCTGTTCTTTATCGCCGTTGGCATGTCAGTCAACCTCGGATTGTTACTGCAAGAACCAGGAACGATCCTGGCAATCGTCGCCGCACTGATGTTCGCGAAAGCGATTGTTTTGTTTCCGGTAGCGAGATTATTCGGACTTTGCGATAAAACCGGCGCGCTGAATTTGGCTGTCATCCTGGCACAAGGCGGTGAATTCGCGTTTGTCCTATTCGGAATCGTGTCGCAGGGGCAGCTGCTGGAAGCCGCCCTGCTCGATCAATTGATTTTAGCGGTTGCCGTATCAATGTTGCTAACGCCGGTGGCGTATCTCGTCAATGAAAGCATTGGTAGAAAACTTAATGCATCAATCGAACCTGTCTATGACGATATGGAAGAGCAGCATAACCCTGTGATCATTGCGGGATTTGGTCGCGTAGGTCAGATCGCCGGCCGGCTTCTTTCGATTACCGATACCAGATTCACAGCACTTGAAATCGACTCATCACAGGTCGATGTCGTGCGTGCCTACGGCAATGTTGTGCACTATGGAGACGCTTCGAAACTTGAGTTGTTGCGGGCCGCCGGAGCAGCGCATGCCAGGGTATTTTTCCTGGCGATCGATGATATCGAAGCCTCCATGCGCACGGCAGAAGCAGTGACGCGGCACTTTCCTCATCTGACGATCGTCGCACGAGCGCGAAACAGGCGTCATGAGTATCACCTGATGGATCTGGGCATTACCCACATTTACCGCGAAACCCTTCTTTCGAGTCTCGCCATGGCCGAGCAATTATTGCTTGATCTCGGAATATCCAGCGAAGAAGCAACACTGATCGTAAATACTTTCAGGGAGCGCGACACGCGCCTGATCAGGGAACAGCACGCTATTCAGCACGATGAGGAACAGCTTATTCAATCAGCCCGGGAAACGGCTCGCGAACTGGAGTTGTTGCTGCGAAACGACGCGAATTAGTCTATCTACCAGTCTTCGTCGTCGGACCAGGTCTTCAGTTTGCTTTTGTCGACCTCACGCCACTGCTGCTCGCTTTTCCGCGAATACGACACGACTTTCGATACGACCCAGGCAACCACGAAAATGATAATCAGCAAAACTGGCCACAATCCGTCCGGCATGTAGAACCCTCAGCGTATTTCGATTTACGACACAGAATTAGCCGGATTGCTTTTGGAATGCAACACATGTCCACAATGTGCTGACTGCTGGACGGGAAACGCCAGCCGATTTCGAAGACACGAAATGCAATTCCGGTTTTCCCTGCCGGTCACTATGATTTTGCCTTGCGAACGTTGACTTTCTAATTACATCCGCTAGCATGCAGCGGGTAAGTCTAAAACACTCTTTCCTGGACGAACTTTTATGAAAACGACAAACAGCATGCCTTCCGTTGTGGTCGGGGTCGTCCGTGCGCTGGTCGCCCGCTTAGCTATCCCGCTAATCCGCTAGCCGCTCCATTCTTTTGCCAAGGATGTCCGGCTCAGTATTCCGGACAATTTGCTGTTCCCGTTCCTGACCTGCGAACAGCCAGCTAACTAAAGAATTTAGAAATGACTTACGCAAAAACAACCAAAGAATTATCCGTCTTGCGGCGTGCGCGCCTGTTCGTGCATGAAGCCTTAAGCGATAACGAAACCGATTTCACTTCCGGGCCGATTAGTCGCGCCCTGGGCCTGCTGGCCATTCCGATGATGCTGGAAATGGCCATGGAGGCAGTGTTCGCGGTAGTGGATATCGCTTTTGTATCGACACTCGGTACCAATGCCGTTGCCGCTGTTGGCCTTACTGAGGCGCTAATAACAGTACTCTATGCGATCGCGATCGGCCTTGGCATGGGCGTCACCGCCATGATTTCCCGCCGAGTCGGTGCCAAAGATCCGCTGGCCGCTGCCTACGTCATGGGTCAGGCAATCTGGGTCGGCGCGACACTTGCCATTCTTATTGGTTTGTTCGGTGTTTTTTACGCTACCGATCTTCTGAGAATGATGGGTGCGAGTGAGGCGGTTATCAGCGAAGGAAGCGGCTTCACGGCAGTCTTGCTGGGTGGCAACGCCAGCATTCTTTACCTGTTTCTGCTGAACGCGGGATTTCGGGGCGCCGGGGACGCGCCGGTCGCGTTGCGCTCGCTCGCGCTTGCGAATGGACTGAACATCCTGCTGGATCCGTGCTTTATATTCGGGCTGGGCCCGTTCCCGGAAATGGGCGTTACCGGCGCCGCCGTTGCGACCACCATCGGGCGCGGCATTGGTGTGGCGTACCTGTTCTTCTACCTGTTTAGCGGCAAGGGTCGATTGCACTTCCAGTGGAGAAATCTCGCCATTTCTCCTGAACTGATACGTCGCATGATTTCGATATCAATCGGCGGCATCGGACAATTTTTGATTGCGACATCAAGCTGGATCGCTATCATGCGCATCGTTGCCCTGTATGGCAGCGCGCCAATCGCCGCCTACACGATTGCACTGAGAGTCATTGAATTCGTGTTCCTGCCGGCCTGGGGCCTCGGTAATGCGGCCGCAACACTGGTGGGACAGAATCTGGGGGCCGGCAAGCCGGAAAGAGCCGAAAAGTCCGTATGGCGGGCATCACGTTACAACGTAGTATTTATGACAGTCCTCGGATTCTCTTTTGTCATATTTGCGCCCGGCATCGTCGGGATGTTTGCCACCGACCCTGAAATTTTGCGGTACGGCGTCAACTGCCTGCGAATTCTGGGCATTGGTTATCCGGCGTATGCCGTAGGTATGATTCTGATCCAGGCCATCAATGGCGCCGGCGATACCAGGACGCCTTCGTTCCTGAACTTTATTTGTTTCTGGATCGTGCAAATACCGCTGGCATACTGGCTGGCGACATCGGCGAGCCTGGGACCCAATGGTGTTTTCGTAGCGATCGTTGTCTCCGAATCATTACTGACTATTCTGGGTATTTACGTATTCCGCCGTGGCGGTTGGCGCGAAATGGAAATCTAGCAATCTTGATTCACGACGAATCAGGCAAAAGGAAACTGAAATGAACGACCTTGGGAAACTGGCGAATATCGCTGAAATACTCGGCGCTATTATTGTGGTCGGCGGCTTGATATTCGCCGTTCTACAAATGCGTCAGACACGTCAACAACGACGTGAATTAGCCGCCATTGAATTGTTTCGCTTTTTTGGCAATCCCAAATTCACGGCCGCCTACAAACGAATTTTACGACTGCCGGAAGGACTGTCGGCGGACGATATCCAAAACAATGATTCCGGTCTGGAGGACGCTGCCATGTTGATCAGCGCGACGCTCGAAAGTATCGGTGTAATGACGTTCCAGCGCATCGTACCGTTTGTCGTCGTCAAGAATCTTATCGGTACCAGCGGGCCGGCACTTTGGAGCAAACTCGAACCGTGGGTCTCGATGCTTCGGGAAGAACAGGGCGCTGACACCGTGTTCGAATGGTTCCAATGGCTGGCAGACCGCCTCAAGCAGGAAGAACACGCGGATTCGGATCCGGCCTATGTTGCGCACAAAGCGTGGGTGCCATCGAATGTCTCTCAGGAATTCTGAGCGATTGCGCAACAATGACCGATGCCCCTCTCATTGATATCAGGAACGCCACGATTTATCGCGGTGATACCTGCGTGTTCGAAAACCTGAATCTGACGATCGAGCAACACCAGCCGGCGGTTGTCCTTGGACCTAACGGGTCTGGTAAGACGACACTTTTGAAGACGATCAATCGCGAGCTGTATCCGGTGCATCGAAAGGATTCGTGGGTCCGAATCCTTGGCCAGGAAAAATGGAATGTCTGGAAACTGCGGTCTCAGATTGGCATCGTGTCTCACGATCTGCAGACACGCTACCCCGGCACGACCACCGGGCTGAGCGTCGTGCTATCGGGATATCTGTCCAGTATCGGCATTCATGGCTCGCTGGCTGACCGTATAGACAAAAACCAGGCGAAATCAGCCACGGAGATTATGCACGAGCTGGGCGTAGCTGCATTTGCCCACACGCCGTTGCGGCAGATGTCGACCGGTCAGCAGCGTCGCTGCCTGCTCGCACGCGCCCTGGTCCATAATCCACACACGCTGATTCTCGATGAACCAACTGCAGGGCTGGACCTCGCGGCCGCATTCGACTACATGAAACGCATCAGGCAACTGGCCTCACAGGGGCGAAACATTGTGCTCGTTACCCACCTGCTGAACGAAATTCCGCCGGACATTGACCGGGTCATTCTGCTTCGCAAGGGAACAATCATGGCTGATGGACCCAAGCGGGAAGTGCTCAGCGAGAACCACCTGCGCAAAACCTACGACGTGGATATTCGAGTCGCCGAAGTGGATGGCTACTACCTTGGCTACCCGCCCGATAGCTGATTGGGCGTCCGTATCGCCAACCAAGTCACAATCCTGAGCATGCGCTACACATAGCGGCGCAAAACGTGACGGAATGCGAGGCAGCCCGGTCGATTCGGACTTAGTCTGGATGCATGATCCGACGCCTACTACCCAACGCCATCGCCGTAGCAAGCGTCACGATCGCATGGCCATCGGTAGCGGCCGAGGAAGCGGTGGTTAGCCGACTCAACAATACCGATGCAGGGATATTCATTCTTGCCATTGCAGCTGCTTTGCTCATTACCCTGCTGTTCAGAGCATCAGCCTCCCGTCTCGCACGAACATTGACGGAGAAAATAGGTACGCGTCGACTTTTGGGCATTCTGCGCAGCCACAGCACGAACGTACTTGACGACTTCATAGTGCCCGGCGCCTACGGCGGGCTGACCCGTGTCGATCATGCCATTTTGACGCCCGCGGGAATTCTCTGTATCCAGACCAAGCACTATAACGGCGTCGTTTTCGGCGCGCCGAAAGAACCGCAGTGGACGAACGTAGACGGTATTCATCGACGCAAATTTTTAAACCCGCTCATTCAGAACGAAGGTCGAGCTCGTGCGTTGCAGAAGATCGCTCCGGACGTGCCGGTTGCCGGACTCGTCGTATTCACTGGCGCCGTTCAGTTCACATCCTTGCAAGAGAAGAACGTTGTTCACGTCAGGGATCTCGAAAGATATATCTCTTCGTTTATCTCCGAGTCTTCGGAGACGGGCGAATGGGGCGATGTGTGGATGTCGGTTACGGCAGCTGCCCTCACGGACGATGATTCACGCAAAGATTTCGATGCCCAACTCAGTTTTTCCTAGCCGGTCTCAAAACTCCTGATCCACGCCGGTCAGTTCAGCGTCTACAAATCGATTTCCGCTATAATGCGCCGCTCCCAGGAACACGGCGCTAATCTATGTCAGATTCCCTTGTTAGTTCACCAGGCGGCATCCTCGCAATTCTTTGTGCAGTCTGTGGTTTCTGGTTCTATATACAGCAGGTAACAGGCTGGAAACTATTCAGTTACATTCCGCCGCTTCTGTTTATCTACGCGACGCCGGTCATTCTCAATAATACCGGGATCATTCCGGCATCTTCTCCAGTTTATGCAGGATTGAGCAGTTTTGCGTTGCCAGCATTTATCGTGCTGATGCTGATCAAAGTAAATGTACCTGCAGCGGTAAAGATCATGGGCAAGGGCGTCCTGGTCATGCTGATGGGCACGGCCGGCGTCGTTGTCGGCGCAGTGGTCTCATACGTCCTGGTCCATCAGTGGCTGGCACCCGATGCGTGGAAAGGATTTGGATCGCTCGCGGGCAGCTGGATTGGGGGTACCGGTAATATGGCGGCTGCCACCGAGATGCTGGGAACGCCGCCGGAGCAATTTGGTCTCGCCGTGCTGGCGGACAACGTAATCTACATAGTCTGGCTGCCGATACTGCTCTCATCCAAGAATTTTGCGGACCGCTTCAATGCCTGGACGCGCGTCCCCGAAGACCGCATCAGAATGATGGATTCTGCCGCCGCAATGATCGCGGAAGAGGAACCCACGCCGCAGATGCGTGACTACCTATACCTTATTGCCATCGCGATCGGGGTCACATGGATTTCAACGTCGCTGGCCTCGATTTTTTTCAATGCGATGGTTGAAAAGATGCCCGGCCTGCAGATCATACTTTCCGAATCGACCTGGCGGATTCTGCTCATTACAACAATCTCGCTAGTGCTTTCCGTCACCCCGATATCGAGGCTACCGAATGCGACAGCGATGGGTACCGCGCTGATCTATGTTTTCGTCGCCGGCATGGGGGCCCGCGCAACGGTCGCCGGATTCGGTCAGGCACCCGCGTTTTTGCTTGGTGCGTTCATTTGGATATTCATTCATGGGGCCTTCTGCCTGGTGGGTGCAAGAATCTTTCGTGTTGACGTGCACAGCGCCGCGATCGCATCAGCAGCGAACATTGGGGCTGCGGCCTCCGCACCGATCGTCGCCGCCTTTCATCGACCAAGCCTGGTGCCGGTGTCGATCCTGATGGCGCTGATCGGATATGCCTTGGGCAATTACCTTGCACCAATGGCCGCCCACCTCGCGCGAATTGCCGTTGGCCAATAGTTGATGAACGGCAGGCGGATTTCATTCCAGCGCATGCTTCGTAATACCGCGCTGGGTGCGATCACATTGATCATGTTGGCGAGTTACATCATCTGGCGTCAATGGCAGATTCGTGGCTCGGTTCAAGATCTGCCCTGGCCGACTGCGACGATTGCACAAGAAGCTGGCGAAGCGGTAACGGCGACCTGGCTTGGCACGACGACACTGTTATTCGACGATGGAGAAACCCAGGTATTGATCGATGGCGCATTTACGCGACTCAGTCCGTTGAATATCGTGTTTTTGCGGCCGGTAAAATCAGACATAGCGGCAATAAACGCCGCGCTCTCCACGTTTCGCATTGACCGGCTCGCGGCAATAGTGCCGGTGCATTCTCACTTCGATCACGCAATGGATGTCGGCTACATTGCCAATCGGACCAGTGCGGTTGTTCTGGGATCAGAGTCAACGGCAAACATTGCCCGTGGTGCAGACGTTCCGGTGGATCAGTATCAAATACTGGCGGACGGGGAGACTCGGCAGTTTGGAGATTTTACGATCAAACTGATCGTTTCGCGGCACGCACCGATCCGCGGTGGCAAGGAAGAATTTTTCGCTGGCATCATCGAAGGACCGTTGCGGCAGCCTGCGCCTGTGTCAGCCTTTAAAACTGGCGTCGCGTGGTCCGTCGTCATTAGTCACCCGCGCGGCACAACGCTTGTTCAGGGTAGCGGCGGCTACATAGAAGCCAAGCTCGATCGTGAATCTGTCGACGTTGTGATGCTGGGCCTGGGTATGGTTGCCGGGTTAGGCAAAGACTACCTGCAAACGCTTTGGCGCGAGACTGTTGTAGCAACGGAGGCCGAGCGGGTCATTGCAATACATCACGATGACTACACACTGCCGTTTGGAACCGTAAAACTGTTACCCGACATGATCGACAGGGTAGAAAAAAGCGCTGCCTGGATTGATGAAATCATCGCAGAAAGCGGGAACGACCTGGCAGTTGAATTGCCGCCTTTTGGCAAGCCGATGGTTCTCTATTGACCCGAAACGGCTTAACGGATTGACCGGTCGCACTAATCCTCTAATTGCGCTACGAACGAACCAATACGTTTCGACAACAGTTCAACATTGGTCTTTTCCGCCTTCGGCAGTCGCTTTACGCGACTCTCTATTTTTGATGCAAGGCTGCGATTACCAATCTCCCGCTGATAAACGAGCGTCAAGGGACCCTTGCCGCGCAGAAACCGTGCGCCTCGCTTGCTGTCCTGGTGTTCCGTTACACGTCGTGCTACGTCAGTCGCAATTCCCGTATACAGACTGCCGTCGCAGCAGCGAACCAGGTAGACACTGTATTTAGACATACTGGATCGAGTCTGCCTCAGGCATTGCCACCCGATAACTTTTCTCCGAGGACCCGAAATGCGCCCGCCTCCATAGCGGTCTTGTTCTCCGGCGTGTCGTCAAAAACAAGTACAAGCTGAGACTCACCGTCGAACTCTTCGACCGGCCCCTGGAATTCCAGTGTCAGCATATTGCCAGTCATATGCGCCTCGGAGATCATTTCGCTACCAGCGAACTGCTGCTCGTTTATTTCCAGGAAAATCTCTCCATCCAGCTCTTCACCTTCGGCGCGCATCAATAGCAAATAGTCCTGAATGTCCCCGGATGCCGAGGTTTTCGCGAAAAACAGCATTGTGGCGTTGTCCCGCACATCGAATGCGACCGTATCGTAATGGCGACTGGATGACATGATCTGCTCTCTGTTGGCGTATCTGCGCTCAGTCTACTATAGGCGTTGGACAGTGGTCCGAATAATGCTGCGGACCTTGAAAATTAGTCGGCGAGCAGCGAGTTCCTGATTTGCCTGATCTTTTGATCTTTTTCTTCCCAGATTCGTGTCAACCACTGGTGAAAATCCTTGCGAAATTGCCGATCATTCTCGTAGTCACCCTGGTATATCTCCGCAGCGATCGGTCGCCGCACGATGTCGACAATGACGTGCTCAAACTCACCGCACACCATCGCCCAGAACTGTACCGGCCCACGAGGATAGACAATGGTGACGTCCAGGATGGCGTCGAACATGTCACCCATCGAAGACAGAGCCAACGCGACACCACCGGCACGTGGCGGAAGCAGGTATTCGAAGGTTGACGCTCTGCGCGCCTTTTTTTCTTCTGTGAATCGAGTTCCCTCGACAAAATTGATAACCGAAGTCGGCGTATCCCTGAATTTCTGGCAGGCAACCCGGGTTGCTTCGAGATCTTCCCCCTTCTTTTCAGGGTGCTTAGCGAGGTATGACTTCGAATAACGCTTCATGAAGGGCATGTCCATAGCCCACCAGGCGAGTCCCAGGAAAGGGAACCAGATCAATTCGCGCTTAATAAAGAATTTCAGGAACGGAATGCGCCTGTTCAGGACCGTCTGCAGCACGACAATATCGACCCACGTCTGGTGATTGGAAATGACGAGATACCAATCTTGCCGACCAAGTCCCTCGAGTCCCCGTACGTCCCATTCAGTTCGACTTCCAATCGCAAAAATCACTGCATTCATTGCGATCCATATCTCGCCGACGGCCATTATCCAGGCCGTCATTACATTGCGAAAGCTTTGAATGGGTACCAGGAACTTTAGCAACGCGAAGATCATAATGGGCACAAACATTATGACCGTGTTAATTGTGTTGGCAGAGAATACGGCCAATCCGCGCAAATTTCTTAGTACCTTTTTAAGCAACGAGAATGATCCGAGCGATGTGTGACGGGCATTCTAGCCTGAATTTTTGATGATCGATCGAGAATATCTCGCGGTTGCCGCAAAACCTTGACTGGAGTAACGTGTCAATGACTGCGGAATTCAGACTTCAATACGATTGACGAAACGCATTGCAAACGAGGTTCTTGCACCATGATCACAATGAATGTAAATGGCGAGCAGCACGATCTGGAGGTGGATCCGACTACGCCATTACTATGGGTAATTCGGGAACAGTTTGGTCTAATCGGAACAAAATTCGGCTGCGGAATCGCTCAGTGCGGCGCCTGCACAGTGCACCTCAATGGTTCGCCGATCCGCTCCTGCGTTACGCCTGTGCAGGCGGCAGACGGCCAGCAGGTAACTACGATCGAAGGGGTTTCGGGGGATACTGAACTGCACCCCGTGCAGCAAGCCTGGATTGACGAACAGGTTCCACAATGCGGCTACTGCCAATCAGGCCAGGTCATGTCGGCAGTAGCATTATTGGATACGAACCCATCCCCATCGGACGACGATATCGATGCCGCCATGAGCGGCAACATTTGTCGCTGTGGAACTTATCCGAGGATTCGTCGCGGCATCAAGCGCGCGGCACTTGCCATCAGCGCCTCTCCTGAAGATCAGGAGACAATCAATGGGTAAATGGACGAGAAGGGCCTTCGTTACGGCCGGGGTACTCGCTGGTGGTGCGGTCGTATTCGGTGTTGCAGTCAGACCAGGTAACCGAGCCGGCAAGGTTCGCGAACTGATCGCCAGTAGTGACGAAGCTGTATTCAACGTGTGGCTCAAGATATCGCCGAATAACAGTGTGACGGCGATAGTACCGCACGCTGAAATGGGTCAGGGCGTACATACGACGCTCGCCATGATGCTGGCAGACGAGCTGGATGCTGACTGGGACCAGGTTAAATTTATCGAGGCGCCCGCCGTTAAAGAGTATGCCAACTACGCACTGGGCAAGGGCTTCGTGGCTGGCGACATTGATTTTCCTGAGTTTCTTGTCGATACCGTTGACGGTTTTTTCCTGACCATCATGAAAGCGATGGATATGCAGATAACCGGCGGCAGCTCTTCAGTACCGATGACTGGCCAGGTCGGCATGCGTGTTGCTGGCGCCGCAACACGTGCCGTGCTACTGGAGGCCGCAGCCGAATCCTGGGGTGTCCCGACTGCCGATTTGGTCGTTCGCAAAGGACTAATAACGCATACGGGAAGCTCACGTAGTGCGACATTTGCAGAGTTCGCGCAGCGTGCCGCAGAACTGGATCTGCCTGTTAAACCACGCCTCAAGTCGCCGGGTGAATATACAATCATGGGCACCGACGTGCAGCGATTTGACATCCCTGCGAAAGTGGATGGTAGCGCCAAGTTTGGCATCGATGCTGCGCCACCGGGTATGAAATATGCGACGGTAAAAGCAGCACCTGTTTTCGGCACCACCGTAAAATCGATTGACGAGTCGTCGGTGCAGGAAATGCCGGGTCTGCGCAAGGTCATTAATCTTGGTGACGCAGTTGCGATCGTTGCGGATGGTTACTGGCAAGCGAAGAAGGCCCTCGACCGCCTGCGCGTGGAATTTGAAACGGGCGATAATGACTCGGTAGAACAAAGCGACATATTCAATCGATTTATTGCGGATATGGACGCAGCAACGGCGGAGGATGACGAGATTACCGATCTTGATATTGGTGACGCGAAAT
>JBPCYD010000155.1:0-19649 GCA_051007895.1 Woeseiaceae bacterium
CGGCCCGAATGGCCATTATTTCGGCGTGGGCTGTGGGATCAGAATCCTGGACGGGCCGGTTCAAACCACGACCGATGATTTCCCCGTTGCGAACCAGTACGGCGCCAACAGGAACTTCACCTGTCGAGGCTGCGACCCTCGCCTCGGCAAGCGCTTCCCGCATCAATGTTTCGTCTTCCGGGCTCCAGCTCATGCCGACCGCAGGGTCACGTTCGGATCAAACGTATTGGGGATGTCAGCCTCCACGTATACGAATTGCCCGGTGCAGACGACAGGTACGCAGCTACTCGTGCTCATCAATCCTGACCTTGAACGGGTTCAACAGACTGAGAACTTCCGGGGTGCTGAAACGGGCCCCAGTAATCGAATTCTGCAGCGGATTAACGTAGTAGTTGACGGCTTCCTCGAAATTAGAGTTCTCGAGCTTGGACAAATTGAATCTGCTGTCATGGAGGTCAGTCGCATAAAAGTCGGCACCCGCCAGATCACAATCTGAAAAATCGACATCGTGTGCTTTACAGCTATTCGCAACCAACCCGGGCAGCTTCAGCGAATTAAAGACAGAAAAACTAATGTCACATGAGTAGAACGATAATGGGGAACCTAAAGCGACCCTGGTCCAACTCATCGAAGTCCAATTGACTCCGGTGACTTTGCAATCATTGAAATGTGATTCGACAAACCGCGTGCCATCAAATCTTGCGAGATTGAGATTCGTATCCTTGAACTGACAGTCGACAAACTTGCAGTCGATAAACGCCGATTCCGAGAAGTCACAACCTATGAATTTGCACAGCTCAAAACTGCTGGATCGTAGTTTTTTCTGCGTGAACACCAATTCATCAAAAACTTCTTCTGCATAGTCAGTTTCGTGCTGTAAATTCATTCACGCCCAGTAGTAACGTCAATACCATCTCTCTTACTTTCAAGCATTTACTACCACCCAATATTACGTGTGCACCTTGTCGGTAACTCGCCCTTCACGTTGCACGTCTTTTCTATGCTTATATTCCTATTGCAAATCAATAGTATACGCAATTCTTACTTACACATTGTGCGACAAAAAAACCGAAACTCACGACCCAATCCTTATCGTCAATGGTAAGCCTTATAGAAATCTATAGTTTCCAGTAAGCCGTCTTCGAATGAATATTGAGGCGCCCATTTCAGAAAACTCTTTGCTTTTGAACAATCCAGACGCATATCTGGTATCTCGTTCGCACCCTCTCCGACTATCTCTATTGGCACATCTTTTGGAACCAATTCTAAAATCAATCTAACAACATCAATTACTGATAGTTGAGTCTCTAAAGAAAAGTTAAATGCTTCGCCAAAAGACGAGTTAAAACGCCCTGACGCTAAATTATCTAAGACTAACTGATTCACTAAAACAGCGTCCTTTATGTATAAGAAATCACGTGTAAAATTACCTTTAGATCTTAGCTGTACAGGATCACCTTGTAGTGCACATTTAATCACATAAGGCACAATTCGATTGAAGTTAAAATCAAAACCGCCAAAGTAATTGCCACACCTTATAGTTACTGCTCTTACGCCATATGACTTCGCATAAATACTAGTAAGATATTCTTGAGACACCTTAGCTGCCTCGTAAATGTGGGTAGGATTAAAGAACATTTCTTCTCTAAAAGGTACGGCATTTCCACTGTATACCTTGTCGGTGGTATGCGAGATAAAGAAAGTATCAGGACTTTCTTTTCTAATTGCCTCCAATAAATTAAGTGTCCCATTCGATGAGACCTCATATGTACTTTTGGGATTATCGATTGCGACCGTCACATCACCAACCGCAGCAAGATGAATGATGGCGTAAGGCTGCTCATTTGTAATGACATTAGCTACCGCCTCTGAATCCAATAAGTCAACAAACAGCTCTCTACATTTTTGAGCATACTTTTTCAACTGGTACTGGGAATCAGACTTGTGCGTGGTTCTTGTATCCTTATTCCTTAAAACGATCACTTCATCGAATGAGTTCAAAAAATGGTTGATTAACCAACCACCTAAAAAACCCGTTGCTCCAGTAAACAAAATTTTCATTTCTTCTTCCTTGCCTCAGCCAACGAGCCTTTCAGCATTCCAGTAGTAAAGCCATACTCTTTGCAATGTTCTTTAACTTTCTTCAACGCTTCAGCACGTTCACGCTTCTTCACTTCAACGATCTGCTGTTGCAATGATTTCATTTCAGTTTTCAATACGGAAGTAAGAATTGTGAAAGTAATGTGTAAGCAAAAAATTAGATGAAACCAGTTGCTTGCACAAGAAAAACTACTCCCACTCAATCGTCGCGGGAGGCTTGCCCGAAATGTCGTAGGTGACGCGTGAAATCCCGTCTACTTCGTTGATGATCCTGAGCGATACCTGCTCCAGGAACTCGTACGGCAGCCTGGCCCAGCGGGCGGTCATAAAATCGATCGTCTCGACTGCGCGTAGCGCGATCACATAGTCATAGCGGCGGCCATCACCCATAACACCGACTGAACGGACCGGCAGGAAAACGGCAAACGCCTGGCTCGTCTTGTCGTACAGATCGTGCTTGTGCAGCTCTGCAATAAATATGTCGTCCGCCAATTGCAGTAGCTTCGCGTATTCCGGCCTGACCTCGCCGAGAATGCGCACACCGAGACCGGGACCCGGGAAGGGATGCCGATAAACCATGGCTCTCGGCAGCCCGAGTTCCATGCCGATTTTTCGCACTTCATCTTTGAATAGTTCGCGTAACGGTTCGACCAGTTTCATACGCATTTTTTCCGGCAATCCGCCCACATTGTGATGTGACTTGATCACATGGGCCTTGCCGGTTTTCGCACCTGCAGACTCGATGACGTCCGGATAGATTGTCCCCTGGGCCAGCCACTCGATGCCTTCGAGCTTATGCGCCTCCTCGTCAAATACATCTATGAACAAGCCGCCGATGACTTTTCGTTTTTCTTCTGGATCATCCACGCCCTGCAGCGCCGTAAAAAATCGGTCGGCCGCATTTACACGAATAACCTTGATGTGCATGTGTTCTGCGAACGTGGCCATCACCTGGTCACCTTCGTTGTGGCGCAACAGGCCGTGATCAACGAACACACACGTCAACTGATCGCCTATCGCTTCATGCAGCAAGGCGGCAACCACGGACGAATCAACACCACCGGAAAGCCCGAGCAATACCTGGCCGTCTCCGACCGTTTCGCGCACGTTCGCAATCGCATCGACCACAATGTTGTCGGCCGTCCAGTCACCGGGGCAGCCACAGATATCCCTGACAAACCGGTCTATGATCGCTTCACCCTGCGGGGTATGCGTCACCTCGGGATGAAACTGAACACCGTAATACTTTCGTTTCGCATCCTCGATCGCTGCCAGTGGCAGTGTCTCGCTTTTGCCGGTGACGACGAAACCCTTAGGGATAGACGCAACGCTATCGCCATGACTCATCCATACCTTGAGCATGGGCCGGTCAGAACCCGGTTCACTAAGATCACTTATTCCGTCCAGCAGTTCCGAGGCGAGCGGTGTAATTTCCGCGTAACCGAACTCGCGGTGATTCGATGACGCAACGCTGCCGCCAAGCTGCGCCGCCATCGCCTGCATGCCATAACAGATACCCAGCACTGGTACACCCAGTTCAAAAACCGCCTGCGCCACACGTGGCGGGTCAGCGAGGTTCACCGACTCAGGTCCACCGGAGAGTATTACGCCGGCAGGCGCGAAAGCGCGAATCGAAGCCTCATCCGTATCCCATGGATAAATTTCTGAATACACGCCGCATTCGCGAACGCGGCGCGCGATCAGCTGCACATATTGCCCGCCAAAATCGAGGATAAGAACACGGTGTGCATGAATATCCGTACGCCCTGCGGCGGTATTTTCCAGTGCCTGAGACATTCGCCTGAGAACCTTTGTGGACGATTAGTTGTTGGTACGGTAGTTGGGTGCTTCTTTTGTGATCGTTACGTCATGAACATGACTCTCGCGCATGCCGGCAGTCGTAATCCTGACGAATTCTGGTCTGGTACGCATTTCATCAATATTCTGACTGCCGGTGTAGCCCATCGCCGCGCGCACGCCACCAATCAACTGGTGGACGATTGCGATGACGGTCCCTTTGTAAGCAACCCGGCCCTCGATTCCTTCCGGCACCAGCTTCTCCAGCTCTTCCGTCGTGTCCTGAAAATAGCGATCCGACGAGCCGTGCTGCTGACCCATCGCGCCCACAGAGCCCATGCCGCGATACGACTTGTATGACCGCCCCTGGTATAGCTCGACCTCGCCGGGAGATTCTTCAGTGCCTGCGAACAAGCCGCCGATCATCACGGAATATGCACCTGCAACGAGCGCCTTCGCAATGTCCCCTGAATAACGGATACCACCGTCGGCTATAAGCGGAATGTTCTTCTTGGCCATTGCCTCAGCGACTTCGGCGACTGCCGATATCTGTGGCACGCCAACGCCAGCGACGACACGCGTCGTGCAGATCGATCCGGGGCCGATGCCAACTTTGACGCCGTCTGCACCCGCATTGACGAGTGCAGCGGCTGCATCAGCTGTCACGATATTGCCAGCGATCAGCTGCAGATCAGGATAGTCCTTCTTGATTTGTGTGACGCGGTTGACGACGCCTTTCGAAAAGCCATGCGACGTATCGACGACGATAACGTCGACACCAGCGTCGACCAGCGCGGCAACCCGCTCATCTGTATCGTAGCCTGTACCGACCGCTGCACCGACGCGCAATGCGCCGCGATCGTCCTTGCAGGCTCGTGGATACTCGCTCGCTTTTTGAAAATCTTTTGCAGTGATCATCCCGTGCAGTTCATAACCGTCCCCGACGACCAGGACTTTTTCGATGCGGTGTTTGTGCAGCAACGACAAGACCTCATCGTCATCTGCGCCCTCGCGTACGGTGACCAGTCGATCCTGGGGCGTCATGACCGTTGATACCGGCGCGTCGAGCTGCGTCTCGAAGCGCAGGTCGCGGTGAGTCACGATGCCAATGGTCTCCCTGTCCCGCACAACAGGCACGCCGGATATTCCCATGGCCTTGGTCAGGTCAATGACCTCCCGAATGGTCATTTCCGGCGATACCGTAATCGGGTCGCGCACGATGCCGCTTTCGAACTTCTTGACCTTCATGACTTCGCGGGCCTGGTATTCCGGCTGCATATTCTTGTGAATAATGCCGATGCCGCCCTCCTGCGCCAGTGCGATCGCCAGGCGCGACTCAGTTACCGTATCCATTGCCGCAGAGAGGATCGGCACATTGAGGGTGATTCCTGTGGTGAGCCTCGTGCTTAAGTCGACTTCGCGGGGCAGTACCTCCGAGTAAGCCGGCTGTAGCAATACGTCATCAAATGTCAGCGCTTCCTTTGCGATCCGCATGCGTGTTCCCTGTCGGTAAGGATAAAACGGTCAATTGTACGCAACACGGATTTGCCGGTAAACGCCGACTCAGCAAATTGGCGCTGGATCAACGCTGAATAATTAGCATCCACGCCTTGATGCGGCATCGTATACTGCCTCGATGAATACCGGTGCGCAAAATCCCGAGATGCGGGCGATTTCTGTCTCGGAGCTCAATCGGCAGGCAAAGACGCTGCTGGAGGACGGTATAGCGCGCGTTTGGGTAGAGGGAGAGGTTTCTAACCTGTCGCGACCGGCATCGGGCCACGTCTATTTCAGCCTGAAAGATAACGCCGCCCAGGTCAGCTGCGCCTGGTTTCGGCAGCGGCAGCGAGGACCAACGAACAACCTGAAGAATGGCGACCAGGTACTGGTGTTCGGCAAAGTGAGTATCTACGAAGCGCGCGGCAACTATCAGATGATAATCGAGCGACTGGAGCCCGCCGGCGAAGGCGAACTGCGCCGCAAGTTCGAGGCGCTGAAGAAGAAGCTGGCGGCTGAAGGACTGTTTGACGAAGCAGCCAAACAGCCAATTCCAACGCTCCCCGAACGCATTGGTGTCGTCACATCGCCCTCCGGGGCGGCCATCCGGGATATTCTCACCGTATTGCAGCGTCGCTTTCCCGCCATACCGGTCGTCGTTTACCCGGCCGCCGTGCAGGGCGTCGCCGCCAAGGCCCAGATCGTCGATGCCATTGACGCAGCCGTGCGC
Organism: Woeseiaceae bacterium; assembly: GCA_051007895.1. Taxonomy (GTDB): domain Bacteria; phylum Pseudomonadota; class Gammaproteobacteria; order Steroidobacterales; family Woeseiaceae; genus SZUA-117. Next base: position 6,125 of record JBPCYD010000155.1, read on the forward strand.
CGGAATGAATGCGACGTCGTTATCGTCGGACGGGGCGGCGGCTCGCTTGAGGATATGTGGCCGTTCAATGAAGAAGACGTTGCGCATGCCATCTACGAATGCCCCATACCGGTCGTGAGCGCCGTGGGTCATGAGATTGACTTCACGATCGCTGATTTTGTCGCGGACGTTCGAGCCCCAACGCCATCCGGCGCGGCAGAGCTCGTCGTTCCCGACCAGGCGGACTGGCGCGGACGACTGGACACCCTGTCGGCCCGTATTGGCAACTCCGGCCGTCGTTACCTGGAGGATCGATTTCAGGCCATCGACTGGCTGGGCAAACGCCTTTCCCGTGCGAGCCCGGCGGCGACGGTTGCGCGTCAGCGCGACTGGCTTGGGAATTTGCAACAGGTCATGCTCGGTGCCGTTCGTACGGATCTCGCAGCCCGCATCCACAAACTGACGCTGGCACGATCGAGATTATTACAAAGCTCGCCCGCGCTCGTTGTTCAACGCCAACTCAGCAACGTTCAGGCACTGCAGCAGCGGCTCCACGTCGCCGGGCAACGGCACCTGGAACGACCGCGGCACAGATTGAACGTTGCCGGCCGGGCGCTTCATTCCGTCAGCCCACTGGCGACACTGGACCGCGGCTACTCGATCGTGAGTGATGCCGATACCGGCACCATCCTGACGAACGCGAAGACGGTTCAGAGCGGCCGGTCGATTCGCGCGCGCCTTGCCAGTGGTACGCTGCTGGCTACTGTCACCGGGTCCAAAGATGAAAACGACAATGATGTATAAGAGCGGCTGGCTGCTGCTGTTCTGGCTCAGTTGCGCGAACGGCTGGGCCGCGCCAGCACATTCACCCTGGCCTGGCGGCATAGGCGTGGTCCGTATTGACGGCGATGCCCATCCAACGGTAACCATAAACAGTAAGCCCGCACTGGTATATCGCGATGAAGAAGGCTGGGTCGCGCTCATCGGGATACCCCTCGACCATGACCCTGCGGCGCCGCTGACCGCGCGGGTTACGCGGCCCGATGGTCGGGAAGAAAGGATATCAGTCGAACTTGACGCAGCGAGTTACCGGGTGCAGCGCCTGAATGTCGACCGTAAATACGTCGAGCCCGATCAGGAGTCGCTGAACCGTATATTCGCGGAGAGAAAAGTCATCGATGCGGCGCTAAGCAACTGGCGCGCGCAGGAATTGAATAGCGTGGCACTAAAGTCCCCGGTGCCAGGTGCACGCAGTTCGAGTTTCGGCTCGCGCCGTATTTTTAACGATCAGCCGCGCTCACCGCATAAAGGCATGGACATCACGGCAGTCACGGGCACACCGATTCGGACACCGCTGGATGCCCTGGTCAGCGCAACTGGCGACTATTATTTCAATGGCAATACCGTCATTCTCGATCATGGACAGGGCTACGTCAGCCTGTATTGCCATTTGAGTAAAATCGATGTCGACGAAGGCCAACGCCTGGCGGTCGGAGACGTGTTGGGCGAAGTCGGCGCTACCGGTCGCGTTACAGGTGCCCACCTGCATTTCGCAACGTATCTTAATGGAACGGCAGTCGATCCCGCGATTTTACTGGAGCCCAGCCAAGACTAGTCGAAAAAACGGCTGATTACGGGTCGGAATGCATCCATTTCTACCAGGAATGAATCGTGTCCCTTGATGCAGTCCAGTTCGACGAACTCGACATTCGGGACTTCAGCGCGCAACCCCTCCGCCAGTTCTCGCTGTTGCCGGATTGGGAAAAGCAAGTCCGTCGTAACGCCGATCACCATGGCGCGCTCCAGGGAAAGTTTGCTGAATCCTGCCGCGATGGAGCCGCCGTGTTCCGCCAGGTCAAACAAATCCGATGCGCGAGAAAGATACAGATAGCAATTGGCATCAAACTGACCTGTAAAGCGGTTGGCATGATTTTCAAGATAGCTCTCAACCGCAAAATCGCCGAAAAACAATTCATCAGAATGCATTTCGAGCGAAATTCTTTCGCGGCCGAACCGTTGTTCCCATTCGCGTGGCGACCGATACGTCATCATGCCGAGCTTCCTGGCGAGTCGTTGCCCGGTGACGGGTGGCGCATCGGCCTCGTAGTTTCCGCCAGCCCACCTGGGGTCCTTGACGATCATCTCCCGTTGCAGGGATCGAATGGCAATTGAGAAAGGCAATGCGCGCGTTGCTGATGATATCGAGATCATCCGCCCTCCTAACTGCGGATGTCTCACGCAGAAAGCAAGGGCCGTCATGCCACCCATCGAGCAGCCAATCGTCGTATGGATTCGCTCCAATCCAAGCTGCCTGACCACCTCGAAACCGCCGTCCGCAACATCCTCGAGGCTTAGCGTCGGAAACGTCAGTCGATAGGGTTCGCCCGTGTCGACATTGACTGATGCCGGGCCCGTTGAGCCGAAGCAGCTGCCGAGTGAGTTGATGCAGATTACAAAAAAACGATCGGTATCCAGTGGCAGCCCGGACCCGATCATGTCTTCCCACCAACCTGCCGCAGGGTTTTTCGGAGACGAGGCCGCGTGCGCGGACGGTGACAGGCCGGTGAATATAATGATGGCGTTGTCGCCTTTACCCTGCAGCGTGCCCCAGGTTTCGTAAGCGATCGTCGGAGCGGCCAGTATGCCACCACGATGCATCGTCAGTTGCCCGTCAAACTGAATTGTCTTACTCGGTAGTTGCATGTTTGATCGCCGATTCGCGGCTAAAGCCGCTCCTACCTGTGCTCGCCAATTCTGCCAGCATGGGCACTTACTTTTTAACCTTTTTCATCAGCCTTTGTCTCTTTCGTTCCTGCCGTGGCGTCAACTTGTTCCGCCTGCCTTTATAGGGATTCTTGCTGCTCTTGAACGCGAGTCTCACAGGTGTGCCCTTCAGGCGAAACGCTTTGCGAAACCGATTGATCAGGTAGCGGCGGTAGGCCTCTGGAAGACGATCAGTCTGGTTGCCGTGAATGACGATGACCGGTGGATTTCGGCCGCCCTGGTGGGCATAGCGGAGCTTTATCCGACGACCGCGAACCAGGGGAGGCGCGTGCGCTACCACCGCAGCCTCCAGTTCCCTGGTCAGCTCCGTTGTGGATATATCGCGAGTCGCTGCACGGTAAGCGCGGGTCACGGCCGGCAGCAGGTCGCCAACAGCAGTGCCATGTAGTGCCGAAATTGTCATCCGTTCGGCGAAATCCAGAAATGGCAGTTTGCGCTCGAGATCGTCTTTAAGTTGCCGCCGCTGATCCTGGCTCAGCCCATCCCATTTGTTCGCGACTACAACCAGCGCGCGACCACGTTCCACCGCCAGCCCAATCAGACTGACGTCCTGGTCCGTGACGCCTTCGCTGGCGTCCAGCACTGGAATCACAACCTGCGCCCGTTCCATCGCCTGCAGTGCTTTTACGATACTGAATTTTTCGACCGTCTCGTGCACCCTGGATTTCCGCCGCACACCCGCCGTATCGATCAGTACGTATTTGCGATCATCACGTTCGAACGGCACCGATACGCTGTCACGGGTCGTCCCAGGTTGATCAAAGACAACCAAGCGATCCTCCCCGATCAGGCGATTGATCAACGTCGACTTACCCACGTTGGGTCGGCCGATGACGGCAATTCGAAGCGGCTTGTCTTCAGCGTCGTCATTGTCGATATCGTCGATATGGGCTGATTGCGTGTCAGCCGCAACCAGAAACGGCGCCAGCACCTCATCCATCAAACTGGATATCCGGTCGCCGTGTGCTGCAGAAATTGCGACGGGATCGCCAAGACCGAGCGCATGAAATTCGCCAGAGGCAATATCCTGATCGAGGCCTTCGGCTTTATTGACGGCCAACCAGGGTCTTACAGAATGCTTGCGCGCCAGCGCCGCTACGTGTTCATCTGCGGCGGTCAGGCCGCTGCGCCCGTCCACCATCACAATGGCAACATCGGCTTCCTTAAGGGCACGCACGGTCTGCTCAACCATCAGTTCATCGATGCCCTCCTCGCCTCCCGCAACGCCGCCGGTATCGATAACGATGTAGGGTATGGGACCAAGCTTGCCGTAGCCGTACTGTCGATCGCGGGTCAGGCCCGGATAGTCGGCGACAATCGCATCGCGAGAACGAGTGAGGCGATTAAACAGCGTCGATTTACCGACGTTGGGTCGTCCGATAAGTGCGATGACGGGAAGCATGACTGGAAAACACCTTAGCGCAAGGTTGTCGCTGCGTCAGGTTTCCTCTTCCGCCGCATCGGCGTCTTGCGTCGCTTCGGGCTCAGGCTCTGGCGTCCGTACGGCGAATGCCGCCAGTGTGCCCGATTCACTTTGAACATACAGTTTGTCGCCCATCACGAACGGCACACCGGAAATCATGCCCTTGCCGACACGCTCACGCGCGACCGGGCGGCCGTCGGAATTGGAAAAGAAATGCGTGTATCCGTCGAAGTCGCCAACCACGACCGCCGAGCCGAACACAACCGGTGCGGTCGGTTCACGATTGAGCAGTCCATCCTGGCGCCAGACATCGGTACCGTTCTGGCGCAACAGTGCGATCAGTTCACCCTGATCACCGACCGCATAAATATTATTCCAGTCAGCAGTGAGACCAACGTGCGTTGAGATTTCGCGATCCCACAGCAACTCACCCGACTCGGCGGCGATGGAGGCGATGCGGCCGTTGTAACCTGACGCATAGATATCCTGACCGACAGCGGCCATCGAACCATCGATATCAGCCAGCCTGTCGAGGTCGGATCGACCCGCCGGCGGCGTCAGAATTGCCTCCCACATAGTTACGCCATCAGATAGACTCGATGCGATCAAGCGACCGTTGTCAAAGCCGGAAACAATGGAGGCGCCAACGACGATGGGCGTCGCAGAACCGCGTTGCGTCAATGCGGGCAGGCTTTGCTCCAGGGCCCATGATTGGGAACCGTCAAGTAAAGAAAAGACTCGCAGTCGCCCATCGATAGTGTAGACGACCACTTCGCCGTTGCGAACGATTGGCCTGGCGAGCGCCTCGCCGGAGATATTGATGCGCCAAATTTCCGAACCGTCTGTCGTTTGCAGCGCGATTAAATCACCGTCGTAGCCGGCGACAACAACAACGTCATCACCAACACCGGGACCCGCCGAAAGTACTGTGTCTGTTTCGACCCGCCAAATGCGCTTGCCGCTGGCAGGATCGTAGGCGTTTACATTGCCGTCGTAGCTCGCGGCATAAATCCGGTTGCCGTCGCCCGCCGGCGCCAGACCAATACGCAGGAATTCGCTTCCTTTGCCAACTTTATCCGACCAGATGCGCCGCACGTCCAGAGTTTCTTCGAAATCCAGCAGCTCTGCCGGTGTCAGTTCTTCGTCGTCGTCGCCACCGAAAATACCGCAACCCGACATTGGGATTGCCGTCAACGCAACCAGGAGCGCCAGCCAGCGGTTAAGCCCGAAGCGACTCGGTCGCCCGCTCTTTTCACGTCCGCAGGCCATTATTCAGGCTCTGGTTCGCCTTCCGGTGCATCAGCGGCTTCGGCTGCCGCATCCACTGCGGCATCGACAGACTCCTGGATGACTCCGTCGGCGGGCGACGCGCTGTTCTCTGCTGCCATGTCCGGCGCTGCGGTGGCATCGAGACCCGCCGCTTCGGCAGCAGCCGCAATTTCGCTGGGCATTGGCAAATCGTTGATTTTCAGTTGAATAATGCTTAAGTCGACCGTTGGCGTGAGCTGATTGTCATTCAGCGCAGCGATATAGGCTGCTTCTGCCTCCGCGTAGGATCCCATTGCCGCATAGGCATCGCCCATGACCTCACTGTAACGCGCCGCAAACGCAGTATCGGCATGATCCCGTAACACGTTCAGCGCCTCTTCCGCCCTGCCCTGGTAGAGGAATATCTTGGCGAGTCGCAGCCGGGCGATGAGTGCCACCTCAGTGTCCGGTGTCGAATCGACCAATGCCTGCAGTTCATTGGCCGCGTCCTGGTCGCGCGACTTATCCATGTACAGCCTGGCCATCGCTAAACGTGTCTGCGCGGCATAGGGTGAGGACCCGTAGTTCTCATACAACTCGCTTGCCGGTCCGACTGCATCCTCGATACGCCCGAGATCTGCCGCATACATCACGTCCTCGAAGAGCGAAGAGGCCGTTATTTCGGCATCCGCAATGCCACCTTGCCAACGGTTCCAACCAAAAATAATGATGAGACCGGCCGCGATTCCGCCGAGCACGAAGTTGCCGTTCTCGGCCCACCAGGCCCGCATTGCGTCCAGCTGTTCTTTATCTGATAAGTCTTCCACGATTTCGCCTTCTTTCTCTTCCCGTTGCCTCGGAGATCGCAATATGCCTGCAGCTTAATAGACACTGCGATGCCTTCCCCGATACTCTAATTCGTTATCCTGTCAGCGATGCTCGCTGCCAATTCAGTGATTGCCACGTTCACCTGGTCCTCACCCGTACGCAACGGTTTCAGGCCCGCCTGGCCACCGGCAATTTCATCCTCGCCGAGAATTACCGCATAAGCAGCGCCACTCTTGTCGGCTCGCTTGAGCTGCGACTTGAAGCTGCCACCACCAAGGTTGAGTTCGACCTTTATTGCAGCGCATTGATCCCGTAAATCCTCAGCAATCGTCACAGCTCGCTTGAAGGCCAGGTCGCCCACCGCCACAACATAGACGTCTGGCGACGCATTAGCCGCGATTCCGCCACAAGCATCGTACAGGCCAACAAGTCTCTCGACACCCATTGCCCAGCCGATAGCCGGCGTGGATCGCCCGCCCAGTTTTTCAACCAACCCGTCGTAACGCCCACCTGCACAGACTGCGCCCTGCGCGCCCAATGCATCGGTAATCCATTCGAAAACCGTCTGATTATAATAGTCCAGACCGCGAACCAGGCGAGGATTTACCTCGTACGGTACCGCTGCCGAATCCAAAAGCTCGCGCAGGCCGTCAAAGTGTGCCTGCGAATCTGCGTCCAGATGGTCGATCATGACCGGAGCTGCCCCGATCAGCGCCTGCATGTCCGGGTTTTTGCTATCCAGAATGCGTAGCGGATTCTTCTGGAGGCGGCGAATACTATCCTCATCCAGCTCATTTTTCACTGCTGAAAAGTAATTAACCAGCGCGCTCCGATAAGCGGCCCGACTCGCCGGCGATCCCAGTGAGTTGATTTGCAGTGTCAGGCGCTCGAGGCCAAGTTTCTCCCACATGCGCGCGCACATTATAATGAGTTCGGCATCGATATCCGGTCCGGCGAATCCCATTGCCTCGACGTCGAACTGGTGAAACTGCCGATAGCGGCCTTTCTGCGGTTTCTCGTAGCGAAACATCGGCCCAACTGTCCAGAATTTTTGTCGCTGATTGTGCAACAGACCATTGGTAATGCCGGCTCGCACCATGCCTGCCGTCGCTTCGGGACGCATTGTCAGACTTTCTTCATTGCGATCGTGAAACGAGTACATCTCTTTTTCCACAATATCGGTAACTTCACCGATAGCCCGCGCAAATACCTCGGTATGCTCGAGAATCGGCAGCCTGATTTCCCGATAGCCATAGGATTCAATGACGTCACGCACGATATCCTCGATGAGACGCCAGGTTGGCGAGTGCTCAGGAAGAATGTCGTTCATGCCTCGGACGGCTTTAGGTTTCACTGAACTTTCGACTTTTAGATTCGTTTGACAATGATGCGACCGACACGGTTTTGAACGTGCGCGGAGATTCGGTTACGGGGCATTGAGCGTCAACCTGGCGAGACGCCCGGTAATTGCAGAACCGGGGATCGGATAGTCGTTGTCGTCAACCCGGACGCTAACGTTGTTGCTGTCGCCGAGAATGACCCGCAATGGGGCATCACCGGAGAGCGTTACCGTATTTCCCGCCTGACCGAGATCGTAAAAGAGCCTGCGCCCGGACGCATCCGAAACTTCCGTCCAGCAATCCCCGGAAAAGACGAGTTCGAGCTGAATCTGCGGCAAGCCGCTGTCGGGCACTACCACAGGCACGCGGATACGCGACGCAGCAACTGCTGGTGCATCGTCTACAGCCGGCTGCAGATCTTCCGAGGTGTCGATGGCAGTATTTTCTGCGGCATCCTCGGCACGCGCTGAATCCGGTTCAGTTGTTTCCGCTTGCGCAGCAGATTCGGTCACGGGATTCTCTGCCGGACCAGGTTCGCCAGAAGCCGCAACATCCTCATCGTTCGCAGAGCTGAAGGGTGCCAGCGATGCAGGCTCGACAGCAGGCGGTGGCCCCGGTTCCTGTGTGTACCACCAATAGGTCGCCCCGCCAATGGCACCGACAACAAGCACCGCAACAATCCAGGGCCCGGCAGAAGAATCGCCGGGAGATTTGCGCTTCAGACCCACTACCGGCGGCGCGCCAACGGACCGGTTCATCTGGTAATAATCGGTCATAACGTCATCGACCGAAATACCGACCAACTCGGCATACTTTCGCAAATGACCTTTGGCGAACACTGGCGCGCCGAGCACGTCGAAATCGTTTTTTTCCAACGCCCGCACTTTAGGTTCGTCCAGGTGCAGTTCCTTCGCGATATCGGCTACGGAAATATCGTTCTCCCGACGTGCTATACGCAGTCTTTCCCCGCAGACCGGCCCGGATTGTTGTTCAGGTTGTTCGGTTTTCTGTTTCATGCGCGCGCTCGACCTCATTCACCCTGGCGCAACAGAATACGAGCCTCTGCTGACTCCGGAAACTCCCTGATGAGCTGATTCGTGTAGTCAGTGGCGGCTCGATTGTCGCCATCCTGAGTTTCGATCTGTACTGCCAGGTACAAGACTGCCGGTGTTGGAGGATTCGCACTCAGGAAGCGTTCGAGAAATGCACGCGCGCGAAGAAAATCCTCGTTGCTGTACTGCAGTGCCGCCATCTGGATCAGCGCTTCGGGATGGGTTGGACGTACCCGGAGCGCATCGCGAAAATACTTCTCCGCCATCGCAGGATCGGGTTTTTTGGACACGCATACGCCTGCATTCGTCATCATGAGATAGGTTTCTTCATTCTCAATAATCCCGATCGCACGCTCAAACTGCACCACAGCCTCGTCGTACTCCTCTTTTTGGCACAGATAGATTGCATAGGCGTTACGAACGTCTGGATTATTAGGCGCCAATCGGACGGCCCGATTGAATGATTCCGTCGCCAGCCGATCCTGGCCAAGCTGCACCATGGTCAATGCGAGCAGGTTGTGTGCATCGACCATCCTGCTGTCGAACTCAATCGCCCGCTCGAGCCTGTCCCGAGCCAGTTCGTAGTTGCCACTGCGGTAATAACGCGCTCCCAACTGGTAATTCTGATCCGCCGCGTCCTCGGTTATGGTCGTCCTGCGCGTCGACGATCCTTCGGATACGCAGCCGGACACGGTTGCCAGACATAGCATCATCACACCTGCCGCCAACCTGATATTAGTCGCTGTGTTCATGAAATTGTCGTCATCCTGCCCATTGGTTCACAAATCCAAGTCCTACAGCGTTGCTGTCTTCCGACCTTTTTCGCTCAGCCGGACTCTCACCCTGTCACGTACTTTACCAGCCAGCTGCCCGCAGGCGGCATCGATGTCGTCTCCACGAGTTCGGCGGGTGGTTGCTACCAGGCCACGCTGACGCAGGCGACCCTGGAATTGCTCGATGGTCCTGGTTCTGGATCGCTCGTAATCGTTACCAGCAAAGGGGTTGAAGGGAATCAGGTTTATCTTGGCCGGCCTGCCCTTCAACAGTGTCGCCAGTTTGTCTGCGTGCTGCAGAGAATCGTTCACGTCGCGCAACATGACATATTCGAATGTTATGAAGCGATTCGCGCGTTTTGCAGCATAGCGCCAGCACGCAGCCAGCAGATCGGCGATGGGATGCACCCTGTTAATGGGTACCAGCACATCTCGCAGCGCATCATCTGGTGCGTGCAGAGAGACCGCAAGCGATACATTGCAATCGTCGCCAAGCTTCTCGAGCTGCGGAACGATCCCCGAAGTGCTGACGGTGATACGTCTGCGAGACAGTCCATAGGCGAAATCAGAAAGCAGTATCTGCAGTGCGGGAATCACATTGCGATAATTGGCCAGCGGCTCGCCCATACCCATGAATACAACGTTGGAAATGGCCGGCTCCCCGCTGGTTCGTCGCGGCAAATTGCGATTAGCATGCGCTACCTGCCCTATGATTTCATCAACACCCAGGTTGCGATTGAAACCCTGTGCCCCGGTTGCACAAAATGAACAGTCCAGCGCACAGCCGACCTGCGAGGAGATACACAGCGTCCCCCTGCCCGGTTCCGGTATGAAGACAGACTCGACCGCCTGGCCCGCACCCGATTCGAACAACCACTTGACCGTGCCGTCCGTCGACGTCTGCTCTGATATGACGGCAGGCAACTGAATCGACGCCGCAGAGTTCAATTGCGAACGCAACGGTTTGGACAAATCCGTCATTTCCTCGAAAGTCACGGCGTTGCGCTGATGAATCCATTGCAGAACCTGCCTTGCGCGAAACGGTTTCTCCCCGATATCAGCGAAATATTTTCGCAGCTGAGATTCTGGCAATCCGAGAAGATTTGTTCTCGTATCCACGTTTCTCGCAGGAGTCATTATCTGCTACCGGTTCGACTGACGCTTAGCGTGTTCGTGGGCAAACGCCGTCGTTACCGAAGAAAAATTCGATTTCGACAGCGGCGGTGTCCGGACCGTCAGAGCCGTGCACTACGTTTTCTTCGATACTGGCGGCGAAATCTTTGCGAATCGTCCCGGGATCGGCATCGTCGGGGTTGGTCGCCCCCATGATCCCGCGATGCTTGTTAATCGCATCTTCGCCTTCCAGCACCTGCACGATAACCGGTCCGGAGCGCATGTAGCCGACCAGGTCATTGTAAAACGGTCGCTCCTTGTGGACAGCATAAAACCCTTCGGCCTGTTCCTGCGTTAAATGCATCATGCGGGCCGCAATGATCTGCAGGCCGGCTTTCTCGAAACGACTGTAGATTTCGCCAATCAGGTTTTTCTCGACGCCATCTGGCTTGATTATGGAGAGCGTGCGCTCGACGGACATTGCGATTTTCCTTTTATTCGGGTGATTTCAAAAAAGCCGGCTTCAGATGAGCCGGCCGTATGTGCGTGAGCATTCGTAAGTGTTCAATTTTACTTGGATAATTTCCGTCAGGCAATGCATCCAGGCGATCCCCGGCAGCTGGCGCGGACTGGCCTGTCAGATGCTGAAGCTCTCTCCGCAGCCACACTCACCCGAAATGTTCGGGTTGCGAAAGCGAAACGCTTCGTTGAGGCCCTCTTTAACAAAATCAACCTCGGTTCCATCGATCAGGGCGAGGCTCTCCCGGTCAACCACGATGGACACCCCGCCATCTTCAAAAACGGAATCGTCATCATTGACCACATCGGCATAATTGACGACATAGGCGAAGCCGTTACAGCCCGTCTTTTTGACGCCGATTCGCAGCCCAATGCCGCCGCCACGGTTATCGAGATAGCTTCTGACCCGCTCTGCCGCGGGCTCAGTCAGTGAAATTGCCATGCTTTGCGTACTCTAATCCTGTTCATCGTTTGCGTTAAGCTGTTTGTCGAGAGACAACAACGCGTCCTCGAGCAACAGTATCCTACCGAACTTTTCACCAGGTACAGACAATTGTCGCACCAGTTCGTTCTTGTCAAATGCCGCCAAGGTGGCGACGGCCTGGTTTTCCTTGTCGGCACACACGGTTTCGGCCGCCGCAATTAAATGGGGACAGCCCCAGGCCAGGAACCGCATTTCCGCGATGATCTTTTGCCTGATGCCCACCGCCAATAACAGCCGCGCGCCGCTGTCGGACTCGGCGACCTCTGCCGTGCCGGTAGCATCATACCTGCCTTGCAGTCCTCCAGCGTGGTCCGGGTTCGCAAAACAGGCGCGCACGAGCTCGTTGTAGGGCTCCATTAGCATGGTCAGGAAGCGACTGCATCGGGCGGCGCAAGTGAACGCAGGTGATCTACAGAATCACGATAGCGGCGGATGGCAACATCTATGTCGTGTTCGGTCGTCGCACGCCCGAAACTGAAGCGAACTGCACTCTGTGTCAGCAGGTCGCTGCGACCCATTCCGCGCAGCACGTATGACGACTCACCGCTTAACGAATTACAGGCGGATCCGCTTGCGGCGCAAACGGGCTCCATGCCCAACATCAGGCTCTCGCCTTCCACGCCCGTCGCGCTGACGTTGAGTATTCCGGGGTAGCAATGCTGTGGGCTGCCATTGCGCGTCACGCCTGCAATATCATGCAAGCCATGCCAAAGCCTGGAATTGAGCGATTTCATTCGCTCGTGGTCGTCCTGCATTTGCTCCCTTGCGACTTGCGCCGCGACCCCCATGCCGGCGACGAGATGGACCGGGACGGTTCCGGGTCGTAGGCGACGTTCCTGGCCGCCGCCGAACAACAACGGCGAAATTCTGCTCTGGGGTCGATCAGCAATGTACAGGCCGCCGACACCCTGCGGACCGTAAAACTTGTGCGCCGTAAACGACAAGAGATCAACCGGCACTTCCTCCAGGTCGATCACCAACTTACCGACAGACTGGGCAGCATCGGTGTGAAACAACACACCTCGCGATCGACACAGCTCACCAATTTCGCGAATGTCTTGAATTACACCGGTTTCATTGTTGATGTGCATTACCGATACAAGCTGCGTCTCGGGGCGAATGGCGTTTGCGATTGCGTCAATATGCAGAAGCCCATCGACGGTTGGTCGCAGCCATGACACCTGGAAACCGTCTCTCTCGAGTGCTTTGAAAGTGTCGACCACCGCCTTGTGTTCGGTGAGCATGGTAATCAGGTGCTTGCCGCGATGCGCGTGAGCACGTGCCACGCCCTGAATTGCCAGGTTGTCAGACTCCGTAGCACCTGACGTAAAAATCAGACAATCAGGCGTTGTGTTCAGCAGTCGGGCAACCTGGTCGCGGGCGACTGCAACTGCTGCCGCCGACTCGCGACCCGCCATATGGATTGAAGCCGGGTTGGCGTAAGGACGCCCCGACGCGAGCCAGTCCTGCATTGCAGAAGCGACTTCGGGCGCAAGTGGCGTCGTTGCCGCGTAATCCAGATAGATGGCGCCGTTTTGCATCGTCACGGCCGTTTCTGTGCCGCAGGTTCTACTGCCGTTAGAATCCCGCGCAGGATATTAATTTCATTCTTGTCCGGTTCCGCTTTGGTAAACAGGCGACGTAGCCGACGCATCAGGTGTCGCGGATGTTCCGGGTTAAGAAATCCGGTCCGGGTCAAAACGTCTTCAAGATGAACATAAAAGTGTTCCAGTTCCTCGCTGGTCGCCGGCGGCGCTTCAGGTTCCGCAGGCGCTGGCGAATCTGCTGCGGCAAGGCGCAACTCATAGCAAATGACCTGTACAGCCATAGCGATGTTGAGGGAACTAAAAGACGGGTCGGTTGGAATGGTCAGCAACGCATTGCATCGATCCAGATCTTCATTCTTGAGCCCTGATTTTTCCGGGCCGAATACAACCGCAACTTTGCTGTCGACAGGCTGCTCCAGGAGTCGCACGGCGCAT
>JBPCYD010000156.1:0-2852 GCA_051007895.1 Woeseiaceae bacterium
CGACGCGAGGTGATCGGCGCCGCTTGCAACGTCCTGAAACGTACCGGGCCAACCGCCGCCCTCGTCCCCTACGCGCCGGTATTCCAGCGACCACGTAGCAATTCCATAGCGCGCCATTGCTGCAGTCAGCTTACTGCTGTGTGCGATGTCGAAAGCAGACAACCAACAACCGCCATGGATAAAGACAGCAACAGGGTGCGGGCCGCTACCTGCCGGAAGCCGCAAATCGCCGAACTGTAATGCACCATCGCCGTAGTGGATGCGCGCAGCAGCGGGAGGATTCTCGAAATTCGCCAGGTCCGCAGAAGTAAGAAGATCCGGTTCCGCAGCAGCCAGGCCGAGAGATATGGGCATCATCAGAATGAACAGGATTGCGTTCATTTTCCACATTGTTGCGCTCCCGGCGATGTATTGGGGACATTCCGCTTTTATCGTCAAATGCGTTTTATTGGGGACATTCCGCTCTTATCGTCAAACGATAAAAGTGGAATGTCCCCATTAAATTCTCGATATAAGCGGAATGTCCCCATTTAATTCTGGCTATTGCGGCGCCCCGTCTACAACGACCTGGTTTCGCGCATTGTCAACCTGCACAAAGGAGTCGTAGAACAGAACGGTCGGCCGCGCACCGTATGTTTCCTCAAGGCGGGTATACCACTCCGGCGTATACCACGCATCTGCGTCTTCTTTTGATTTCCAGACATAGACGCCGCCTGCACCACCGGTCTCGCGACTCAGGTAGTACTTCAGTAGCAGGCCCCGATCTTTCAACGCGGTAAATGTTTCAGTCGATCCGAGGCTCACTTTCACCGCCGTATCGTGATCGACTCCCGGTGTTTCCATTCTTACTATTGCTATATACACGTTTGATTGACTCTCATTTCACGATGCAATCAGCCACACAAACCTGTCCCCTGCGCCGCTCTTTTTAGGGCATTTATTGGGGACATTCTGCTTTTATCGTTTGACGATAAAAGCAGAATGTCCCCTTTAGTTCTGGCTAGCTGTGCTAACTAGAGATCGAACTCTTTGTCCAGCACGTAGACTTTTACCGACTCGCGCTTCACGCCGTCGACAGCCATGGCTTCAGCAGTCTCTGGCGCATCCAGATGCTCCATAAATTTACCAACATCAGCGACCTCCCAAAGAATGGCCGCTTCGTTATCAGCTGTCGTAGTGAAATGAATAGCCGTGGCCGTATAGTCTTTGAAAAGTGATCCGTGTGTTCGAAATCCCTTTTCCCAATTCGCTGAGTCTTCAACGTCAGCGGTAATTATTATTCTAGGCACGTTAGTCTCCCCATTCGGCATCGAAATTGACGCCACGATTGACAATTGAACAACCGGTTCCAGCCTATTCCTCGAATTCGTTGCAGTCCAATGTTTTTTGTGTAATGTCACTGGTAATTGCGGGAGATCGCGAATGCAATCTGTTTTTGACGCCCTTCGATCCATCATGGCTGCGCAGGCCAGTTCGCTGGACATCAAGCGTGACGAACCGGGCGACTACTACGTGGATACGTTTTACCTTCGGCAAAACAAGAAGCCGCTATGGTTTGGTGGTGTCCAGATCAGGAAAAATTACGTGAGTTACCACCTCATGCCCGTCTACGTTAATCCGGACCTGCTCGAGGATATTTCTCCGGAACTGCGAAAGCGAATGCAGGGCAAGTCCTGTTTCAACTTCAAAGTCGTAGACGAGAAATTGTTTGCAGAGCTATCCGACCTGACCGAGCAAGGGCTCAATGACTACATCTCCCGAGGTTTCATTTAGCGCCTATACCCGTGGTATCTCTTCCGGCGTCACCAAATTGGCCAGAGCCCTATTTATCCGTATTAAAATTGAGCCCGCGGCTGATGTGACGCAATCTGTGCTTTTCTGGTAAAAAGAGCAGTAATTCGCGCTTTTTGGGAAGCCCATCACTGAATCCTGTCAGGATCTTGACGATATATAGGGTGCGCAAGTTTATTGGAGTACATCGTGGATGCTTCTTTTATTTGGACTTCGCTTTTCATCGGCAATGTTGCATTGATGGTTTTGTGGCTGCACTACATCGTAAAGATGCTGAGAGGACAGTGCCCACATTGCGGTAAGTAAAGCGGGAGACCCTGGTTCGGTTCGCCTAGACAGAACTAACGGCCACTGAACCAATACTTCACTACGTCCGGCTCCTTCCGGAGCGACGCGCTATCGGCTCTCCGATATATGCAGAAAACCCCTGCCAAAAAAAGTGCCCAAACCAGGTGCCGTGTCACCAATTGCGAGCATTGAGTGTCTGTAATATTGTATCTACGGATTTTAGCCTACAGTCCAACCACCGGAGACAGCCATGTCGCTGCTGCAGTCACTCTTCTTGTTTGCACTATTTGCCGCTGCCGCGGCCAGCGCTCAGGATGGTCCAACCGACACGCTCGTTGAAGAGTCCCTCCTGGCGCTTCCGGAACATCTGCGCGAAGGCACCACCGTCGCCTATTTTGACGAAGGCAACAGAGTGGTATTACGCGAAGGAAACAACGGGCTAACCTGTCAGCCAGACGATCCTGAGACGTCCGGTTTCGCAGCATGGTGTTATCCGAAATCCCACGACGCCTACACGCAGCGCTGGTACGAACTCGCTGCCCAAGGAAAAGAAAGCGATGAGGTCAACGAAATCATCGCCGCCGAAATTGAAAGTAACAAGCTCGAATGGCCGGCCGTCGCGGTGAATTACAATCTTCGCGGCCCAAGCCTCGATACCGCGGTGCTGCTGACCGTCGTCTATGTTCCGTTTTCAACCGGAGAATCGATTGGCGTGACAGAAGAGCGGCAATTCAATCGGCCGTGGCTTATGCTTGCCGGCACGCCATTCGCAC
>JBPCYD010000157.1:0-12006 GCA_051007895.1 Woeseiaceae bacterium
GGCATTGCGCCCCTATGTGGTATCTCCGCGCGCGACGAAATCATGGGTGACAACACCGATTTCCAATCGGGCTCGACGTTTGCCGGAACACCCGCCGGATGCGCGGCGGCGATCAGGACACTCGAAATCTTCGAACGCGACCACATCGTTGCGCACGCAAAACGCCTGGGCAATATCGCAGCCGGCATCATGCGCGAATGGGAAAAGTACAGCATTGTGCGTCAGGCGCGCGGCAACGGCTTACTGCTCGGTGTAAGTTTTGGCAAACCCGAATTCGCGGGGTCGGATGAAAAGGATTGGTGGACCTCGCGTGCCGTGCGCGGAAAGATGCTCGAAAACGGCGTATGGGCGATATCGGATCGCGAGGATACGATTCGACTCTATCCTGCGCTGAACATGGATGAAGCGGTACTACGAGAAGGGTTGCAGATCATGGAAGACGCGATACAGCACGTCGAAAAACACGGCCACTCGGAAGGCGATGCGACGGCCTATCCGAGCGGTGTAGCGGGCTTTTAGTGGACTAGTGTGACCACCAGCGATCCGGAACCTGCCTTACCGAAAAGATTCGTAATCGCTGTTACTGTAGGCGGGGTCATTGGCCTCGGCATCCTGCGTGGCCCGGGCGAGATTGCCGAAGTTGTGCGTGATCCGTCTTTATACCTGGCATTGTGGCTGGTTGCCGGCCTCTTTGTTCTGCTGAGCACGGTTGTTTCTGCCGAGCTGGTCGGCATGACACCCCGCTCTGGCGGCTTCTACGCACTAATCAGACGTGCCTATGGCCCTTACGCCGGCTTCGTCATCGGCTGGGCCGACTGGCTGACGTACGCCGCAGATCTTGCGCTTAAAGCAGTGGTCATCATTGAGTTCGCCGCTATCCTGGTGCCCGGCGTTTCTGCGTGGAGTACAGCACTGGCGATTAGCGTCACTACGATCTTCGCCGCTATACAGTTGCGCGGCATCGGGCTGGGCGCACTGATCCAGGAAATCGCAACCGCATTGATCGGACTGGTCATATTCGGGCTCGCTCTGCTACTGCTCTTTGTGAACGCTCCCGAAATTGACGTCACTCGTTCGCTACCTTTAGAGAACTCTCTCAACGAGTGGAGCCTGGTGATCGCGACCATAATTTTTACTTACGATGGCTGGCTGTACGCGTCATATTTCAGCGGCGAAATTCGGGGCGGCGCCGGCGCCGTTGCCCGATCCTGCATCAAGGGCATGGTGATCGTCATTGTCTTGTACATGCTGCTGAATGTGGCCCTGGTGAAAAGCGTTGGACTGGCATCGCTTGTTGGGAGCGACCTGGCACTGGCGCGTGCTCTCGAACTCGCTGTCCACCCGGCAGCCGGCACGGTAGTCGTTGCTGCCGCGATCCTGATCCTCCTAAGCCACCAGAACCTCGAATACATGAGCGGGCCGCGCATTCTACAGGCGCTTGCAGTCGATGGATTCCTGGCACGGCGAGCAAAAGACGTGGGCAAAGGTGGCAACCCCGTCCTGGCAATCCTGATTACCTGGCTGGTGTCTGTCGGTCTCATTCTGATCGGCGGTTTCGAGTTTTTGTTGTTGCTTTCCGTATTTTTCTTTGTACCGCTATACCTTGCCTTGATTGCCGGTATTTTCATTCTGCGCAAGCGAGAACCTGATGCCGAGCGCCCGTATCGGGCATGGGGTCATCCTTACAGCACGATTTTGTGCCTGGTAGCCTGGACAATTGTTACGTTGTTCCAGGCCTATGTTGAGAGGGAAACTGCAATTTACGCAGTGGTAATGGTGGCCGTCTCATGGCCCGTATACTGGATTCTTGCACGCAGATAAGCGACCTGGATTCGATCGACAGCCGATCGAATAACTGACGCGAATCCGTCATGTAAGTCTAAGTTTGCGATAGAGCAGTTCTGGATAAAAAATCGCTAGCCGTCGATCAGCGCGTTCCAGGTCGTATCGATGGTCGCATCAGGCGCGCCGTCTCCGTCGTAGTCTGCCTGAATCCTCACGCTCGCCGCGCTAAGGGCAATGATCCTGATTCTGGCGTTGCTCGTGCCGGTAACAACCATTTCCCCGGCATAGGGATAGTCGTCGCCGGTTGACTGAAACGCTGCCGCCATTTCGTAATTGACGGCACCGCCGAACAAGTTGCTGGAAATCGTGCCCGCGGCATCAGTTGTGAAACTGCTTGGTGCCGCACTCGTATTTTCTGTTACCGAGCTGGAAAAGTTGGTCAGCGTTTCGGTGCCTGCCTCGTTGCTGACAATCAGGGAACTGCCACGCGTGACTACGATCGTGTTGGGTTTAGTGCGCGAGTCGATCGTAAGCGACATCCCGCCATCAGTCCGGTTGAAATCTGCCGCTTTGGTGACCTGAAAGTCTTCCAGATCCAGCGCAATGCCCAACAGTATGCTGCCGGACAGCAGGTTGCCTTCGAACTCGGTAAAAGTCATGCCGATGAAACCATCAACGACCTGGTCCAGACCGTCGTTGCAGCTGTCCCAATCGTAGTCGAGGAAGTCACCCTCGGTAACGGTCAGGGGATTGGCAATATCGCCGGAAACGGTAACGGAACCGTCGACCTCACAGCGCGTGGTTTCAGGTCCGAAGGGGACCTGTGACCAGCCGTTCGATCCGCCGGGTTTTGCAATCGCGCCCGATCCAATGCTGGACGGTCCGCTCGAGGCGACCGCGGTCAATCCGACGAAATCTGCGATGTCACCGAAACTGCCTGACTGGAGCGCGGCGTTTACGGAGCGCCCTGCCACGGTTAGTACGCTTCCAGAATTGATTGTCCCGGTCGCAGGTTCGCTGGGAAGGGGTGGATCAGCAACGGCGGCCGCACTTGGTATGCCTCCCCCACCACCGCCACCACCGCAGCCGGAAAGAACCAGGGCCAGTACGGCGCTGCCAGAAAGTACCGTAACTCTATTCATTAGTCTGTTCCTCACGCAGTCGCGCGCTTAAGGCTCAAATCGCGAAAACCCACGGGAAGCGGCTGGCGACCGACAGGAAACATCGGCGCACGAAACATCGCTGCGAAAGCATGCGTGCCCTGCCTTATATTGATGATCGATCCCAAGCGCTTCATTATCGTTTGGCGTGATTAGTCACCCCAAACGATGCCCAACGCAATTTTATCGCAACTGGCGCAGAACACCAGACAAAAACCACGCTGACCGCGGGCCCTGATCTAGCCTGAAGAAGTCGAACGCCTGTTCCGACGTTAGAGCCCTTTCGCGAGACCGGCCCCGCGGGGATCAGAGGCGCCGCTGAAACTTACGGTGCCGTCCGGGAGATGCTCGATTGCCAGCCCATTGGCGTTGCCGATGTAGCGAACCTGTACTTTATGCCCCATGTCTGCAAGCGATTGCCTGGTCGCCTCCGCTATGGTCTCCTCGACGGCGAGCGTATTGGGCTCTACAAATGCGATTCGTGGCGACGCAATAGCGTCGTCGATCGTCATGTCATGATCGAGCAGGTTCATGATCATCTGGGCAACCGCCTGCGTGATCGTGTGCCCGCCCGGTGTGCCGAGCGCGTAGACAGGCCGTCCGTCTTTCAGAATGATCGATGGCGAGTCGCTCGATAGCTTGCGACGGCCAGGGTGCGCATCCATTGGATTGCCGGCCGGTTCAAACGTACAGTATCGAAGTGAGTTGTTAAGGAAGAACCCGGTGCCCGCGGGCATGATTTTGCTGCCGAACAGGCCACCCAGCGTGACGGTGGCGGATACGATATTGCCGTCACGATCCGCGACTACGAAGTGCGTTGTGTTTTCGTTGTTCGCTGACACAATGCCGCTGTAGTCAAAGTCCTTCGCAACGTTTGGGTTTACGGCATCGACCCGGGTCTGCCAGTAGTCGGGCGAGAACAGCCGCTCATACGGAGGTTGTGCAATGTCCGGGTCGCTGGAGAATGCCAGTCGGTCCCAATAGGCCGCTTTGGTCAATTCGGCAAATGTGTGCAGGTATTCCAGCGAGTTGTGGCCCAGGTCGCGACTGCCAGCGAGGTCCATCATGCCAAGTCGCTCCAGCATGGGAAACGCGCCCGCGGGCGCGGACGGTGTGTAGATATCGTGGCCGCGGAATTCGAGGTGTACAGGTGTCCACCAATCGGCATTGTGACGCTCGAGGTCAGCCATCGAGAGAAAGCCGCCGGAGTTGTCCATGGCGGAATCGATCGCCGCACCAATATCGCCGCCGTAGATTGCGTCGGTTCCGTCGCGGCCAAGGGTGCGCAGCGTTTCTGCGAGGTCAGACTGAACAAGCCGATCGCCCTCTCCGAGCGGTTCACCATCGATTCCGAATATGCTCCTGGGGTAGTCACCGAACTCGTCGAATGCTGCCGCAATGTAGCGAGCGATACGCTCATCCAGGATGTAGCCATTCTCTGCCGCGTTTATTGCCGGCCGCAGCAGCGTCGCCCACTCTCTCTTGCCGAAACGTTCGTGCATGGCCTGCCAGGCACGCGACGCGCCCGGCGTGGATACGGCCTTTGGCCCGACCCTGTTCTCCATGTAATTGGGTGTAGGCGCCCGGTAGACATCGGGATCGACGCCGGCAGGAATCTTGCCACTGGCGTCGAGGTAGTACGGCTCACCGGCTTCTGCCGAGTACACCATGATCGTGCCGTAACCTCCCATACCTGACATCATTGGCTCGACAACATTGAGTGTGGACGCGATTGCGACCGCAGCATCGAAGGCATTGCCACCGGCGGCAAGAATTTCCAGGCCAGCCTCGGTGGCGACAGGATGGGCTGACGAAACCATACCGTTGGTATAAACCGTCGCATCGACGTCGGTTTTCATTGCAGGCTCATTCGCCTGTTCCACCGGTTCCTGCGAACAGCCGCCGAGAATGAAAGCCGTAACGAGCAGGTTGAAACAGGATTTACGCATGGTTATCTCCGGTGTTTTCCTCATTGCTGGGATCAGGATACGTTGTTGTTCAGCCTGCGGGAAAGCGAAACAGGTGATCTAACGTTTATTCAAACTATTGCGAGGCGCACTTTTGCCTACAAGGCCGGCTCGCCAGACCCGAGCGCGATCGCCAGCAATGCAACATGCTTCGCTGCCCGCATCATGGCATCAATATCAGCCCACTCATCCGGATAGCCGCGCCGTCCGCCGCGCCCATCACGCCCGCCTCCGAGTCCGATGGCGGGCGTGCCGGCTCCGATGGCCACATTGAGATTGGCCGAGCCCGAGTTGGAAAACGTCGGTGACAAACCCAAGCGCCTGGAGACTTGTTCGGACCAGCGGACGAGATCGCTGCCGCGTGCGCCGGGAATCTGTCCGCCCGGCACCAGGTTCTCGGGCTCCAGTCGAAAAGACACGCCGGTCTCTTCCGTTACCTGGCCGAGGATCGAGCGTACGGCGTCTTCGATCTCCGCAATGATTTCCGCATCAAGTGAACGCACGTCGAGGGAGAACCAACCTTCCGCGGGCTTGTGATTAAAGACAGCGCCGCTTTGCAACATCGCAACGTTGATGCGGGTCACTCGATCGGCATGCTTCTCGGGCTGCGGCAGCCCGAGTATGCGGTCAACTGCACGCGCGATGCCGCGATTGACGTTGGGCAGCCCGCCCCCAAGCGTATGGCCTGGTGGCCCGGAGGCGATGACTTTCCACCAGTGAATGCCGAGCGCACCATAGGAGATGCTGCGACCGTCGCCCAGCACATCAACGAACGCAAGCGCGCTGTCTTTGTACTCAGAGTAAAGATCACGCATGCCATTCAGCCCGGTTTCCTCCTGCGCGACGCCAGCGAAGATCAGATCATGTTTTGGTTCGATGCCAGTGGCGATCAATGCCCGCGCTGCCATCAGTATCGCGACAGTCGTCGACGACGTATTCGTCCCCGGTCCGACAACCCGGTCGTCGTCAATCACGGGCGGCCCGCCGCTCTCGCGCTGATGCTGGGCGACGGTCAGTAAATCGTCGAGCGTCGAAACAAAAACAACCGCTTCTCCGGATCGTCCGCGGATGCGGCCGATAGCATTCGGCGAATCGGTAGTGCGCACGTCTGTCAGACCGATGCGCCGCATCTCCTCTGCAACGCGGGCAGCCCTTGCATGCTCTGCGCCTGAGGGCGATTCGATTCCACCGATCTCGACCAGCAGTCGTGCAGCGTCAGCTCGCCACGCGTCAACCGACTCGGCCGCAATCATTGCTTCTCGACGATCAAGGATACTGTCTTGTGCAGTGCAAATCGACGACGTGACGGTTATGAATACCGCCGACATGAATATGGCCAGCAGTGACTTCGCGAATGTCTGCATCTTGCGGTCCTTTATTGGTGTCGAGATCGTTTGGATGTCAGTAAAACAATTTCGGAATGATTCGTCGAACCGTATCCGCACGCATTGTGCATTGCAAAATGTCGCGAGATCGACTCGGCTTGCAGCGACCTCCTGCAGTGTGACAAACGACCGGACAATCCTGTTAGACGCCACTTTCCGAAGAACGCGTTAAACTCTGCTGTCCGATAACGACGGGGGATGCACATGTTCAGGTTTTTGGTAGTCAGTGTTCTGATTTTCGATGCCGGGATGGTGCTCGCACAGCGACAGGAACCGACGCCCGTTCGCCAGAATCCCAACATCGAACGGCCGATCACCAATGAGGGCACGACCAGCCCGCTAGAGGATGCACTGCAGAAGCTCGTCGCTGTTTATGGCCCTATCGCGCACAGCAATGACCGTCCCAACCCCTACACCCGGCTGGAACCCTGGGGAGAGGCGCCTCCCGGCAACAATGGCGAGTGGGCTGCGGTTATCGGCGCTGAGGGCGGCCCCGACGGTTTTCTATATGTCCTGCACCGATGTCACGCCAATACCTGCGTCGACAGGCCTGAACCACCCCTGGTCAAACTCGACCCGCGAACCGGCAAACGGCTCGGCACGTTTGGCGAAGGATTGATGGCGTTTCCCCACGGTTTTCACGTCGATTTCGAGGGCAACCTGTGGACGACCGATACCGGGCGAGGTGACGCACCCGGCGGACATCTTGTGCGCAAGTTCAGCCCGGAAGGTGAGCTCCTGATGACGCTTGGCCGCTCAGGGATAGCCGGTGACGAGCCGGACATGTTTCGCGAGCCGACCGATGTTGTGGTCGCGCGCGACGGCACGCTTTTCGTAACCGAAGGTCATATCAAGAACGGCCCGCACTCCCGGCTCAGCAAACTTGCGCCGGACGGCACTCTGATCGCGCGGTATGGAATGACGGGCCAGGGACACCTGCAATTGAGCGCACCGCATGCAATCGCACTCGATACCGAAGGTCGCCTGTTCATTGCCGACCGAGACAACAATCGCGTCATCATCTGGGACCAGGACGGCAACTACATCGACCAGTGGACCCAGTTCGGCAGACCGAGCGGCATCTATATCGATCACACCGATACGATTTACGTTGCCGACTCCGAATCATGGGGCCCCGAAAACCCCGGATGGAAAAAAGGCATCCGCATTGGTAGTGCGAAGACCGGGCAGGTCCACTACTTCCTGGAGGACATTGAGTCTCGCGACTTTGCGCACAGTGGCGCTGAAGGAATCGGGGTCGACGGACTCGGCAACGTGTACGGCGGCGTTGTACGACGACAGATGCTGGAGCGCCACGAGCCGCAATCGGAGCAACCGACGCGCGGTGCAACATGGAGTGCTGCCGTCAGCACTTTGGAATGAACATAGTGGGTTAAAGATCCCCACGCTTGTACCTGCGGGACTACTGCTGACTATCGGTTGAACAACGGATCTACCCGTATGACAGCATTGCGAAGAAGGCAAGAAGACCCAGCGTGCAGGTAATGCTGATCCCGAGACAAAGAAAAATTCCAATCATCGCGCCGCGATGACCGGTGCCGCGAACGAATCCAAGGATGACGTATGGCACGGCGCCAATTGCGATGAGCCCCGCCGTTCCTAAGGTTATCTGCAACAGGTTTACGTACCAGTCGCTGCCAAACAGCGCTTTGAATGCCTGAAAATCGTCGCCGGTAAAAGGCACCCACACCAGGAATATCGACTGCAGCATTAGCATGATGGCGATCGCAAGTAGAATTATCGTCGTAAGGCGCATTCGAACGGGGCTTTTCTGCTCCGGGCTGGTGGTCCGCAACAGCCAGCGTGCCAACCAGTACAAAGGAAACACTGCAAGGGCAGCGGGAAAAAGCCATTGGGCTGCATGCGATGTAGCCAGCGGTAAACCGACAGTCGTATTCAAAAACGTTACGAGCGTGAACGCTGCCGGAAACGCAGCGATAAGCCATGCTGCCAAGCGTCGCCGGACAGGAACTTTAACGATATGCCAGACGCCAACCACCAACATCAACACCCATAGTGCGGCCAGCCAAAACAGGGCAACCAGGCTATTCAAATTCTGTGGCAGGAGGCAGAGATTGGCGACCCATACGAGCAGAATCATGTTCTGCAGATTTGCCAACACCGTAAGCCAGCGCCCCTGCGACTTCGCACTCTCCGGGCGTGACACGAATAAATTCGGTGACGCTGCGGTTGTATCGGTCATACCGGTCATGTCTTGGTCCAGATGCGCGTGTTCAGATTGAGCTCATCGACAACTTGCAGGAGGCTTTTGATGTCGCGGACAAACTCATTGATCTGCGCAGTCGAACTGGCGCGCCTGTAGAGAGACGGCTCGAACAGTTCGCGCCTGACAGGCAGTGCAAGCACAAGCTTTTCGTCACGAAACAGCGCTCGCATGCCGGGAAATCGATTGTTCAGCTCCACGAATCGACGCACCATCCCTGTACTCAGCACGTAACGGACATCGACCTGGTCTGTGCTGACAGTCGCGAAGATTTCTTCAAATTCGGGGTCCTCCATCGTCACAGATCGCTGCCCTCTCACTCTCGCGAGCTTTTCGTCTCGTGGCACAAGCCGGGTGGTGCTGTGAAAGTGTTTATGGAAGTCCGCTACGAACACCAGGCCACGAAAGAACTCGTCGTAGTAGGTTTCAAAGCTGCCGTCTCTGAAACGTTTTCGCTCTCGCTTTGCGGTTACTTCGGCAAAGTGAATGTCTGTCTTCCCGGTACGCCCGCCAAAGAAATCGCCACTCCTGTATTCGTCACTGGTGTAGGCAAACAGCTTCGTTGCATCGAATTCGTCGTAACCGACATAGCCCTGCGGATCGTAGGACAGGCCGGGAAAGTGAACATCGCACAGGTGATTCAGAACCTTCTGTTTGAAGTTACGAATGTAGTCCCATGTCGGCTGCCTGGCGTGTCGCACAAAGTAGCGTCCCAGGAAGAACAAGCTCACACCCAGCCATATTGCTGCGCCATAAAATACCGGTTCTGCGTAGGGCTCAATAAAATGGCGACCTGCATCTCGCAGCGCCGCCATAAAGGCATCGGATGAGTGCTCGGCCATGACGAACACGCCGCCTGCGAGAGGCAGTATTGCCACGGGAATAAGACATAGACAGATTAATGTCGTCAGCCAGAACGCTTTAAGAGCGGCTTTGCGCTGCGCCTCCAGCGTCACGAAAACGTCACGCATAGATTCCCTGGTGGCACCTGCCGTCGATTCTCGCTGGCCGGCAGCCGAAGCTGAGACGCTAGCCGTCATGCTGCGGCACCTGGTCCAGAGCAACGGCTGGCGGCGCGTGCGCTGTCGAGGCAGCTGAGAATGACGCCAGCGTCTTGAAGCCCATAATGTTGGCGACGATCAGCGTTGGAAACTGTTGCACCAGGTTATTCAGACGTAATACCTGACCGTTAAACGCGCGACGCGAAGCCGAAATCTGTTCCTCGGCTTCCGTCAGGTTTCTCATAAGCTGGCTGAAGATGGCGTCCGCTTTCAGCTCAGGATAGTCTTCAACACGCAACGCCAGCTGTGCAAGCGACTGTCCGACTCGCAGCTCCGCCGCCGCACTGCCATCTCCACCCAGCTGCGCGATGGCAACTTGGCGTGCGCTGGTTACTTCCTCCAACGTAGTTCGTTCATGCGCGGCATAACCCCGCACCGCTTCAACCAGGTTGGGAATCAGTTCATGACGCCGGGTCAGGTTTACATCGATGCTGGAACGTGCGTTCGTACACGCGTTCCGGCGGGAGATCAGTCGATTGAACGTGACGATGAAGTACACGATCGCGAGGATCAGTGGCAGCCACATTAGGATGAGCAATCCAGCCATGGTATTAGCCCGAATTGCTCCGACTTTCGTAGCGTAGATGCGACGACGTATTGATCGCAATATTCATCCGGCAATGCTAACCGGGCAGACAAAACGGCGGGCGAATCGCCATCACAAATCCCGAATTCCGTCAGGATTCACGCGTCGCCCGTAGTCTCGTCGACATCTACATCAATAACCGTTAACCGGGGTACTAACAATGCTGCTCGTCTCAGAAATTGCCGGATATATTGGTGCCTGTCAGCTGGCATTCGCCCGGTTCAACCAACTTTTTTTATTCCGATCCACTCACTCGGACAAGCCGAGACATTTCAGGCCAGCGCCCTGACCAGCCGCTCGACGTCATTCGAATCGTTGAATACCGACAGCGCCACCCTGAAGTAGTGTTCCGAAACCGTAATCGTAATTTTTTGCGGTCGAAGGCGATCCCGCAGCGCCGTGGCGTCGTCATGACGGAATGAGACAATTGCGGAACCGGTTCCGCGCGGCGTAATCGTGGGATAGCCCAGTCGCGGCAATTCGTCCTGCAAAAAGTCAATGAGCGGCTGCCGGTAGGCCTGTATTCGGTCCACTCCGACTTTCAAGAGATAGTCGAGTGAGACATCCAGCTCGGCGGCGACAATGTTCGACTGCGTGCCCATAGCAAAAAAGCCAAGCGCTGAATCCAGGTACTCATACTCAGTGACCGGGCCACTGCCACCCGGATTCGGAAAACCGAAGTGCTCCCGGCGAGCGAGCTGGCCACTTCCGTACCAGGGACGTCGTAAGGAACCGAGGCGATCCTTACGGACCGACATCAATCCAAGCCCCATGTCGCCCATCAACCATTTGTAGCCGGCGGCCGATGTGAAATCTACGCCGCAATCGCGTACGTCGAGCGGCGTGTTGCCAACCGACTGAACAGTGTCTGCGTAAACCAGTGCACCCTGCGCATGGGCGATTTCGCAAAGCGACTTCAGATCATGCTGAAAACCATTGAGCATCGAAACGTGCGAAACCGCGACCAGTCTTGTTTCAGCCGTGATCGCCTGCTCGTATTGCTCGAGATCGATTGAACCATCTTCAGTCGCGCGAATCGTCACGACGTCCATGCCTTGTTTTGCAAGTTCGGAATACGTGGGCAAAGAGCCGACGAAGTGCAGCTCATCCGTCACGATTCTGCCGGGCGTGCCGGGAATGTTCAGGGCCTGCAATATCAGGTTCTCGCCGACAGTGGTACTTTGCACAAAACAGATTTCGTCGGCAGTGGCATTAATGAGTTTCGCGTAGTTCTCCCGCACACGATCCCGAATCTCGGCGAACGGGTAGCTCGTCGGCGAGGAGAACTTTTTGAAATCGAGGTAGTGATCTGATGCCTGCCTCGCTATGCGGCTCATCGGGTGCTGGCTCGCGCTATTGAGATAAGTACCCTCGAAAGGAAAGAATGCGTCCTTGTGCGGCAGTGGTGAAGTTGGGTCGAATGCCTGCTGAGCCATCGACGCTCGTGAAACAAACGGCA
The DNA here is from genome assembly GCA_051007895.1 of Woeseiaceae bacterium. Taxonomy (GTDB): domain Bacteria; phylum Pseudomonadota; class Gammaproteobacteria; order Steroidobacterales; family Woeseiaceae; genus SZUA-117. The sequence goes on from JBPCYD010000157.1 coordinate 11,649, forward strand.
GTGTGGCGGCAGCAGCACTCCCTACCAGCAAATCCCGGCGATTGATCATTGGCTTCCCCTTTCTCTGTATTTCTCCTAACGATAGCCCATTCCGGCCTGCATAACAGCGTCCGCCGCGTCTCGCCAGACGAATACACCGTCCTGTCCGGCGGCCCTGGATGGCGCTCCTGACAGGGTAAATCTGGTATTCTTTTCGGAGCTCGCGTCGACGAGCGACAGTCGAATCCAGAGGGGGACACGCTATGTCAAACGACTTGGGGCTTAACCGCCGAAATTTCCTGAAAGGCGCCGGAATGACGGCCCTGGCGAGCACCGCGCCGATAAGCGCCATCGCTGACGACGATGAGGGCAAACCGCT
>JBPCYD010000158.1:0-3764 GCA_051007895.1 Woeseiaceae bacterium
GAAATGCCGGCCGAGCCGCCGCCAACGACGACGACGTCAGATTCGGCCACGACAGGAATATCCTCGGTAAACGCCGGATGACGAATGGTATTGATCTTATTCATATTTTTCCCCTCGGCCTGCCGGCAACGCAACAGGCAAGACCCGACTGGCTATTGTCGGTCGTGAGAGGCGCCGTTACAAGCGGCATGTACAGGAAAAACTGCTTAGATATCGGGTAATTACGAATACAGCTCGTGGACAAAGGGTACCAGCGCGATCGTCAGTGCCTGCGCATAGACACCCTCGCGCGTATACCGGCCATTGGTCAGCAAACCAAACGCGCCCCCCTGTTGTTTGCTATTGCTGGTTGCGAAAACGCGGTCGTTGGCGTCACCCAGCTCCATGCCTTCGCGAACCAGGTCCCGGACCGCATCGGGAAGCGGCAGAGTCACCGTTCGCGCTTCGCTGATTCGTCCGGTTCGTGCACGGATCGCCATCCAGGCGAATGCCATCAGGTGGTCGTCGATCGTTTCGATCCCGCCCTCCAGTCCGACACAGAAATCGGCATCCGGGCAACTAGTCGCAGCAGCATTGACTCGATTCCTGGCGCCACGACGAGTTTCCGCATCATCTTGCGGCTGGTCACCAACGCCAGATTCCACACTGACGGATTCAAACTCGAATTTCCCGGTGTCAAAGTGCGCGGCAAACGCTTGCCTGACTGCGGCAACTTTGACCGGGTTATGCGAAGCGACGACAACCCGCATTTCTAATCCGAGTACCAGGATCGGGTCACCGTTTCTATTGACGCGAAACCGAAAACCCGGCTGCGGCGATCAAGAGGATTCCACAAGCGGTATCAGCAATGCCAGCTGTGCGTCGACATCTGCCGAAAACTTGTTCTCCATTTGGTAAAAACGTGCGACTTTCAACATTGGCATTATTCTTTTGAATTTTCTGATGTACTTTTTCCGTGTCCGCAAAAGATCGTTCTTGATATCGAAAAACGAGTTAAGCATATCTTCGGCGTATGCATTTGTCAGAACACCAGTGCGATATTGTCGCATGTAGTCTGCCATCAGGGTCACGTACCTGTCCTGGACAGGCAGGAGATCACTTCGATATTCTCTGTAGAGCGGCCAAAACTGTTCGGCCTCCGCCTCGGTCAGGCGGATGTTTTCGCGAATGTAGGCATCCTGCCCCTCACGAATCATTGCACGACTTTTGGCCACGTCAGAATCCGACTGCATCCCTGGATCGGCGTTTTGCCCGTTTGCCACAGGCACACCGGTGAAAACCAGGAGAAGCACAAGAATGAGTAGATTAAGTTTAGGCATAATGAATTTCGCTCCAATTTACGCGTCATACTGCCATTGATCCAGATACTCCGGCAAGGATTGCGATCGCCAGGAAGGCGCGATGCGAAGATGATGACTGAACGTGCTTTTTTCGTTTTTCGGGAACTATCGATACGGTACACTGCCGAATCGCACATCGGTATGGCGCTGTAGAGTAAGGGACGTTTCAAATGCAAGAAAACCAACGCATCGCGCGACTCCTGGGTGTCGCGGCAACCTTTACTGGCCTGTTACTAACGGGTTGCAGCACGGTCGAGACACAGACTTTTCGCGCTACCAACAATTCGAATATAGATTCATCGTACGTTTCGGATGACGCGAATTTTGGGACCTACAACCGATTGCTCATAGATGAAATGGGTATCTTCTTCCCAACGAGCGCCGGACTACCTGAAGATGAACTGGCGCGCATAAGACAGATATTCAGAGACTCGTTCATTCAGGAACTCGATGGATACGACTACACCCAGGAACCCGGGCCGGACATGCTACGAGTCAGCGCGTCATTAATCGATCTCAGGAACGCGGCGATTAGCGAACTACCGAATATGCGCAGCGAACTGCGTAGCGCGGCGAAACCGGGTAGTTTGCTTTTTTTGATGGAACTCAAGGACTCGGGCAACGACCGCGTTCTGGCGCGGGCGGCCGACAGCGCGAAGGCGCCACGATTCAAGTCCGACGAAGATAACAACACCGACTGGGGGGCAGTCGAAGCAGCCGCTCAGCACTGGGCGGCGTTATTTCGCGCGTTCCTGGATCAAAATCTCGACCAATAGCCCTCAGTTCGCGAATCCTTCCAGGCCCGAACGTAACGACTGGGCCCAGCGCCGTACCACCCGCCGAACTTCCGCCGCATTGGTCACACGATTAGACTGAACGGCGAAGCCAGCCGTGTTTTCGGCAGCGCGACGATCTATGGCTCGCGCCAAAATGGCATTCGTTATCGAATCTCGCAGCTCAACAACGAGGGTTGCCTCGGCAACAGTGCTCAAATAGATATCAACACGACCAATAGCGTCTTGCGGAACATAAGAAACTACGTCCAGAATCGCGCCGCGAATCAAAAGCACATCAGGACCCACTTCGTCGACGATCGAAAATCTCTGACTTTTCGCAAGCTCTTCACGGAAGACTTCCTGCACCAGGTTTCGGAATCGGGTTTTTTGCTCTTCCGTAACTATGTAGGGTCCACCCCGGGACCGTGCCGCCGTTGTTCGACCCGATTCGCCGCCGGGCCTGTATTCAATTCCCGCACCCTCGAGCTTGATCTTTGTGTACCCGGACAAGTCAAGGCCTGGAACGCCCCAGGCTACGTCGGCCGAAGAATTCCGAACTTCATACAGGCCGTCAAACGTAACGTCTGCCCCAGGGCTGGTATCAATCGTTGCAGGTCCGGTCGTGCAACCAACCGCGAGACTAACGACACTCAGCGCCAGTGCCGGGCGTAGTTTACTGACAGTCAAATACTTGCTCATTATTCGTTCCTTATCCTGTGTGATCGTTATATTTTTCGGACGCGGAAATTGACGTCGCACGGCCTCAACGCCGAATCCCGGGCAAACATTAAGATAAGACATCCGGATACTTCTGTACATGCCGATCGGCAACGGGTTGCCGATTATTTGCAACAATCTGCCGCAAATCACGCCGTCGCGCTGTTGTAAAGTACGAATCCCTTTGGATTGCGGGGCCAATGTCTCTTGAAAGGAAAACCGATACGATGCCGCTCTGGTGACTCGCGTTCTCACACAAGTGACTGACGTCATAAAGGACAGTGGCTCAACCAGCAAAACGGCATCGACGATAGACGGATACCCGGTCAGTTTTTTTCACTACAACTATGAAGATTCTAGTGAACCCGGAAGTATTGACCTGGCAATGACGGCTACCTTGACGACCGAGCTTTTTTCAGCGGCTAAAGAGAGATTGATCTGGGCGATTGAGACATCTGACTCGGACGCCCCAAAACGTCGGCGTACTTATCGACGCGATTGCCGAAAGGATAGTAATTGCGCTTGATAGCGACGAACTGCTTAACCGTTAGATTTTCCTGGCCATCGTCGCTGGCGTCGCGGCTTTATTCGGCTCAAAGCGGGGATGTTGTTTGAGCCATGGAATCAACGTCCAAAATCAATCGAAAATTCGAACGAGCCATTGACTATGCGGTCTACTTCATCGTCGATCGCCGTGTAGGCACTTTCGAGCGGAAGAGTAAAGATCACTATTACGATGCCGATAACTAACTTGAACGTGTTGCGGCGAGAATCTTTGGTGTGTGATCACATATGAAGCTAAGTATACAGTTGTCACTGCCTGGCTTGCTGGTTATATCACCGGTGGTATTGTGGGCCGTCGACGCCAAAGCCTTGCAGATGCGACACCGCCTCGACGCTCGATCCTTTGCAAATCGACTCGTACCAACAC
>JBPCYD010000159.1:0-51973 GCA_051007895.1 Woeseiaceae bacterium
TGAAGTTGGGCATTTCCTCCAATTCCATTTGTAGCGCAATTTGCAGGTGATGGCCGGGAACCGCCTCGTGAATTGACAGCACCTCCATTTCGTATTTCGGGCGTACTTCGGGCCGATAGAGATTTACATAGTAGTATCCGGGCCGGCTGCCATCCGCAGCGGGCCGATTGTAATAGGCCGTCGTCGTGTCCGGCGCAATGTTGTCTGGTATCGGTCGCAATCCATAAGGCATTCTCGGTATTTTGCCGAACAGTTTGACGAGCTCGGGATCGATGCGTTTGGATACCGCGAGATAACCCTCGAACAATTCTTCCGGTGTGTCGTAGTAGAAGCGGGAGTCGGTGCGAAGGAACGTCAGGAAGTCTGCGAAACTGCCAGCAAACTCCAGCTCATCGATAACCAGCTGCATCTCGTCGCGAATTCGCCTGACTTCATTCAGCCCAAGCCGATGAATTTCGTCTGGCGTCATCGGGGTTGTCGTAAAGTACCGCGTTCTGTATTCGTAGAATGCCTCACCATCAGGTAACGATGACGCGCCGATGCTGTCGCGGCTCGCTGGCAAATATGTTTCATTGAAGTAGTTGCTGAACTCCCGATAGGCAGGAACGATCGAATCATCGATGACGTCTTTTGCCAGCTGTTGAATTCTCTCCCTGTCTGCCGCGCCGATTGTGTCCGGCATACTCTCGAACGCAGCGAAAAACGGACTCATTTCCGGATCTTCGACCAGCTGCGACGAAATCTGGTTCGGTATGCGTTCCATCAGTATTCTTGGCGGCATGTAACCTGTTCGCCGGCCTTCTTCCAGCAGGTCCGTTGTCTGTTCGATGACGTTTTCGATTTGCGTCATTCTCGCCAGCCAGTCCTCGTAGTCCTGAACATTGGCAAGGCGCAGCGTTTCCGCGGTGGATTCCAGAGACTGCACACCACCCCGCTGGCTCATTGGCATCAGGTAACTCTTGAACCTGTGTCCGTCGACCGAATTTTCGAGTTGGCGGCGAAAGAGGTCGTAGTTGAGGGCGTCGGATTCGGATAGCTGTGATGAATCTATTGTGCGCAGGCGACGCAGGAAGTCTCGCTGATCCTGGACGCGTCGTTCGATCGCCGCAAGGCTCATATCGCTCCATTGATCGTTGAAACGTCGATCGCCGAGTCGCGAGGACCATACCGGATTCTCTCGTAGCTGCCATTCCCAGGACTCGTCGAGCAAAGCTGCGAAGTCTTCAGTGGGTCCTGCAATCGCCGGTAAGCCGATGAAAATAAGGAAAAGTGAGCCAAGTGATTGAAGTTTGTTCATCAGAATTCTCCTCGCAACTGACACTCATTGTTGCCGTCAAATCATCGGCTGGCAACTGCCGGGTTACTTGGCTATCATGGCGCGCAGTAATCGATAGGGTTGGCAGAAGAGACCTCTTTTAAGAGGCGCCGAAGGCGCAACACGCTCGGAAACGCTCAGGCACACGGACTGTCAACGCTGATTATCTCTGGAGAGAGGCCGTACGGCCCACCGAAGGGGTATGCCGCCAGCACAGGCTGTTTCGTGATCTCCCAGGTTTCAGGACAGAGGGGCGATCGGCTGGGCTTTAAGATAGCTCAGCCGATCGCCTCTTTTTGTTTCTGAAATGACTAGCCCGGGGTTTGCAATGGGGAAGAAAACACCGCTTTACCAAAGTCATGTTGATGCCGGCGCAAAAGTTGTCGACTTCGGCGGCTGGGATATGCCGCTGCATTACGGTTCGCAGCTTGAAGAGCATCATATCGTTCGAAGTGCTGCGGGCGCGTTCGATGTGTCCCACATGACGGTCGTCGATGTAACCGGAGCAGATGCCTCACCCTTTCTGCGGACGCTACTCGCCAATGATGTGGAAAAGCTCAAAGAAGCAGGCAAGGCACTCTACAGCTGCATGCTTAATGACGTCGGTGGTGTCGTCGATGATCTGATCACCTATTACCTCGGACCGGATCGGTATCGCGTCGTTGTTAACGCCGCGACCCGCGACAAGGACCTGGCGTGGATCGAAGCACAGGCACAAGCATTTGATGTCGATATCGATGAACGCGCCGGCCTTGCGATGATCGCCGTTCAGGGGCCCGAAGCACGTGAACGAGCGGCTGGGGTTCTTGCCGATGAATGGCGCGAAGCTGCTATGGCGTTGCGGCCATTTTTTGGACTGGAAGCCGGATCGATGTTTATCGCCCGCACCGGATATACCGGCGAAGACGGGTGGGAAATCATGCTCCCTGAAGAGGATGCAGCTGCTTTTTGGGACCAGTGTGTCGCCGCAGGTATCTGCCCTTGCGGGCTGGGAGCGCGGGATACGCTGCGACTCGAAGCTGGCATGAATCTCTACGGTTCAGATATGGACGAAACGATTTCGCCGCTGGAGGCCGGACTGGCGTGGACGATTGCCTGGGAACCCGAGGACAGGCAGTTTAACGGCAGGCAACCATTGAGCGAGATGCGCGCCAACCCCGATCGACGACAATTTGCAGGCCTGGTTCTCGAGGGCAAAGGTGTCCTGCGTGACCACATGCGGGTTGTTGTTGAAGGTCATGCCGACGGAGAAATAACGAGCGGTGGATTCTCGCCGACACTGCAAAGGTCAATCGCGATGGCGAGGTTGCCTGCCGGTGCCTACGATCGGGCGCAGGTGGACGTTCGTGGCCGATTGCTGGATGTTCGCGTCGTAAAGATGCCGTTTGTTCGCAACGGCAAAATTCGGATAGAGATTTAATCAAAACTGGGTATTGGGAGACGTCAGATGAGTGAATTGCCGGGTGATCTGAAATACACGAATGAGCACGAATGGCTGCGTCAGGAAGAAGATGGCACCGTCACTATCGGCATCACCGATCACGCGCAAAGTGCGCTGGGTGATCTGGTCTATGTCGAATTGCCGGAGGTCGGTCAGGAAGTGGAGAGCGGCGGCGAAATGGCGGTGGTCGAATCGGTAAAAGCAGCGTCGGATGTTTACGCACCGATTGCAGGCGAGGTGGTCGCAGTCAATGAGGGTCTTACCGACGATCCGGAAAAAATAAACGCTGACGCATACGGCGACGGATGGATTGTACGTATGCAACCGTCTGGCGATGAAGAAGAAACAATGAACCCGGACGAGTACCAGGAATTTCTGGACGCGCTGGACGAATAGTTTACAACGGAAGTACACCAAACCATGCCTTTTATTCCGCACACGGAAGAAGAAATCAGTGAGATGCTCGCCGCAATCGGCGCCGACAGCATCAATGAGCTGTTCGATGAGATTCCGCGCGACCTGCTGATCAAGGATCTCAACGGCGTTCCGGACGCGCTCAATGAAATGGAGATCAGCCGGTTGATGCGTGGAAGGGCTGCGCAGGATCGTGGCGCCAGCTGTTTCATCGGCGCCGGTGCCTACGAGCATCACATACCTGCGGCAGTCTGGGATATTGCGACGCGGGGCGAATTCTACAGTGCCTATACGCCGTACCAGGCGGAAGCCAGCCAGGGGACTCTGCAAACGATCTACGAGTTTCAGACAATGGCGTCCAGCCTGACCGGTCTGGACGTCAGCAATGCATCGCTATATGACGGGGCATCGGGCCTCGCCGAGGCGGCACTGATGGCCGTTCGCGCCAACCGCAAATCCAAGTCCCGGCGCGTGCTGCTCTCCGCAGGCGTCAACAAAACTTATCAACAAGTTGCCCAGGCGATCGCAGGCTCGCAAGGCCTGACCTTCGAGCGACTGCCGCTGGACATCGAAACGGGCGCAACCGACGTAAGTGCCCTGGAAAATCAGGGCGACGCACCGGTTGCCGTTGTAATCCAGCAGCCCTCATTCCTCGGAACCTACGAACAGGTAGATGTAATTACGGATTGGGCGCACGCGAATGGTGCGCTGGTTATCGCCATTGCGAATCCGATATCCCTGACCGTGTTGCGACCACCCGGTCACTGGGGAGAAGCAGGGGCCGATATTGCCGGCGGCGAAGGCCAGCCGCTGGGCGTGCCTCTATCTTCCGGTGGGCCGTATTTCGGCATCATGACCTGCAAGGAGAAGATTGTCAGGCAGATGCCCGGGAGGATCGTAGGCCGTACGACGGATCTCGATGGAAATCCCGGTTTCACACTTACCCTGCAGGCGCGCGAGCAGCACATTCGGCGTACCAAAGCCACCTCGAATATTTGTACCAATCAGGGGCTGATGGTAACCGCGGCGACCATTTATATGTCTCTGCTCGGCTACGAAGGATTGCGCGAGGTTGCGCTGACTTCGCAGGCGCAAACGAGCAAACTGGTTGACCTGCTGACGTCGATCGATGGTGTAGATCGAGCCTTCGAAATGCCGCATTTTCACGAAGCAGTCATACGTCTCGATCGACCGGTTGCTGCGGTTCTCGAGAAGCTGGCGGCGAGAGATATTCTCGGTGGTTTCAACCTGGCGAAGGACTATCCGGAGCTTGGTAATGCGCTGCTGGTTTGTGCAACCGAGACCAAAAATGATGATGACCTCGCGGCCTACCAGGCGGCACTGCGAGACATCATGACTGCTTCAGCCTAGACGGAACCCACCTTAATGCAGGAAATAATATTCAATGGAACACGGTACCGAACTCATGGTGAGCTGCCGTCCATCGGTAGCCGGGCGCCGGATGTTTCCCTCGTCAACACCGAATTGCAGGACGTGTCGCTGGCTAACTTCATGGGTAAACGGAAAATATTCAATATTTTCCCGAGTATTGACACACCTGTTTGTGCGAAGTCGGTCGTCGTGTTCAATCAGCTCGCCGAAGATCATGATGACGTAGCGATGCTAATGGTTTCCTACGATCTGCCGTTCGCGCATGCGCGTTTCCATCAGGAAAATTCGCTGCAGAATGTCGTCGGCCTGTCGGCAATACGACATGCCGGTTTCGGAGAAAATTATGGCGTACAGATTGTCGAAGGACCGCTCGCGGGCATGTTTTCCAGGGCGGTTGTCGTACTGGATGAAAACAATACGGTGGTACATAGCGAGCAAATCGCTGATATCGGCGACGAGCCTGACTATGTGGCTGCGTACAAAGCGCTTGGCATAGAAATTAATCCGTTAGAGCTGGAACTTTAAGGCAACCAAGGACGATGACAGAACAACTTATTTTCGAGCGATCCAGGCCCGGGCGTCGTGCTTTTGCACAGGCGCCGCTGACCGATTCAACCGGCAGCATTCCGGAAGAAATGCAGCGACGTGACCGACCGACATTGCCGGAAGTCTCCGAGCTGCAGGTCGTGCGCCATTTCACGCGACTGTCGCAACGTAATTTCTCGATCGATACGCAATTCTATCCGCTGGGTTCCTGCACCATGAAGTACAACCCGCGTGCCTGTAATTCACTGGCGCTCTTGCAGGGATTTGCGAGTCGTCACCCACTGGGTCCCGTGAGTCATGGGCAAGGATTCCTTACCTGTATGTATGAGCTGCAGGACATGCTCAAGTCCGTCACGGGGATGAAAGAGGTTTCACTGACGCCAATGGCTGGTGCCCAGGGCGAGCTAGCCGGCGTTGCCATGATCCGCGCCTATCACCGTGCAAATGGGGCAGAAGAACGCGATGAAATCATTGTGCCGGATGCCGCCCATGGTACGAATCCTGCGACCGCCACGATGTGCGGTTGCAAGGTTCGTGAAATTCCTACCGACGCTGAGGGTGATGTCGACCTGGAGGCGCTGCGGACAGTCGTCGGGCCGAAGACTGCCGGAATAATGTTGACTAACCCATCGACGCTCGGCGTTTTTGAGCGCGACATCACCGAGATCGCGGATATTGTGCATGACGCCGGCGGGTTGCTTTACTACGACGGCGCTAACCTGAACGCCATTCTGGGTAAGGTCCGGCCGGGTGACATGGGATTCGATGTCATACACCTGAATCTGCACAAAACATTCTCCACTCCACATGGCGGTGGCGGACCCGGTTCCGGCGCGGTTGGCGTGGGCGAGCGTCTGCGGCCGTTTCTGCCAATTCCTGTGGTCGGGAAAAAGGAAATCGACGGCCGGTCAGTTTACGACTGGCTGGACGAGGACGACTTGCCGCAAAGTATCGGGCGTCTTTCCGGTTTCATGGGGAATGCCGGCGTCCTTTTGCGGGCCTATATCTATATGCGCATGGTTGGCAAAGACGGAATGAAGCGAATTTCGGAATTTGCGACCTTGAATGCCAACTACCTCGCAGCACGCTTGAAAAAATCGGGCTTCGAACTCGCGTTTCCAAACCGTCGCGCAAGCCATGAGTTCATCGTCACGCTAAAGCATGAGGCTAAAACGTTGCATGTGACCGCGATGGATTTCGCGAAGGCGCTTCTCGACAAGGGATTTCATGCGCCGACTACGTACTTTCCCCTGCTGGTTCCCGAGTGCCTGTTGATTGAACCAACCGAAACGGAAACCAAGGAATCGGTGGATCGATTTGTTGAAGCGCTGGTCGAAATCAAGGAAGAGGCGATGGCCGATGCGGAAAAAGTGCAGGGTGCGCCGTATACGCTGCCGGTACGCCGGCTCGACGACGTGAAGGCTGCACGCCACCTCGACCTGGCCTGGAAGGCGGATCGCAGCTGATGCGACTCCCATAGCAGGTGCGCCTTCGATTATCGCGGCTAAAGCCCAGTTCGCCTACCGTATCGAAAGCTTGCGCATTGAATGTCGCGAACTGACATTTCGCGACTAATAATCAATTTGCACATACCCTACATCCACGATTGTCGGTGCAGGCAAATTGCGCTTTAGCCGTGAAATGGGTGCTGTAACACCGTATTCCGCACCATTTGCGGCATAATTACCCGTTCCGCCACAACCGTGTGGCGGCCGGGGAACCGCAGCGGGATACGCTAGTCGGAGATTCGGAAGACGCAATTTTGCGTCACTGCAACAAAGCGATGGAATACTCAATGCGAAAGATTACTTGCCTGCCCCTGTTTGCCGTTCTCCTGTTCGGCCTGGAAAGCGCAGCCGAAGAGCCGGAATGGGCAGGTACGCTGGAACGCATCTCCACGGGAGTGGTGTCAATTCGGGTAGACAGCACCCGCGCCTTCGACACGGAGTGGAATTCGTCAAGCCAGGCTACGGGCTTTGTCGTTGATGCTGAACGGGGTCTTATTTTGACCAACCGGCACGTTGTCACTCCGGGACCGGTTGTCGCAGAAGCGATCTTTCTGAACAATGAAGAAGTCAGGCTGACGCCCATCTACAGGGATCCGGTCCATGACTTCGGGTTCTTTAGTTACAATCCGGATGATCTCGTTTACATGGAGCCTGCCGAATTACCATTGGTTCCCGGCGCTGCCGACATCGGCCGCGAAATCAGGGTCATTGGCAATGATGCCGGTGAGCAACTGTCAATTCTGGCGGGCACGATTGCGCGGCTGGATCGTAAAGCGCCCGAATACGGTCGCGGTAAGTACAACGACTTCAATACTTTTTATTTCCAGGCTGCCTCAGGCACTTCTGGCGGTTCTTCCGGTTCCCCGGTAATCAATATTGACGGCGAAGTGGTTGCGCTGAATGCGGGCGGCAGCAGTAATGCTGCCAGCAGCTTCTTTCTCCCGTTGAATCGAATCGAACGCGCACTCAACCTGATACGTAACGGCGAGACGGTTACGCGTGGCACACTACAGGCAGTGTTCGAGCGCAAGACTTACGACGAGTTGCAGCGCCTGGGCCTGAATGCCGAGACCGAGGCTGTCGTACGACGCAATTACCCTGATCAGACGGGCATGTTGACTGTATCTCACGTTCTGCCGGGCTCCCCCGCCTACGAAAGACTCGAGACAGGCGATATCCTGGTGCGCGTCGATGGTGAGCTTGTCACGGAGTTTGTGACGCTGGCAGATATTCTGGACAACAATGTGGGCACATCTGTATCGATAGAAGTGGAGCGTGGTGGCAATACGTTTGTCGAGGATGTGGTCATCGGTGACTTACATGCGGTGACACCCGATGAATTCCTCGAATTCGGGGATGCGATAGTGCACAACCTCTCGTATCAGCAGGCCCGTCACTACAACCGCGAAGTTGAGGGTGTCTACGTCGCTAATCCCGGGTATATGTTTGCACGATCGGCAATCCCAAGGGGTGCAGTGGTTTCTCACGTTGACAATAAACCGGTCGCCAGCATTGAAGACCTGAAAGTCATTCTGGCGACCCTGGCTGACGGCGATCGAACGACCTTTCGCTACAATACAATCGACGATCCGAAGAACAGCATCATTCGTTCGGTCGAGATGGATCGAGCCTGGTTTCCCGCCCGACATTGCCGGCGCGATGACAGTACCGGCGTATGGCCGTGCGAGGATCTTGCGGCGGGTCCTGAACCGTCATCGCCGGAATCGGGCAGGACACAGTTCACTCGAAATGGTGACCCGCGAGTTAACGCAATTGCGCCATCACTGGTGATGGTAACGTTTGACTTGCCGTACACAATTGCCGGCGTTTCGGATCGTCATTACTACGGAACAGGGCTCATTGTGGACACCGAAAAAGGCCTGGTCGTGGTGGATCGAAATACGGTTCCAGTCGCGATGGGTGATGTCAGCATTACGTTCGCAGGATCATTGCAGATCAATGGTCGGGTCGAGTATGTCCATCCTCTGCACAACCTCGCCATCATCGCATACGATCCCGAACTCATTGGTGACACGCCGGTTAAAGCGGCGCGCTTCTCGGAGGAATCCCTGGAACCGGGCGATGATGTCTGGGTTATCGGACTGAAAGGTGATCACCAGATTGCACACCAGGCCAGCTCAGTTGCATCCATTGATCCGATGGTCCTGCCCTTGTCGCGCACAATGCGATTCAGGGATACCAACCTTGAAGCAATTTCGCTGGTTAACGCACCAGGCGATTTCGATGGTGTACTTGTCGACAGGCGTGGTGCCGTCGTCGCCAAATGGGTTAGTTTTGCCGTTCAATCCGGCGGCGATGAAGCACAGGTAAACCGCGGTTTGTCGGCCGAAATGGTCAGCGAATTCGTGGATATTGTCAGGTCAGGCAGTCCTGTTTACTCCCTGGAAACGGAGCTTAACTACACACCGCTTTTTGCGGCGCGGAAACTGGGCCTGGATGAAGATTGGCTGGATCGGCTCGAGGCACACAATCCGAGCGGGCGACGGGCGTTGAGTGTTTCCCGACTGGTAGCGGGCACACCGGCAGCAAATTCACTAAGGAACGGTGACATGATACTGGCGATTGACGGAGAGTTGGTTACCACGTTTCGCGAACTCGAGCGCGCGGTGCAAAAGCCCGAAGTTGATGCGACGATCTGGCGCGACGGTAAGGCGCAGAATATCGCAATGAAAACCGTCGAACTGGGCGGCGAAGGAATTAAACGGACCGTGTCGTGGGCCGGTGCGCTGCTGCACGATCCCCACAGGGCGATGGCCGCGCAACGTGGTATTGAGCCAACCGGTGTCTACATAGCCTTTTTTAGCTATGGATCTCCCGCAACCCGTTATGGCCTTTGGGCAGGACGTCGTATTGTTGCTGTTGATGACACGGAAACGCTCAATCTGCAGGATTTCGTTGAAACGGTTAGCACCAAGGATGATCAGGAATCAGTGCGTCTCAAGACCGTCTCCTGGAACGGAGCCGAACAGGTCATTACGCTAAAACTGGACAACCAGTACTGGCCTGCCTACGAAATTCGTCACACGGATGATGGATGGCAACGAGCGCCAATCGGATAGCCAGCAAAGGCTGCTGATCCTGTCTTCGCTGTAGCCCAACGGCGCGACTCTCTTTTCTTAATTCCGTTTCCACCTCTGAATGTGGCGGTTTCGCCCGCTTATGCTTCCGGCGAATTTCAATATAACAAAACAGTGCGGTAATCCAATGCAACCAATTGCATACAAAAGGCATCAATACATCAAACTGATGCAGAAAAGTTACACGCAATTTTGACAAATGGGTCAGGCAGCGAAGCAACGTTGTAACCATTTTCTGTTTTCAGACATACAAGTAGCAAACTGAAGTGAACAGTGTCAAAGACAGACTGTTCATTTCGGATGGGAAGGTTGGCATCTCATCAAACCGTAGTAACGAAACGAGTGTCTGGAATCGAAAAGAGAGGAAGCCATGAAAGAGTCGAAAGTCCTGAGAGGTGTTGTCGCCGCAATTTTCATAAGTAGTATGCCCGCCGTCGTCGTGGCGAATGGTGGTTCAGAAATTATTGGCAAGTCGGAAAAAGTCAGTTACGCAGACCTGAATGTTGAAAAAGAAGCAGGCGCAAAACAGCTGTACCGCAGGTTGCAGCAGGCTTCAAAGCGCGTATGCGGCGTGGACTCGCTGACCGTAGTCGGGTCACTCAGAGAGTTGAAGCGAGCAAAAACCTGCTACAAGAGTTCCCTGGATTCTGCGGTCGCCGAAATCGATAGCGAAGCGCTGACAGAAATCCACCAGGGGTAGATCGCACCCACAGGCGTTAACCGTGCATCGTCAAGCGGGTGTCGTCGTGCCAGGTAGTCGATTCCTGCTCAATGTCACCCGCTTGTTTTTTGTCAGGCAAATAGCTGTTTGTAGACCTGCACGAAATATTGCATTTCCTCGGGCTTGGACATACTGACACGACTCCATGAATCATGGAATGGTGGGAAGTCCCGGCCCGTGAGGATGCCGAATTCACGCATTTTCTCCTGAACCATGCTGTTCTGTATGCCAGTTTCGATAAACGTGAAGTTGGCATTGGATTTCACGTAGCGAAGTCCCAATTCCTCGCACATATCCTCAACGATTTTTCGTGATTCCTTATTCTTTCGAATTGAATACGCGGGGAACTCCGGGTCGCGGTAGCTGGCGTGTGCTGCTTCGATTGCCAGTACATGGGTATCGCCTGTTTTCATGCGATTCATTTGCGCCGCCTGTTCGGGATGGGCAAAGCCGAAGCCGATTCGCAATCCGGCCAGACCGTGAATCTTCGAGGCGGTCCTCGAAACGATTATATTCCTGTGACCTTCCGCAATCAGGCCGATCATTGACTGGTAGTCGGGATCCTCGACGTACTCGTGATAGGCCTCATCGACAAAAACGAGATGATCCTGCGCCATTTCCAGTACGAATTCACGCATGGCATTACCGTTCAATACGGATGGAATCGGGTTGTTTGGATTGACCAGGTAAACCATGTTCGTGTCTTGCCGAACCGCGGCACGCATTGCATCCAGGTCAGGTCTGAGGCTCTCGTTGACCGGAACACGAATAATTTCGGCACCTGCGCTTTCTGCATGACGAAGCAGCGACTGGTACGTGGGGTCGGCACACACGATGGAACCCTGGTCACGTGCGGCCATCATCCCCGCGACCTTCAGTACTTCGCTTGAACCCGTGCCGACGACAACGTTTTCGGTAGCGACGTTGTTGATACCGGCGATCAAAGAAACAAGCGGTCGCGGATCACCACTATAACGATTGGCGAGGTGCATATTGTCGTTAATAGCCTTAAGTGCCACGCGCGACGGTCCGTAAGGATTTTCATTCGCTCCCAAGCGGACCATGTAGTCCGGGCGGGCAATATTGTCTGCGAGCGCGCTCTGCATCAGTTTCATTGCAGGCGTTAGTGGCGTCTTCGGAATTGCAGGAATCAGTCCCGCAGCCGCCAACGCGGTGCCGCCAAGCAGGATTTGTCGTCGTGTCAATGCGCTCATTTATATCCCCCAGGATTGCAATTTTTCGTTCAGTTTTCGCTGTCGTCGTCGATTTCGATATCGTTGCATATGCAACTGCTGTGTCTTACCCGCGCCCGCACCAGGTCGACATTATCCCCGATAGGATAGTCCTTTGCGAACGCAATTGGCTGTTCGTCGTTGCGCGCCCAGGTTTCTTCGAAATCCATGTTCTGCATCTCGCCCTTATCGTTTCGGGTGCGAATTGAGACGGTGTAAGCACCGGTCGCAGTAATGCAGCCATCGACGTTGATCTCGCCGGTAACATGCGCCACGTTATTTCTCTGCTGATATTCGATCGAAGTGCTGGATTTGCAGTAATCCTTATGCTGCTTCGTCTCGAAGGTCATTGTGAATTTCTTCTCGGCGCTTTGGCCAGGCTGTCTTTTTTCAAGCTCCTGGCCGGCAACCTGGTCATTACCGAAGGTTGGAGTGCCGGCAGCAATAAGCAGGCACGCGGTGTAAACATAGTGGCGGTATTTTGACATCGGTTTGCAAAAGATCGGTGGCATTAACGAGCCCCATTATACGCTTTGTTGCCACCGCCGCCGGTCGGCCCGGATTGCGGTTGCAATGGCCTATCTACCCGGTAGTCTTTGAGCCTGATCAGGAGTACTTGGGTGAATTTACATGACTTTTCAGAGAATAGTGCTGGCGTTCGTTATCGTTCTTGCTGTTGCGCCGGCGCAGGTGCGTGCAGACACTTTCCGGAACACGGACGTATTCGAGCTTGAAATAGCCGGCGATCCGCAAATCTCGCCGGACGGGTCCCAGGTCGCCTATACCAGGCTCTCCAACGACATCATGATCGACCGCGCGCGGTCGAACATCTGGATTGCTGACAGCGACGGCCGTGACCATCGCCCATTGCTCTCCGGCACCGACTCTTATTCGAGCCCGCGCTGGTCGGCAAGCGGGGATCGACTCGCGTATATATCAAGTGCGGAAGGCCGAGGGCCAGAGCTGTACGTCCGCTGGATGGATACCGGGCAGACCGCCTTGTTGTCGAATCTACCCAAAGCACCGGGCGACATTTCCTGGTCGCCGGACGGTACACAGATTGCTTTTACCGCCCATGTAGAGGGTGAAAGCGCCAAATTGGCAGAACCTCCGAAGAAACCGGAAGGAGCCGAGTGGGCTCCTCCGGTTATCGTCATTGATTCGCTGAATTACCGAGCCGACGGACGGGGATATCTCGAATCCGGCAATACACAGGTATTCATCATTCCAGCCGAAGGCGGTACGCCGCGGCAGTTAACCGCCGGTGCCTTCAATCACGGTGGTCCGCTGGCGTGGGCTCCGGACGGTGCTTCGATCGTTTTGTCGAGCAATCGCGATGCCGACTGGGAATTCCATCGCCGCAATACCGAGCTTTGGGCTGTGGATGTTGCGTCAGGTGATATGACTCAATTGACCGATCGATTCGGTCCCGATGGATCTGCGACTTTCTCTCCGGATGGCTCAAAGATCGCCTACCTGGGTTATGACGACAAAAAGATGGGGTACCACAACGCCAATGCGTACGTCTTGGATGTTGCGAATGGTACGTCCGAGGAGCTGACGACGGACTTTGATCGATCTGTTAGCCGCATTGCCTGGGCGGGCGCTTCAAACCGGCTCTACATACAATACGATGACCGCGGCAAGCGTCATCTTGCGACACTGTCAATGAATGGCAACGTCAGCTCCATGGTCGATAATGTCGGCGGACAGAACGTCAGTCGGCCCTATACGAGCGGCGCGTTTTCGGTTGCCGATAATGGTGCCTATGCGTACACGGCCGGTTCCGCTGACCGCCCAGCTGAAGTTGGGGTAGGTCGTCGCGGTCGCAGTGCATCCATTCTGACGAATTTGAATGATGATTTGCTGGGCCACAAAGAACTGGGCAGCGTCGAAGAAATAGTCTGGACATCGTCGGTAGGTGATCATGACGTGCAGGGATGGATCGTGACGCCGCCGGATTTTGACGCTGCCAAGAACTACCCGCTGGTTCTCGAAATCCATGGCGGGCCCTTTACCGCTTACGGGCCACACTTCAGCGTTGAAGCGCAGCTGTATGCGGCCGCCGGGTATGTTGTCCTTTACACAAATCCACGTGGGTCGACGAGCTACGGATACGATTTCGCCAATGAGATTCATCACAACTATCCGGGACAGGATTACGACGACCTGATGTCCGGTGTTGACGCGGTTGTTGAACGCGGCTACATCGACATTGACCAGCTTTTTGTAACGGGTGGTTCCGGTGGCGGTGTTCTGAGCGCCTGGATTATTGGCAAGACGGATCGTTTTGCGGCAGCCGTTGTCGCCAAACCGGTTATCAACTGGATCAGCGAAGCGCTGTACAGCGACATCAGTACTACCGTGCCCGGCTATTGGTTTGAGAAGTTCCCCTGGGAAGATCCCATGGAATACTGGCGCCGATCACCATTGTCGCTGGTGGGTAACGTTTCGACGCCGACAATGCTGCTGACAGGTGAGTCTGATCATCGCACGCCGATGCCGGAGTCAGAGCAGTACTACCAAGCGCTCAAGCTGAGAAAAATCGATAGTGCGCTCGTCCGGGTGCCGGAATCGTCACACGGCATCGCGTCGAGACCGTCGAATCAGATCGCGAAAGTAGATAATGTTTTGGCGTGGTTTGCGCGGTACCGGAAAGAGTAGATTGATTGCGACGCCGATCGTCGCGAATGGCGCCGACGGGCACTGTGATTCAAAAACAGAAAATTCGAAATCCTGGAGAAAAAAACGTGCGCTTAATACAAATAGCAGTCCTCGGATTGGTCATGTTTTCCACAGCAGGTCACGGGCAGGAAACCGGCCAGCTGACCACAGCAGGCGAGCAATGGGACAAACGGTTCAGTACGGATATGTATCTCTATGGTAAGGAACCCGTAGAATTCCTGCGTTCGCGCATTGGCGATCTACCCATGGGTAAGGCGCTCTGCCTTGCTGCCGGCGAAGGGCGTAATGCGGTTTATCTCGCCGAGCAGGGTTACGATGTGACCGCCATGGATCCGTCGCCGAAAGGATTGGAGAAGGCATCCGCGTTGGCGGCGGAACGCGGTGTAACCATCAACACCGAGGTAGGCGATCTGCAGGAAGGTTACGAAATGGGCGTGGAGAAGTACGATCTCATTACGGACTTCTACTACCACGATCCGAAGATGTTGCCGGACGTTATGCGTGCGCTTAAACCCGGTGGCATGTTCGTTCTGCAAAACTTTTCGGTACAACAGCTGGATACCAATCGATTTGGTCCTAAAAACCCGGATTATCTTGTCAAACCAAATGAAATGTTGGGAATTTTTTCTGACTATCGGATTATTTTCTACGAGGACGCCGTCGTAGATCTGGACGAAGGAATGCACCAGGGACCAGGAGCAGTCGTACGAATGATCGTTGTCAAGGAGCGTATCGACTAAAACAGGCAGAGCGTCGACGATATCGTCAATTGATGCTCGTTAGCCGCTTGCACATACACAAGCGTTGCACGCCTTGCTCGCATACCATGACGGTGTTGCCAATACACTGAGGGGTTCGGTCAGAGGCGGTGGATCTGGACGAGGACACCGTCGAACAACCCGCCAGGACCAATATGATCAACAGGGAAATTATTCGCGAGAGGGTCATAGGATTGAGACTACGCCGCGAACGCCGCGGACACAAATGCGCCGACAGGATGCAATGATATGAGTGCCGATCTCGAGCAGAACAAAGCAAACGCGCAGGCCTTTTATGATCTGATGTTTAATCAGTGTCAGGCGCGTGAAGCCGTCGAGAAATATGTTGGTAATGAATATATTCAGCACAATACCCATGTCGGTGACGGCAAGGAGGCGTTTATAGAATACTTCGAAAGAATGAATGCCGAATTTCCCGGGAAAAAAGTTCATTTCAAGCGGGCAATTGCGGAAGGTGACTTCGTTGTACTGCATTGCCACCAGGAGTGGCCCGGTGACCACGACTATGCGGGCATCGACATATTTCGTTTCGACGAGAACGGCAAAGTGGTCGAACATTGGGACGTGCTCCAGATTGTCCCGGAAAAAGCGGCGAACGCAAATACCATGTTCTAGTGAAGAAATGGGGACATTCCACATTAACGTCGATGCTGATCGACACGTCGTTAATGTGGAATGTCCCCATTCTTGGTTTGGGTAGCTACAGGTTGCCGAGTTCATCAGTCGATAGGTCGCCAATCCCGAGCGATTCCGGCGTACGCAATGCAGCTTCGGCATAGTCGTGATCCATCAGGACAGAAGTAATTTGAATGATTGCGTCCATTGTTGGTGTTTCGACGCCGACCTGCCGTGCGAGTCGGGACATGAAGACCAGGCCATAGCCCACATCCTCGGTCAGGTAGCGGTGATCCAGCTGCGGCTGGGCGCCGATGCCAATAAACCCGGGGGCCTCTCTATAGGCGGCGCCGTAGTTGTTGTCCAGCATGTACCCCTGGCGCATGCCCATTTCGGGATCGGGAAGCACCTTGATTCCGATTTTGTCGCCGATGGCGATACGTTCCTTATCGAGTCTTTCAATAAGACGGCCTACTGAATCGGTCACACCCTCCTCATAAAACAGAAAATCCCCACCGGTGCCCTCAATTCGTGCCGCATTGCTCAGCGTGACGGCTGGATGAATGATCGGGTTGGCATTTTGCAAGCTGGTCTGCAGAACGTTGCCCGCAGGCTCCAATTCAGGATAAACGTCACCGATCATTTTCAGAATGTCATGGGTGTGCTTGCCTGGGAGTGCGGCGAGCAGGTTTCCCGCCTTAAGTTTCAGAAACACGCGTATTCGACCCGGCACGGGGAGTCGGACTGCATAGGGCAGGGTCGAGGTCTCTGCAACGCGAATGTTGTCATCGTCGGGGAGAAGTCCGGCGGCGTTCTTGAATGCCAGTGCGCCACCGCAGGAACTGGGACTGACGACGACGGTTTGACCCGGTGTCAGCTTGCCATTGACCGCTTTGCCAAAAGGTTCGGTGCTGTAGGCGGGTCCGACGATATAGATCAGTTCGGCTTCTTCGAGCGTTGCGTCGACGTCGTGACTGGCGGCAGCGATGCTGCCAAAACCCGAAATATCTCCGTCGGCATGGATGCCTCCTTCAGCAGCAATTGCTTCGATATTTGCAGGAAATTGCGGGAAATCGAATAGTTTGACTTCATGTCCATGGATCGCGCAATCGAAAGCGACTGCTGTGCCGCCCGGACCAGCTCCCAGTACCGCGATTTTCATTGTTCATCTCCGTGGAATGTGGACATCGCCCGAATGGCGGAAGAGCAGTCTATGGTTGCGTTTTGTTGCGTGCAAGACAGTACAATTACCTAGGTCGGCAACGGGCATAAACGCGGCAAAATATCGCCTAAGTAGGTATATGCCGGCAAAATACACTGCCCAGCCCATAATCGAATACTCCTATTGACGAGACGAGAATGATGATCCGCATTTTGTTGTTCACCGTTGTTGCAGCCTTGCTCGCGATCTTCCCGATTCAGACACAGGCACACCATTCCTTCGCGGCCGAATTCGATGCCAACTCAACGATTTCGGTATCCGGCGCCATCGTCGAGGTGCGTTACCGAAATCCGCACGTACAATATTTTATTGAGACCAACGATGCCGAACGCTGGAATGTGCAGGCACAAAACGTCCCGAGTTTGCGGCGACGAGGTTGGAATCGGGACACGCTCAGGGTGGGCGATCAGATAACAGTCAACGGTTTCGCCGGTCGGGACGGCGCGAAAAAGATCTACGTTGAGTCGATTGTCGCACCGTCGGGTGAAACCCTGGCAATGTATGACGAAGACGGCAAGAGTGCCGCAACGGCTGACGCCGCGGCAGCGATTGAGGCTGTCACTTTTTCGAACTCCGCGATTGCGCAAGAGTTGATCGGACACTGGGCGTTCGACGTGGACAAGCCACTCCCCGGGGCGCCGTTGCAGCTCGAATTCAGGCGCGAGGGGGAGTCTGTTGCGGCTATTTTTGACAATGAGAATCTCGCGGTAGTGCTCGGCACTGACATATTCGTAATGGTTCTTGAACGTGAGAATTTTGGCGGATTTCCTGCCAAACTACAGGTGCGTGGCACACTGGAAGGCGATGCGCTTACTGGCACGATTGATCTGATTGCCGGCTATACAACGGTACCGAGCCTGGATGCCCGCGCATTTACGGCGACGCGAGCCAGCGCCGATGATTGGGATCATTCCGTACCAGCCGATATGCAACCGGTTGATCTTACCGGAGTCTGGACGCGCGTCATCAGCCTGGGCCCGATTGGTCGCACGCAACCAGAATTGAACCCGGCCGGGCTGGCGCGTCATGCCGAGTATCAAAAGGGGCTTTACGATCCGACCCTGCGCTGTATGTCCACCGGCATAATGCGCCGTTACGCTGAACCGGGCCTGGTCGAAATTATTGCAACGGCGAATCGACTCACTTTCCTGTATGCCAACGGCAGTGACATTCGCCGCATCTGGTTTGATCGCGATGAGCACAATGCGGAGCGACCCCACGACATCATGGGCGAATCGATCGCGTCCTGGGACGGATCGACACTGGTCATTGACACTGGCAACCTTACTGAAACGGTGCTAACTCACAATGCAGAGCCAATTTCGGATGATGCGCGTATCGTCGAGCGCTACTGGTTGAACGGCGACGGTGAGTTGATCATGGAGGCGACACTGCATGATCCAGCCTACTACGAGCGACCGGTCGTGCGACGTACGCAGTGGCGGCGCGCCGACGACCGGGAAATGCTTTACGCACCGTGTGATCCGGATTCATTTTACCGGGGGATGCAGGTCGAGCGTGTCCTGGAAGACTATTTCATGAACTCGCCGGGTGGCGACCAGAACTAGTCAGGTGTTAGCGCCGGCGTCGGCGCGGGGCCATGCCCGTCCTGGGCACTCGCCGGCGTTCACGAGTGCGTCGTGCGAGCTGGCGCCGCAGTCGAAACGAAGTGGCGATGATCAGGTCATCCAGGTTATCGAGGAATTGCACGAAGTTTTCCATAGGACGCTTTTATTCTGTGTCAATGCGGAAGCGCTTGGCCTTAATCTACCACGATTTAGGGCACAGATCGCCGCAATCGGTAATGAAAATCATGAAGCCGCATTGCTTCAGCCGCCTGACGCTTCAGAGCCAGCGCCGGACCCGTTTCTTGTAGTCGCGATAGGAGTCGCCGAAAACCACTTCCAGGTAGGCTTCTTCTTGCTTTATCGCGACGTGATAGAGCAAGACCATCAGTATGGGCGTAAAAATCATAATCCAGGCCTCGGACAATATGACCCCAATACCAATACACACGAAAATCATCATCAGGTACATCGGATTGCGTGTGAATTTGTAGGGGCCGAGCACAATAATTTCAGGAGTCTCCGACCATGGCGTGGGATTCTGTCCCGACTTTTTGAATAGCTGAATCGGCCAGACGCCCAGAATGCCAATCGAAACTGCAACAATGATGCCCCCGGCCCAATAGCGCACCGGCGTTGGCAGGTCGAAATGGGTAAGGATGGGCAGTACACGGCCTGCCAGGTAGCCTGCCACGATGGTCAGAATTCCAAGTACCGGGGGAGGAATTCTGACGGCAGCACCAGGCGCATTTTTCTGACTTTCAGTCATGCCGGGGTCATTCTGCTTCCACGCTGTCGAGAAAAGATTCGAGAATGGCGCGATACTCCTCCGGCTCCTTGCTGAGCGACGCATGCGCGGCCCCCGCGATGATTTCGAGCCGCGAACCGGGCATCAGCTGTTGATACTGTGCGAGGCGCTCGGGACGCGCTTCGTCAAACTCGCCGGCCATCAATAAAACGGGAACATCGATTTCGTGGAGCTGGCTCGTGACGTCGAAGTCGACCAGGTTGCCAGTCGCGTAAAACTCTGTCGGTCCCCACATATGCTGGTAGATAAAAGAGTTTCCCGTTACGCCGTCGCAATCGGCTGGACTCGGTTGGCGTTTCCCGGCAAATATGTGGCGCTCATAAAAGACTCTAGATGCCTCTTGGTACTCGTCGGAATCGACGGTACCAGCTGCTTCGTGTTCCGCTAGAGTCGCCTGCACATTTTCTGGCAGCTGCGTGCGGAGGTAGTTGGCGTCGGCGATCCAGTCTGGCGTACTTAACAGGGGGGACGACAGTGTCACCGAGGCAATTCCGTCAGTACCTTTGGCAATGACATAGGCAGCGGCCAAGGCGCCGCCCCATGAATGTCCGATAATGTGGAAATTGTCCAGTCCAAGCGCGGTACGTAGCGCATGCAGTCTTTCCACAATCAGGTCTGCCTGCCACAGGTTAATATCCTCCGGTCTTCCGGATCGACCGGTGCCGAGCTGGTCATAGCGGATAATCGGACGCTCGTCGCCCAGAACCTCCAGTCGCGACTGACCGCAGGATGTGCCGCCTGGTCCGCCATGCAGGACCAGCAAGGGCAGTCCCGCGCCGTTGCCGCTCACTTTGTACCAGACAGGACCACCCGGGACGTTCACAAAGCCTTCTCCCGGTGTCGGGGTTGCCGCCTCGACCGTTGATCCGAGCCCTGCGACGATAAGGCCAAAAAAAAGCTTTTTCATAGCGACTGCACCCTGGTGCTGAAAAGTAGCGGTTCGTGTCAGAAAAATATATTCGATAAAGGTATAAACCAAAATTGATGCCCACGCATCAAAGACTTATCGGCTCTATGCCGTTTCACAGAGACGCTTAAATGATGCCGCGCCTGTTTGTCAATTCTGCCTTATTCCTGGTCACATTGGCGACCGTGCAGGCAATGGCAGGCAATAAGGACGTATCTGACCTGCCGCGGATTGAGGAGCCTGTCACCATCGATGGCCGACTTGATGACACTGCCTGGCGAGAGGCACTGCAAATCGAAGTGAATACGGAGACGCAGCCGCGAGAAAACAAGCCGGCCAGCGTCAGAACGACCGCCTACATCATGGAGAATGGCACCCATCTCTATATTGCGTTCGACGCGCGTGATCCCGAGCCATCAAAAATCAGGGCATTTCTGCGTGACCGCGATTCCGCGTACAACGATGATTTCGTTGGGGTGGTTATTGACTCATACAACGACGAACGCCGCGCATTCGAATTCTTCTCGAATCCGCTGGGTTCGCAAATGGATCTGACCAATGACGATGTGAATAAACAGGAAGATGATTCCTGGAATGCAATCTGGGATTCGGCGGGGAGGATTACGTCCGAGGGCTATATTGTCGAGATGGAAATTCCGCTGAGTCAGCTTCGTTTTCAGAAAATGGACGGTAAGCAAACCTGGGGAATCGATGTTCTTCGCATGTATCCACGCGACAACAGAACGCGCATTGCGAACAACCCGCTTGATCGTCAGGTGAATTGTTACCTGTGCCAATTTGGGAAAATTCAGGGCCTCGAGAATGTTGACCCAGGGCGTGACATTGAAATCGTACCCACTGTGACAGCGAGCAAGACGGATTCTCGTGATGATCCTGTCGCCGATCCATTGGTTAGCGGCGACATCGAAAGCGATGCAGGGCTCAGCGTTCGCTGGGGCATTACGCCTGATCTGACCGCAAATTTGGCAATAAACCCGGATTTCTCGCAAGTCGAGGCTGACGTGGCACAGCTCGATGTCAACAATCAATTCGCTTTGTTCTTCCCCGAAGCGCGACCGTTTTTTCTTGAAGGAAGCGATTATTTTCAGACGCCTATCCAGGCAGTCTTCACACGAACTGTGGCCGATCCCAATGTTGGTGCGAAGCTTACCGGCAAACGGGGCAACAACACTTACGGTGTCTACGCCACCGAAGATGAAGTTACCAACCTGATTTTTCCGGGGCCTACGGGTTCGGACAGCGAGTCCCTGGACATCTCGAATACCGCGGTTGTCGGCCGTTATAGTCGGAGCTTTGGCGACGCCTCGTCAATCGGTGCTCTTTTTACAGCGCGTGATGGCGATGAATATCACAACTACGTCGGTGGACTTGACGCCCGCTGGAGAATTAACGACCAACACAATTTTCGTGCGCAGATCTTGCGCTCCGAAACCGATTACCCAGACGAGATTGCGACGGAATTCGATCAAGAGACAGCCGCATTTGGCGGAAATGCGGCGCAGGCCGAGTACAACTATGACTCTCGCAACTGGTTTGGCTTCGCACGCTACGAACTGCGCGATGCCGATTTCCGAGCGGACTCGGGGTTCGAGACCCGGGTTGACTACGATCAGCAGACCGTCGGTGGTGGTCGTCGCTGGCACGGCGAAGACAATAATTGGTGGACTCGCATGCAGGTGAATGCCGACTACGATATTTCACACGACATGAATGGCCAGTTGCTGGAGCGAGAATTCGAAGCGTATTATTCGATTAACGGGCCACGCCAATGGTTCGCACAAGTCGGTGGACTGACGCGGGACGTGTTTTTTGACGGTCAGTTATTCGAAGAAAACAAGGTCAGTCTGTATACGGAGATAAAGCCGAAAGGCGGCCTGCTGTTGAGTGTATGGTCGCGTGTCGGCGACCAGATTGACTTCGAGAATACGCGCCTGGGCGACCAGGTCCGAATTCAGCCGCGGATCGAATGGAACGTAACGCAACACCTGATGGCTCGTCTGCGAAGTACTTTCCTGAAACTTGACAGTAAAGAAGGTCCAAACATCTTTGAGGCGCAGGTATACGATGCGCGCTTGACCTGGCAGTTTAGCAACCGAAGTTTTATACGGTTCACAATGCAGCAACAGCAGGTGGACAGAAATCAGGCCTTGTATGTAGATGAAGTGGATGCAAAGTCCCGCGATGTGGGCCGCCAACTCCTCTATTCCTACAAATTGAATCCGCAGACGGTTTTTTTCCTGGGCTATTCAGATGCACACGTGGATGACGACGCCCTCGATAGCCTGACTACCACGGACCGAACCTATTTCATGAAGTTAGGATACGCCTGGACGCCGTAGGACATTGATGTTCAATCCTTGCGGATTTTCTGGTCGAGGATGACGTGTTGGCCGGTGGAATTGTAAGGATCGGTGCCGAGATCGAAGTCATCGTCCAGTGACAATTCAGTCTGCACGACCAAAGACGAGCTTAAGACCCTGGCCTCGGCAATACTCTCTTCCGATACGGCCGGCGTTTTGTGATACGACATTTCCGGTTTTGGATTATGTGAATTCATGGTATCTCTCTGCTGCCTAACTGTTCATAGGTATTTTGACTGAAGTCAGGACTGAAGATGCATACCGTTGTCCGGCCGGTAATACCGTTCGTCGGATAATTCCCGCTGGTCCGGTCATAGCTACCGTTGGTCAGGGAAACGCGAGTATCACCAGGCGAACACAGGTAGCAGGTTAGTCTATATAATCGGCGGCGGATTTGGCGCTGGCCGGTTGATTCCGGAACGGTCGCGAAACTATGACACCATGCCAAACTTATCGATTGTAACGTTGGTCGAAAGCGACACATCTGTCTCTCAAAGGTGAGCCTGATCAAAACTTGTCTTTCCCGCATTGTCGGCTGGACGGTCCTGGCAACTGCGGGCAACGTTTCCGCTGAAGTAACATTTTCGGGCCTCGACGGCGCCCAGGAAGCAAATGCGCGTGTCGTTATGCCGCTGGCTTCGACCGAGTGCACGTCTCCGCGCTGGCGCGTTGAACGCCTGTTTCGGGACGCCGACAAGGACCTGCATAGTGCGCTGGAAGCACTAGGTTACTACGATGTTGATATCTCCAAATCGCTGTCCTTTGATGACGCGTGCTGGCGGGCAAGTTTCAACCTTACGGTCGGCGAGCCGGTTGTCCTGGGCAGCGTAGGGGTGGAGATTGTCGGGGCTGCCGCAGCTGACACCGAGTTCGTTTCCCTGATCGAAGCAAATAAGCCGACGGCCGGGACTATCCTGAATCACGGTCGCTACGAGGCCTACAAGACGACGCTGTTGAGTACGGCGATCGCCAGAGGTTATTTCGACGCGGAATTTCTGCGCA
Source organism: Woeseiaceae bacterium (assembly GCA_051007895.1). Lineage (GTDB taxonomy): Bacteria > Pseudomonadota > Gammaproteobacteria > Steroidobacterales > Woeseiaceae > SZUA-117. Next base: position 23,632 of record JBPCYD010000159.1, read on the forward strand.
GCGAAGTCACTGTCACTCCCGAGAAGTATTCGGCCGATGTGCAACTAGCACTGACCAGTGGGTCGCGCTACCGTTTTGGCGAAATCAATTACACGGAAGGAATATTGCGCAGTAACCTGATGCGCGGATTCAGTGACATTCGCAGCGGCGACTTTTACCAGTCGAAAGCGATCAGTGACTTGTACGAGGTGCTCAATGGGAGTACTTACTTCGGCGCTGTTTCCATTCGTACCGACCCGTTAGATAGAGAACAAAAGACAGTGCCGGTAAATGTGGTTCTGCAGCCCGGCACGCGCAGAATCTACTCGATAGGCGCAGGGTTTACGACTGATACCGGCCCGAACGGTCGGCTGGGCTACGCGAACCGAAGACGGAACGACAAAGGGCATCAGTTTGAGAGCAAGCTGTTTGCGTCATCGGTCAGATCTGAACTGACGGCTTCCTATCGATGGCCAAGACGCGACCCGCGTAAAGAATGGTTCAACACGGTTCTCGGCGTTCAACACGAAGATACGGACACGAGTGAAAGCGATACCTTCAAAATCGGTATTCAGCGTTCACGGAGTGTCGGTGAATCGTGGCTAGAGACTCGTTATCTGGACTATACCTACGAAGATTTCGCGGTCGGAGATCAGGACACCACTACGGAGCTGGTGATACTGGGTATCAATTGGGAGTCGGCGCGTGGTCGGGAGGTCAGCCGTGTAACGAATGGTTGGCGCCTGAGTTTTGATCTCCAAGGCGCCAGTGACAATCTTGGGTCCGACACCAGTTTCGGACAATTCAATTTTACGACCAAGTGGATCCATTCATTCTCTGAAAAGACACGCGTGATCGCCCGCGGTTCCGCGGGCGTAACAGCTAAAGAAGGACTAAGCGAATTGCCGGTGTCTGTGCGCTTTTTCGCTGGTGGCGATCGCAGCGTCCGGGGTTACGATTACAAGACCCTTGGGCCGGTCGATCAGGACGGATTGGTTATCGGCGGCAGCAACCTGCTCGAAGGCAGCCTGGAAATCGATTACCTGTTGAGACCCAGGTGGGCAGTCGCTGCCTTCGTGGATAGCGGTAGCGCGTTCAACAACTCCGACGTCGATTTCAGTACCGGTGCGGGACTCGGATTGCGCTGGTATTCCCCGGTCGGGCCGATCCGGCTGGACCTGGCGCACCCGCTGGATGATCCGGATCAAGACGTTCGTGTGCACATAAGCCTGGGTCTGGATTTGTGAAGTCCGCCGCAGCGAAATGGATTCCGCGAATCGCAGCTGGCGTGTTCCTGACGATCACCCTCATATTATTGGGGACATTCCTAATATTACGCACCGAGTCCGGCACGCGATGGTTAATTTCCCGGGTGGTTGCAAGTATCCCCGGCACCACGGAAACCGAAAACCTGGAAGGAAACTTGTGGTCTGGCGTCACCATGGGCGAACTCAGGTACAGTGATGAGGCTCGGAAACTAAGCGCGTCGAATTTGGTCATTGAGATCAACTGGTCGCCATTGCTACGACGCACATTCATGCTGGAGGAACTTCGCGCTACGGCCGTAACGTTCCAGAACCTGCAGGCGCGCGAGACAACCCGGCAACCCTTCGAACTCACAGTGAATCCGTTGCCAATCGACATCGACATCGTTCGTGTCCGTCTCGGCAAGCTGATCTTGCTCAGTGAGGACGCACGAACGGAAATTGATCGAATCTCGCTCGATAACGGGCAACTGTCCGGCAATCGCGTTGGTATTAGAAGTGCCACTGCCGCAACCGAAACCTTCGAAGCTTCGGTAACAGCGGTGGATGCCCGCCTCGATGGTGATGTTCCGGTAAGCCTGGTGGTCGAGTGGACCCTGGTTTCCGGCGAATGGTCCGGGGCGGGAACGTTCGATGGCACGCTTGCGGAACTAAGCTTTGATCACTCTGTTGGTGGTCCGTATCCTGCAAGTGCTTCCGGAACAATCTATTTGCTGAACCGAATCGACCCTGCAGTGAATGCGCGGGTGTCATGGCAGCAGTGGCAATTCCAGGACTACCTCTTGCAAAATGGCAGCGCCACGGTTGTCGGCACGGCGAATGACTACGAATCAGAATTCAACTTTACGACAACACTCCCTATCGATGATGAAGCGCTGGTTTCGGGAACAGTGTTGGGTGACACTACAGGACTCTCTGCATTGGACGTTCGAGCCGAGAGTTCGTCGGGAAGTATCGTTGCCACAGGTTCATTTGGCTGGCAGCCAGCGATAAGCGCAGACGTGCAGCTTCGTGCAAGCAACATCGACCCATCCCTTCTTACCGCAGAATTGTCCGGAAGTTTGAATGCCGCTGCGGGCGTTCGTCTTGGCGGTTCCGATTCGCTGATTTTTTCCGACGTTTCCGTCGACGGGGTACTGAATGATGTTGCGCTGACCGCAAGCGGGGATGGATCAGCAACGCCAGCCCAATTTCGCTGCGACGACTGCCTGATCAACATGGGAAACAATCGCATTAGAATCGACGGAACAGGCGGTAACGAGCGGATTGCATTGGCATTGTCAGTCAACGCACCCTCCCTCGAACAGCTTTGGCCGGGTATTGCGGGGAGCCTTGCGGGCAACGGTGTCGTAGGCGGAACAATAGCCAACCCACAGTTTTCCGGCGAATTTTCGGGTCAGGAGCTGGCGTTCAATGACTGGTCAGCGGCTGATGCCAACGTTCTCAGCAAAGATTCCAGCGCCGATACCGTTAGCATTACGGTGGCGGTCACCGATCTCAACAATGGCGACAATGAAGTAGGCTCATTTGCCGTTGTCGGCAGTGGTGCGCCCGACAATCTCGATGTCACAATCGACTGGACGGTAAAGGAACTGGTCCTGGGCGCTACGGCCAATGTATTGCGCAAAGATGCCGGCATGGCGGGTACCATTAGACGCGCGAATCTCAGTGAGCCGAATACCGGTACATGGGTGTTGCAGGAACCATTCGCGTTCGATGCCAGGAATGGGGATGTGACGGTTGCAGATCACCTATGGAAGAGCGAGAAAGGTGAATTGCGAGTCGACCAGGCAGCGCGAACGGCGGGCTCGATTCGACTGCTGGCTGATCTGTCACAATTTCCGCTACAAACAGCCAATGCCTGGTTGCCCGACACTTACCAGTTGAGTGGAACGGCAAACGCCGGGGTAAATCTGGAGCAGGTGAACGGTACCTGGTCGGGATCCGTCAACTGGCAGCAGGAAGCCACCGTCTTGTCGGTCAATAAGCCTGGCGCACAGCCAACCGCAGTTGCCTTCCCCGAGGTCCGGGCGGACGCGCAATTTGTGGATGGCGGCGCGACGATCACCGCCGCATTGCAAGTTGATCCGGGAGTGACCAGCAATATTGACCTGTATGTGGATGGCTTCGGGCCCGATGCGTTGGTCGAGGCGGAGCTGCGGCTCAACGGTAGCGACTGGGACTGGGTTCCCGCCGTCGTGCCGTCAATTGACGATTTTGCGGGTCAAATAACGGCAACCGTAACTGCCAGCGGGCCCCGATTGGCGCCGGCATTCAGCGGCAGGCTCAACTGGCAGGAAGGCAGTTTCGCGGTTCCAGCGCTAAATGTGCCGCTTAGCAACATAGACCTGACCGTCCAAGGAGCAGCCAATGGTGCGGCGACGCTTAATGGTTCGGCCCGTGCCGGCGAAGGCGAGCTGACCGTTGCGGGTCGCTTCGAAGATATGCTGCGACCGACCCGAACCGTCGAGCTATCGGTAAGCGGCAACGATGCGGAAGTGATCAACTGGCCAGACTAAAGGGTATGGGCATCACCGGAGCTTGTTGTGACCGGTTCCGGTTCCGGTTGGAACGTTAACGGTAAAGTGGAAGTGCCACGCGCGGAAATCGTTTTTCGTGAACTGCCGGCGGATGCGGTTCTCCCGTCCGAGGATGTCACGGTCCTGGGTCGTGAGGAAGAAGCCCAGGCACCGACGATTGTGACGGGCGAGTCACAACTCATCCTGGGTGACGCAGTGCACGTACAGGCTTTCGGACTCGACACGCGACTAGAGGGAGACCTGCGATTCCGCTTGCCAGGCGATCGGCCGCCGATTGCAGAAGGGCAGGTCGATCTGGTCGATGGCGTGTTTTCTGCCTATGGACAACAGCTGACCATCAGGGAAGGCACGCTGACTTTTACCGGATCGCTTGAAGATCCGTTAGTGGATGTACGCGCGGTGCGCGTCATCGAATCACTCGACGGGCAAGTGACGGCCGGTATTCACGTGCGCGGGAGAGGCCAGGCGCTGACATCAACTGTGTATTCCGATCCCGCCATGGCGGAAGCTGACGCGCTGTCGTACCTCGTTCTCGGACGGCCACTGAGTCAGGCGACGCAGTCGGAAGGCGGTGAGCTGTCCGACGCTGCAATTGCGTTGGGCGTCAGGCAGGCAAGTCTGATAACCGAGCAAATAGGCCAGTCGCTCGGGCTGGATGAACTGACACTGACCGGCAGAGACGAAACGACTATGGCCCTGGTCGCTGGTGAGCAGATAAACTCGCGTCTGCATGCGCGATACGCTTACGGCGTGTTTAGTCGGCTCGGTACACTACTGCTTCGCTACAGACTGTCGCAACGCTTGACCCTGGAATCGGGCACCGGTGAGGAGCAGTCAATCGATATTCTGTATCAGGTTGAAAAGCAGTAGGCCGGTCACTGGTTGTCAAAAAGAGGAATGCAATGAAATCTATAGTCATTGTCCTGCTACTTCTGTGTTGCGTTATAGCTGCTGCGACCGAAGATCGTCGACCGGAAGGCGTCGCTGGCGACACCTGGCAGTTTGGTCCTTTAAATCGCTGGGCCTATACGCATATCCGCGAGATCCTGCCGACCAAGGATATTCCCAACGACAGCAGTCGTGTCAGGCCGATACCAGGAATTCGATCCGCCAAGGAAGATCTCGAAGTCACGCTTGCCGGCAAGTCAGTCAGACTGTCGGAAGCAATGAAGGCACAGTACGTTGATGGAATTCTGGCTGTAAAAGATGGCAGAGCAGTCGCGGAACTCTATGCAGGAACGCTTAATCCGGAGCGAACGCATCTGATGTGGTCGGTGACGAAAACGGTTACGGGACTAACGGCTGCATCGGTGGAAGCAGACGGCCTCGTCGACCTGAATAAGACTGTGGGCGACTACGTGCCGCAGCTCGCCGATAGTGGCTGGGGCCGAGACCGGCTTCGTGATCTGCTGGACATGCGTGATTCGTCTGACTGGAATGAAGATTATGATGCGCCGGAGAGTACGGTACGGCGTCAGGATTGCGCCGACGGATTGTTAACGGGCCCAATGTGTATCGACAGCGAAGTCATCGGTAACTACAGGTTTCTGCCTGACGTCGGCCGGGACGAAAGCAGGGCCGGAAAGTTTGTTTACAAATCCGGTACCACGGACGTCGTCGCCTGGGTCCTGGAGGCTGCCACCGGAAAACGATACGCCGATCTCGTTGCCGAACGAATCTGGAAGCCCATTGGTGCCGAACGCAGCGCTGGCATCACGGTCGATGTGTCCGGATTCACGTTGGCCAGCGGTGGCATGTTTGCAACGTTGCGAGACATCGCGCGGATCGGCCTGCTGATGATCAATCATGGCAGAGTGGGCAAGCAACAGGTCGTGCCCGAGGCCTGGATGCATGATATTTTTTCCCGCGACGGTGGTCGACCGTGGCCAGGCAAGGCTGCCGCGGGAACAAAGCCCTACTATCGATCGTTCGTCTGGGGCGTTGGCGATGGTCGTGGAACGGTCATGGCTCAGGGCGTTCACGGCCAGTACATCTACGTTGCGCCGGCAACGAACACTGTGATTGCAATGTTCTCGAGCTGGCCAAATGCCGACGGGGGCGCGCCGGGTGTCGGAGAAGCAGGCGCTGTTGCCATTCTTCGGGCGGTGGAGCGCGCGATCAACTAGGCGGGACAGCGCGGTTACGCTTCACTGAGTTCCGCTGCAAGAGCCTCCCAACTCGTCATCGGCAAAGAGCAGCTGGCACCTACACAGCGGTAGGCAATAGTCTGTGCCTCGTCTGCTTTTCGCTCTGCCAACGCCCCGGGTAATGAATCTGCGTCGCGCGGAATGGCAAAGACCATCCGTTTTGGCGCATACAGCTGCGTCGCGTCCGCATGCCACTTTGCCATTTGCTCGGGGGCGCCTCGAATAATGATGGTTTCGGGGTGATGGAGATAGTCGTCGAGCGCCGTTATCAGCGTTACGTGACCGTGTGGGTATTCTTCCATAGCCCGCCAGGCGGCCCGCAGCGTATTCTCCGCCGCATCCAGGTAGCGCGTCTCGCCAAGCAGGAAACCCAGCCGTTGCAGTGCGAAAGCGGCTACACCGTTTCCCGACGGCGTTGCGTCATCGGCCAGGGACTTTGGCCGGTGCATGAGTCTCTCGTGATCGTCAGCAGTAAAGTAGAAACCTCCATCGTCTGCATCATAGAAATGTTCGAGCAGTAACTCAGCGAGCGCAACGGCGAACCGAAGCAGCCCACTGTTCCAGCGCGCCTGCAGCAATTCGAGAATCGCATCAATCAGGTAAGCATGGTCGTCGAGGTAAGCTGGAAAGCGCGCTGACCCGTCTTTGAAGCTCGCGAACAATCGTCCGTCTATCAACAGGTTATCGTGGATGAATTGTGCAGAGCGCTCTGCCGCATCGGTAAGCTCCGGTCGCTGAAACGCCTTGCCACTGACTGCAAGTCCGCGAATCGCCAGTGCGTTCCAGGACGTCAGCTGCTTCTCATCGCGGTCAGGCGCGACCCGCGATGATCTTCGTTTAAGCAAAGTGGCACGGCCCTTGTCGATGATTTCGACGACTTCATCTTCCGTGCGGTTCGTCCTGTTCGCGATGGACTTCACGGTGTCTCGAACGGTCAGGTGCCACTTACCCTCGAAATTGGCCGGCGCGTCGAGACCGAAATAGGCGGCCAGTACCGTGTACTGTTCGTCGGACAGCAGCTCGCGAACCTCATCGGGAGTCCAGACATAGTAAAGTCCTTCTTCGCCTTCTGAATCAGCGTCACGCGTGGAATAAAAACCACCGGAAGGCGCCAGCATATCGGTGAGTATCCAGTCCGCGGTTTCGTTTGCGGCGCGTTCGAAAAGCGTCTCGCCGGTTGCGAGGCTTGCTTCGGCGTACAGCGCCAGCAGGGGACCGTTATCGTAAAGCATCTTTTCGAAATGCGGAATCTGCCACTGGCCGTCGACGCAGTAGCGCGAGAATCCACCACCAAGCTGGTCATATAGACCACCCTCGGCCATGCGGGCAAGTGTCAGTGACACCATGAATAGCGCTTCGACGTCGGGCTCGGCACTGTGGGCACTGGCCCGCCAGTGACGCAAAAGGAAATCCATCATTGCCGGGTGTGGAAATTTCGGCGCCGTGCCAATGCCGCCGTATTCCCGATCGAAGCCTTGGGCGATTTTCTGCCTGGCAGCAACGATCGGGCCGTCGTCAAGTGTTGCGCTTCCCTCCGTTGCGGGTTCAAGCTGGTTGAAAATATCCGCGATCTGCTGGCCCTGTGCTTTAACGTCGTCGCGTTTCTCTGTGTAAAACAACGCAACACGCGAGAGTAGCTCCTTGAAAGAGGGCATCCCGTGACGAGGTTCATCCGGAAAGTAGGTGCCGCCAAAGAAGGGCCGTTGATCTTCCGGATCGATAAACATGGTCAGTGGCCACCCACCGGGACGTTGCGTAATAAGCTGATGAGCAGTCTGGTAGATCCGATCAATATCGGGGCGCTCTTCGCGATCAACCTTGACGTTGACAAACAGCTTGTTCATCAATTCAGCGGTGTCGGCATCTTCAAAAGACTCATGTGCCATGACGTGACACCAGTGGCACGCCGAATAGCCAACGGAAAGAAGAATAGGCTTATCCGCATTTCGTGCCAGATCGAGCGCTTCGTCTCCCCATGGATACCAGTTAACGGGATTATCCGCATGCTGTAAAAGATAGGGACTGGTCTGGCTTGCGAGTCGGTTTTGCTTGCTCATTGGACCACCGGAATGGAGCCGAATTCGACGTTGACCGGCACTATAACTCATCGATCGGGCTTCGCTCCGAATGGTGTAGACTTGCCGCATGCTGAATTTCCCCGAGATTGATCCGATCATTTTTGCGATAGGGCCAGTCGCTGTTCGCTGGTACGGTCTGATGTATGTCCTGGGCTTCGTCGCTGCCTGGTTCCTCGCAAATCGGCGCTCAAAAGATCCCTGGTCACCGATTAAACCCGATCAGGTCGATGACCTGATCTTCTATGCCATGATCGGTGTCATCGTAGGCGGGCGTCTCGGGTATTGCATCGTCTACGGCTGGCAGCTGTGGCTGGAAGACCCGCTGTACGTTTTCAAAATTACACAGGGCGGCATGTCTTTCCACGGCGGCCTGGTCGGCGTCATGACTGCCATGTGGGTGTACGGTCGAAAGATTGGCAAGGGCATGTGGCAAATGACCGATTTCATGGCGCCATTTGTGCCAATTGGCTTAGGCACCGGTCGAATTGGCAACTTCATCAATGGTGAATTGTGGGGTAAGGAAACCACGGTACCGTGGAGCTTCAATGTAAACGGGCAGTCGCTGCATCCATCCCAGCTTTACGAAGCATTGCTGGAGGGCCTGGTCCTGTTCGTCATTCTGTGGGTATTCTCCAGGAAAGAGCGGCCGTATCTCGCGGTGTCCGGCATGTTCCTGTTCTGGTACGGCGCGTTTCGTTTTTTCATCGAATTTTATCGCGTACCGGATGCTGACAAGGGCTATATTCTGTTCGGCTGGGTCACGCAAGGTCAGATCCTGACGGCACCGATGATTGTGCTTGGCGCAATACTACTTTTCATGGCTTACAAGAATGACAAAGCGGTGGAGGCCGCGGCCTGATATGCAGCAATATTTATCGATGATGCGCCATATACGCGATAACGGTGCCAGGAAAGAAGATCGGACCGGTACCGGCACCAAGAGCGTATTCGGCTACCAGATGCGCTTCGATCTGAGCGCTGGATTTCCCATGGTCACGACCAAGAAACTGCATCTGCGCTCCATCATTCACGAGTTGCTTTGGTTCCTGAGCGGCGATTCGAACGTTCGATATCTCCAGGAGAATGGTGTTTCCATCTGGAACGAATGGGCCGACGAAAATGGCGATCTGGGTCCTGTATATGGTGTCCAGTGGCGCCAGTGGCGAAAAGCCAGCGGCGAGGCAATCGATCAGATTCAGGACGTGATCAGTCGAATCAAGGAAGATCCCGATTCCCGGCGCATATTAGTGAGCGCCTGGAATGTTGGCGAGCTGCCGGGCATGGCTTTGCCACCATGTCACTGCCTGTTCCAGTTCTATGTCGCGGACGGAAAACTATCCTGCCAGTTATACCAACGCAGTGCGGATGTATTCCTGGGTGTGCCGTTTAACATCGCCTCTTACGCGTTACTGACGCACATGATTGCCCAGCAGACTGATCTCAAGGTCGGTGATTTCATCTGGACCGGTGGGGATTGCCACCTGTATTCCAACCACATGGAGCAAATGGAAGAACAGCTGGAGCGTGAGCCGTTGGCACTGCCGCGATTGGCTATCAAACGCCGGCCAGACTCTATCTTTGACTATGAATTTGAGGATTTCGAAATTCTCAATTACGAGTCGCATCCACACATCAAGGCTGCTGTCGCCGTCTGAGCTTATGATCTCCCTGATCGTTGCCGTGTCGGCAAATAACGTCATTGGCGCCGCAGGCGACCTTCCGTGGCACCTATCTGAAGACCTTAAACGCTTCAAGGCAATCACGATGGGCAAGCCGATGATTATGGGGCGGGCAACGTTTGCCTCCATTGGCAGGCCGCTACCCGGCCGGCGCAATATCGTGATGACCCGTAATAGCGATTTCTTAGCAACAGGTTGTGACGTCGTAACCTCCATGGATGAGGCGCTTGCGGTCGCCGGCAGCGTTGACGAGGTCATGGTAATTGGCGGCGGCGCAATTTATGCGCTGTTTATGCCAAAGGCGGATCGAATCTACCTGACAAGGGTGCATGTGGAAGTTCAGGGTGACACATTCTTTCCGCAACTCGATGCGGACGGATGGCGGGTTACGGAATCCGCGGACTTCCCTGTAAGCGACGACCGCAGTCTGGCATATACTTTCGAAATCCTCGAACGCCGCGATGATTTCTAATCATTCGATTCTTCGAGCTTGTCCTGAGTACGCTGCTCGAAATCGGAGGCATCATGGCGCTCGTGCAATTGTCCCTCGAGTGGTCCCCAGGTGCGGTTGACCATTTGTCCGCGTTGCACCGCGGTCCGTGAGGCTATCTCGTTAGCCCATCGCACCAAGTGCTTATAGGAACTGATGTCCAGAAATTCTGCTGCGTCGTAAACGTTTTCCAGCGCGAGGGCACCATACCAGGGCCAGATCGCGATATCGGCGATCGTGTATTCGTCACCACACGTGTATTGGCTGCCGCCAAGATGGCGATCGAGAACATCCAGCTGTCGCTTCACCTCCATGGTGTAACGATTGATACAGTATTCAATCTTCTCGTCGGCGTATTTGTAGAAGTGCCCGAATCCCCCGCCCAGGTACGGTGCACTTCCAATCTGCCAAAACAACCACGACAGGCATTCTGCGCGATCCGCAGGGTCGCTTGGCAGCAGTGCACCAAACTTTTCGGCAAGATAAAGAAGAATTGCGCCGGATTCGAAAACTCGCGTAGGCGGTGATGTGCTGTGATCCACTATCGCCGGGATTTTGGAATTCGGGTTCACCTCGACAAAGCCCGAACCGAACTGATCGCCGTCGCCAATGCGAACAAGGTGAGCATCGTACTCCGCGCCTTCGTTTCCGAGCGCCAGCAATTCTTCCAGCATCGCCGTCACCTTGACGCCGTTGGGAGTCGCCATCGAATAGAGTTGAATAGGGTGCATTCCGACCGGCAGCGATTTGTCGTGCGTCGGCCCCGCAACCGGCCGGTTGATACTGTCCCAGTTGCCCCCGCTCGGAACATCCCAGGTCCAGACTTTCGGGGGGGTATACAGTGACGTGTCGTTCATTCGCTTGGATCTTCCTGGATATTTGAGGTGTTTATTGAAAACAGCTTTTGCCAATGCGTAATGACCGGCTGGTGGGCGTGGCAATTGGCCGCTGAAGACTATGCGATTCAAGCCCGGACGGCCAGCATTCATTCGCGTTCCATGCGGCGCCCCGATTTCCACCACCAAAGCAGGCACACTGTTCCCGACGATCCGATATCATCGGTGGAAGCCGCCGGACGCATGGGATAAGGAGTCACTACATGACGAAACAGGCTGACAAGAAACTGCTGCAGGCGGTGCTGGAGCCGAGAAAAAGAGGCGCCATTGAACAAATTGCGGAATCTTGTGCCGCTGGCGCCGACGCAAACCGTATTTGCCCGGAAAGCAGCACTCCAAACGGACATGTTCGGGGCGGTAGCACGCTACTCACGCATGCAGTTCACGAGTGGTCGTCCAGAGTGGTGGAAAAACTCCTGGAATGTGGCGCTGATCCAAACCTGGCGGACGAAAACGGTTGGACACCCTGGATGGCGAGCACGTTGGTCGACGAGTCCAAAAAGAAGCGTATCCAGGATTCTCTGCTTCGATTCGGTGCAAGCAAAGAAGGTGAGCATATTGGGCGGCTTGCGCGCGCCATTGTCGATGGCAGTGTAGACCAGGCAACAGCACTGATTAGTTCAAACCGCGACCTCGAAATTCTGGCCAGTTTTCGCGTTGATTTACTCGGCCGGCAGATTGCGAGCCACAATGCCCAAATGCTGGAACTATTGATTGAGCGTAAGATGACGCCAACTTCATCTCACCTGGGTAATGCCGTAAGAGCAAGGAACCTGGCCGCCGTAGATTTGCTGCTGCGTTTCGGACTGGCGCCTGAACCTGTCAAAAAAACCGAGACTCCGCTTATGACTGCCGCCGCTTTAGGTGAGCTGCAAATCGTCCAGCGACTGGTAGAAGGTGGCGCCGATGTCAATCGGAGCGCCGACGATGATGGCGAATGGACGGCGTCAATGTATGCCCGCAATGCGGGTCATAAGAATGTCGAAGTCTGGCTGACTGCACGTATGAGCGACGAGTCACCGGATTAACGGGATCCAGTCATCGAGGTGCATCCATATTAAAGGTGGGTGAATAGGATGACCCCTAGCATCGGAAACAGGAGGAGCAGCATTGCAAGATGCAACACAAGCGGATCGTGCTTTAATTGAAGCGCTGCATCAGCGCGATGTTGCGGCGACAAAATCCGGTGACATTGATGGTCTCAAATCACTGATGGATCCGGAGTGTGTCCTGTTCCCGCCCGGCGGAGAGGCGGTGGCTGGGCCAGAATACCTGGAGCAGATCGGCCAGGTATCAGAGGATGAGGCGGGCGCTGAAATAATTGAGCTGGTGCAGGATTGGCGAGAACTGAAGGTGTTTGGCGATCTGGCCTATGAGCAGGGCGTGGTCCGTTATGCGGTCCGCGGGCCAGACGACAAGATCATCCGGGAAACTCAGCGCCTTGTTCGAATTCTGCGGCGGCAGGCTGATGGGTGCTGGCGCGTGTATCGGGCAATGTGGCACGAACCGGTCAGTTCGTCCTGACAGTGTTGCAATAATTTTGCTTTAAGATGTTACTGCTTATCACGCAGCGAAGCTTGTGCGAATCTCCAAGAGTCGATGCGCCGTCCATACCGATCATGGTAAGCGCCTGAGGTCTTTCTTCCGGCCGGCATCAGGACATTCGTTACGCCGTACGAATGATATTCTTGTCACGGGAATGCGGCGCGAGGAGCACAAATGAAGATCGATCGTTTTCACATGGAAAGAACGCAGTGCCTCTATGAGAACGAGGTCAAATTTAATCTCTCCGAGAGCGGCGTCTCTCCGCTCAGCTTGGGCGAACTCGTGCCGGACCCCGAGGAACGCGCAAAGCTCGACCAGCTACCGCTAGGTTATCCACACTCGACCGGTCGCATGAGTCTGCGCAAGAACATCGCTAGATTCTACGGGAGCGGTGACTACGAAAGCGCACTGGTGGTGAATGGCGGTTCCGAAGCCAATTACATCGCGCTTTGGGGTTTGGTCGGTTCGACCGATCGGGTCGCGTTTATGTTGCCGAACTACCTGCAGGGCTGGGGTCTCGCGCGTGCCTACGGAAGCCAGGCCGACGCATACAAGTTAGTAATGAAGCGGGCATCGAATGGCGGCTGGAGATGGCAGCTCGATGTGGACAGCCTGCACAAGGCGGTCACACGCAGGACCAAACTGATTGTTGTCACTAATCCGAACAATCCTACCGGCTACGTGCTGACCGAGAGGGAAATGGAGATTATTATCGCAGCAGCTCGTCGTGTCGGCGCCTGGATTCTGGCCGATGAAATCTATCGGGGTGCGGAGGTCAGCGGTCCGTTGTCGCCAACATTCCTTGGGCGTTACGAGAAGGTCATCGTTACGGGTGGGGTCTCCAAAGCGTACGCACTACCCGGGCTGCGCACTGGCTGGATCGTTGCGTCACCAGCGATGATCCGTCGTTTCTGCGCCTATCACGACTATCTGACGCTGACGCCTTCCTATTTGTCTGACTACCTGGCCGATATCGTCATGCGGCCAAAGCGCCGCGATGAAATTCTGGCGCGCACTCGGCGGATCATAGGCCACAACCTGCCCATCCTGGAAGCATGGCTGGGAGAACACGCCGACATCTTCGACTATGCGCGGCCCTCGGCGGGCGCAATTGCGACGGTCAAGTATCGACTGCCAATTGCATCGGTGACCCTGTTCAATCGCTTGCGAGAGGAGCAATCTGTTTTAATTACGCCCGGCGCACACTTTGGCATTGGCAACTATTTGCGTATTGGTTTTGGCTACGACATCGCGCACATCAAGAAAGGATTGCGAAGAATTGATGTGGTATTGCGGGAGTTACGGCAGAAAAAGGTGGCTTAGCAACGTTGACTTCGTTCGAAGACGGTCATGTTGTGCGCTAAACATCAAACGGTCGGATATTGGTTATCAGCAGGCCAGCGCGGTATACGCACTGAAGACACTCAAATCAGGAGGCAAACTATGGACCTGGGCGCATTTTCGGTAAGCCTGGCTGTGAAAGATCTCGCAGCGTCGCGCTCGTTCTATGAGAATTTGGGGTTCGACCCCGTCGGCGGCGATGCAGAGCAGCATTGGTTGATTCTCAAGAATGGCAAGCATGTTATTGGCCTTTTCGAAGGCATGTTTGAAAATAATATACTGACATTTAACCCTGGATGGGATCAGGGGGGTGGTGAGCTGGGCTCGTTCACCGATGTACGTGAAATACAGTGCGAACTTAAGAATCGCGGGATCGAGCTGAGCAGTGAAGCTGACGCTTCGACATCGGGCCCGGCAAGCATAATGCTGTCCGATCCGGACGGAAACCAGATTCTAATAGATCAGCACCGATAGGAAACAGAGTAGCGGCAGACCCGTGCCAGGTGATTCATGGAACTTGAGCCGGACATCACGCAAGAAATTGAAAAAGAGTTCAACCGATCGTTGCGCTCGTCCGTTCAGGAAGCGCTGATCTCTCTGGAGACAGTGCCGGAGTTCCAGCGAGTTGCACGATGCGTACTTTTTCTTGCGGGTGGCGATGAGGGCAGGCTTGCTCACTTCGTGACCGCCGCACATACCGACTATCGCGATGTTATCTGGTGGGCAGAGTACGATGGCAAAGAAGAACGTCTGCGGGATTTCGCACGACCGTTTACGGTCGGAAATTAGGAGTCGGCGCGCCGCGTCGGAAAATCGGCCAATTAATCGTTTCGAATCGCAAGCCAGGCGCTCCTTTGCCGGTTATTCGGAGGTCTGGCAGGTCGATGGGCTTTAATCTTCTCGTCTTCGTCTTTTACTTTCACGAATGTCACGTACAATTGGTGAAATCCAGGTTGGAGAAATACAAATGAGTGAAGACAAGAAAGACCAGGCGGAAGAGGCAGCGGCCGATACTGCGTCGGATGCCAGCGCCGACGACACAGCGGAGAGCGAATCCGCGAAGAGCAAGACCACTCAAGGTGTCCAGTGGGAGTCGAAGCCGGACCCAATGGATAGCGTGAAAAAGGGCGCGGACAGCGTTAAAAAAGGAGCCAACACGGTGCTCGACAGCATGGAAGGCAAGACAGTGTCGATGAAAACCTATGTTGGCAGCATTATCGCCGTGATAGTCCTGATGATGTTGGCGCGCTGCGGCGGCTAATCGAAAATCGGGACATAATCGAAAATCGGGACATTCCTGAATTCTGGTTTAGTTCGGGTTCGTCGGACAGTTTTCCTTTTCGACTGTCCACATGAAGTTTGCGATTTTCCATTGATCATCCATTTTCACCAGATCCACGGCATCAACACCGCAGTGTGAGAATTCTCCGTCAATCCAGAAGTCGTACTCACCCCACACAACTGCGATTGGGCCGCGAAACATGACGGTCGGTTTGCCGGTCCAGCGTTCATGATAGTCATGACCATCATCCGTAAGTTCGCTCACGAAAGCCTCATTCCTTGCCAGTCGCATTTCCTGCCTGTTTGGGGTTCCATCCGCGTGCGGTCTGAATGAGAGCGTCGTACCTTCGGCCAGTTGTATAGCTCGCCAGTCGTCCGGATTATTGGAACGCACGGCTTCAAATGCTTTTTCCATGACAGCGAGAATTGCCGTACGCTCGTTTTCCTGAGCGTGGCCACTGCTGATCAAGAATGTTAGTAAGATTATTCCAAATCGATTGGCGGATTTCGTCTTCATAGCCGATCTTCCTTCGTTCAAGTTTCGCTGCGATTGAAGCAGGCAGGCTGGCGACGAGGTCGCCTAATGCAAGTAATTGCGCAATTCAATGCTTGCTACGGTACCGTATTCGATCGCTCGAATGGTAGAGTCGCTATCAGCGATCAACAATATGTATGCAGACGAAATACGGAGATTAGAATGTCAAATGAGGGCTATCACGAACCTATCGAGGAACTGTCGGATGAGACGAGAGATATGCATCGAGCGATCACTTCCCTGATGGAAGAGCTCGAGGCTGTGGACTGGTACAATCAACGAGTGGATGCCTGCAAGGATCAGGATCTCAAGGCCATCCTGGCGCACAATCGCGATGAAGAAAAAGAACATGCGGCCATGGTTATGGAATGGATTCGCCGCAAGGACCCCAGGTTTGACAAAGAATTAAAAGACTATCTCTTCACCGACAAGACAATCGCCCACGAGTAATGCAAAACTGTGTCAGCCCACGGTAACTGTAGAGATGCCAAAGTGAAAACCGAAAAGGAAGACGAAAAGACTCCGCAAAACAAGCACGATAGCGTTGGCATAGGTGTGGCGATGGGCATCTGCTTGGGCGTGGCTCTCGGCGCTGCCCTGGACAATCTCGGATTGGGTATCGCCCTGGGAATCGCTATCGGTGCGGCATTGGGCACTACGTTCGGCGCACAGAGTGACAAGAAGAAATAGAATCCTGTTACACGGCTACCCGTTGTCGATGGCGGTGATTAGCCGTTCTGTAAACTCGTAAATGTCTTCGAAGCTGTTATACAAAGGAACTGGCGCCACGCGTATAACGTTTGGTTCGCGCCAGTCACCAATGACGTTCATGTGTTCGAGGCGTTTGAATAAGGCGCGTGCATTCAGATTTTTGTCTGTAACGACAAGTGACAACTGACAACCTCGCGCGTCAGGTGGAGTAATCGACCCTATTTGACCCGAGAATTGTTGCTCCAGGAGATACTCCAGGTATTCGGTCTGCTGCATCGATTTCTTGTGGAGCGCCGCCATGCCCGCCGCGCCAAACACGTCGAGGGAGGCGAGAATCGGCGCGATTGCGAGCACCGGCGGATTGCTGAGTTGCCAGCGCTCCGCTCCGTCGCCCGGTCGGAATTGTCGTTCCATCCTGAAGCGTGTGGACTCTTCGTGTCCCCACCAGCCTTTCAAGTATTCCGTGTCATTGTCATCAAAATGCCGGGCATGGACAAATGCGCCGGCAACCGCACCGGGGCCACTGTTAAGATACTTGTACGTACACCATGCCGCGAAGTCGGGGCCCCATTCATGCAGGGACAGTGGCACGTTACCTATCGCATGCGCGAGATCGAAGCCGATTTTAGCGCCGGCCTGACGGGCCATTTCACAGTGCTTCGCCATATCCAGCACCTGGCCGCTGTAGTACTGTACGCCGGGAAGCAGCAGCAGCGCGATTTCGCCACTATGTAGCCGTAGCAGGTCTGCCAGGTCCTCGGTATGCAGTAACTCATCTTCGCGCGGCTTCCACTCCACAAGGCAGTCATCCGGATCCAGCCCGTGCAACCTGATCTGGGACGCGACGGCGAAATAATCTGACGGAAACGCAGTGGATTCAATAATGATTTTGCGGCGCGTCGCATCAGGGCGATAAAAGCTGGCCATCATCACGTGCAGGTTCACGGTCAGCGTATTCATAGTGACTACTTCATTCGCCTGCGCGCCGGTCAGTTCCGCCAGCCCTCCGGTCGCTTCGCGGTGGTAGCTTAGCCATGGGCGCGCCGCTTTGAAATGTCCTTCTACTGCGAAACGCGCCCAATCGTCCAGCGCTTCCTGCACCCGCTCAACGGCCCCTTTCGGCTGTAGTCCCAGTGAATTGCCGCACAAATATACGCATGCCCGCCCATCGCGGTCTTCCGGAAAATTGAATTGCTGTCTGAAACGGCTCAGCCTGTCTGCGGCGTCAAGGGCCCGCGCGCAATCACGCGAATTGTCGAATCCCGTCATTCATAGTCCTTGCGTTTTAGTGCCAGCCATTCCAACGCCGATTCCGCTAACAGGTCCTTCCTGACCTGCTCACCGAGCTGCATATCCTCGATCATTTTTCCCGGGTGATGCTCTCCCAGGGGGAACGGGTAGTCGCTGCCAAGTGCGACGCGATTCGAACCCAACAGGTCGATCATGTAGCGCAACATTGCCGGTTCGTGCACGAGTGAATCGACATAAAACTGCCCTAGGTAGTCCCGCGGATTGCGATCGTTCGCCGTGGCGACAATATCAGGGCGCACATTAAAGCCATGCTCAAGCCGCCCGATAATGCCTGGAAACGCGCCACCACCGTGGGCAAATGCAACGCGAAGATGTGGCAACTTTTCGAACACGCCACCAAAGATCATGCTGCAAACGGACAGCGCTGTTTCGGCCGGCATGCCGACGAGCCACGGCATCCAGTACAGACCCATACGTTCTTTACCCAGCATCTGCCATGGATGGACGAATACCGCCGCGCCAAGGTCCGCCGCTGTCTCAAGGACCGGAAAAATTCTCGGATCGTCGAGATTCCAGCCATTTACATGCGTTCCAATTTGCACGCCTGCCAGGCCGAGGCCCTGCATGCATCGTTCAAGCTCCCGTATCGATAGATCGGCATCCTGCATTGGTAGCGTTCCAAGTCCGATGAATCGTTTTGGAAATTCGTTGACCAGGCCTGCGATATGGTCGTTCAGTATGACCGCCAGATCCGCAGTGTCGGCTGGTTTTGCCCAGTAGCTGAACATGACTGGCACCGTTGAAAGTACCTGCACATTCACATCACATCGATCGCTGTCCGATATTCTGACTGCGGGATCCCAACAGTCCGCTTCAATTTCGCGGAACGTTTTGCCGTCGAGCATCATCCTTGCACAGCCCGGGCCATGATGTTCAAGTTGAATAAATCCGCCGTATCCGTAGCGCTCCTTCAGATCCGGCCAGTTTTCCGGCAGGATATGCGTGTGGATATCGATTTTGAGCATGAGCTGCTCAGCGTTCCTCGCGAGGTGGCATTACCGTGCCACATTGAGCGCACGTACGGTGTTGCTTCGAACGGTAAAATCTCTCGAAAATCGGCGGAAGCTGCCCGACGATGTCATCGACGTAGAGATATTCTTCGTAGAGTTTGTGATCGCAGTTGTCGCAATACCACATGAATCCGTCGAGTTCCTCCGCAAGGCGTTTACGTTCGACGACCAGCCCAACGGTATCGGCGTATCGTTGCGGTGAATGTGGCACCTTCGGTGGTAGCAACAGGATCTCTCCTTCGCGAATCGGAATATCGACTCGTTTTTCATCCTGAATTGTCCGCAACAACATGTCGCCTTCAAGTTGGTAGAAAAATTCAGGCCCTTCATCGTAATGATAGTCCGTCCGCGAATTCGGGCCGCCGACGACCATGACAATGAAGTCGTTCTCTTCGAAAACCTGCTGATTGCAGACCGGCGGTTTCAACAGATGCCTGTGATCGTCGATCCATTCATTAAAATTAAATGCGACTAGCGATTGCATAATTTGTGGCTCACTTTTCCCTTACTTCGGCGATGCATTTGAGCTCGATCGCGATGGGTGTTGGCAGTCGATTGATTTCCACCGTTGTGCGGGTTGGCCCGTCGCTCGAAAAATACTCTGCATACACCCGGTTATACGTTTTGAAGTCGCGCTTGATGTCGGTGAGATATACGGTGACGTCGACCAGGTCGTCCCAGTCCGAGCCGGCGCTTTCAAGCACCGAGCGCACATTGGCAAAAACGGCGTGACATTGTGCTTCAATATCATACGATACGGCATCGCCGTCGTCTCCCAGCACAACGCCCGGAATCGAGTCCCCGTCTGCCGGTCGCGGCCCGATGCCAGACAGGAACAACAGGTTCCCGGCGCGCCGAGCATGAGGGTAGGCGCCAACTGGCTGTGGTGCAGTGTGTGTTTTTACCACTTTGTCTTTTTTCGTCATGATCAGCCTGACTCGTTCAATTTTCGCACTGGACCTCTGTAACCGTAGATTTCTTGTCGAGGCGAACGGCAGTGAGTTGCCGTCCCCAGACACAACCTGTGTCGAGTGCGACCAAGTCTTTTTGCACAATCAGTCCAAGCGCACTCCAATGACCGAAAACGATGCGTGTGCCCTGCCATTTGGCCGGCGCAGCTTTAAACCAGGGATTAAGGCCTTTCGCCGCCATTTCCGGGGGACCGGAGTGCGTAAAGTCGATGCGATTCTCGCCATCGATCATGCGCATGCGGGTCAACGCGTTGACAATAAAGCGCAGACGCTTGTCGCCGCTGAGCTTTGATGACCAGCGATTCGGCTTGTTGCCGTACATATTCTCAAGGAAATCAGGATACGATTCCGATTGCAGCACAGTCTCAACCTCCCTGGCGCAGGCCAGCGTCTTCTTGACCGACCACTCGGGAGGTACGCCCGCGTGAACCATCAGCGTATCCATTTTCTTGCTGTAGTAGGCAAGCGGTTGGCATCGCAGCCAGTTGATCAGTTCGTCACAGTCGTCCTGTCCCAAAATCTTCCAAAGTGACTCAAAACGACTGCCCGTGACGTTGATATCGTTCGCCAATGCCAGCAGATGCAAATCGTGATTGCCGAGTACAGTAATGGCGGATTTTCCCAGGCTTTTGACGTAGCGAAGCGTTCGACGGGATTTCGGCCCGCGATTAACCAGGTCTCCGGTCAGCCAAAGGCGATCTTTGTCGGGATCGAAAGCCAGCTTTTCGAGCAGTCTGCGAAACGGGTCATAACAACCCTGAATATCGCCGATCGCATACTGAGCCAAACGCCCGCCTCCCTTCTGAACGATTTTCTAGTGCAGCGTACCCGGCACCGCTAGCGTAAACGGCGGAATAGGGGCGTCGAAGTCGATGCCATCGTCCGTCTGCATTCGATAACGCCCCTGCATCGCACCAACAGGCGTTTCCAGAACTGCGCCGCTTGAGTACCGATAAGTTTCCCCAGGGCCAAGTTTAGGTTGTTCGCCGACAACGCCATCGCCCGAAACTTCCTGAACCTTGCCGTTCGCATCTGTGATAATCCAGTGTCGACTCATTAACTGCGCTGGAAAATCGCTGACGTTTTCAATGGTGATCGTGTAGGCAAAAACGTACCTGTCGATTGCCGGCTCTGACTGATCATCGACGTACTGTGTAGCGACCTGGATTCTTATTTCGAATTTATTGTTATCCATGATTCGGCCCGCAGCTGTCCCTTCGCAGCGTATTCTACCTCAGTTGCTGCCATCGTAATTCGTCAATCTTCGACAGATTTTGCATTGACGAGACTGTTCGCGAGACTTACCCATGCCGCAATCCCGACCTGTTCCGGCCGATCGCCTGGAGAAATGCCGGCTGCTTCAATCTCTGATTCGGTTGCGAGGCCCTGCAGCGCATTACGCAGCGTTTTGCGTCTCCTGGAGAATGCCGTCCTGACCAGGTCAGCAAGAAGTGAGGAATTGTCGACGCGATAGCCCGGATCCGGAATCGGACGCATGCGAACCACCGTCGAGAGGACCCGCGGCGGAGGGGAGAATGCTGTCGCTGGCACATCGAACAGTGGTGCGACCTCCATCTGGTAGCCAAGCATTACGGTGAGTCGGCCATAGGTTTTGTTGCCCGGCGTGGCACTCATGCGATCGACAACCTCTTTCTGCAACATGAAATGAGCGTCGAAAATATGTTTATTGAATTTGAGAAGGTGAAATAACAAGGGCGTCGAGATGTTGTAGGGTAGATTGCCGACGACACGCAAATTCGGGCCCAGTGTCGAAAAATCGAATCTCAGCGCATCGGCTTCATGAATCTTTACATTAGCCAGTCCGGAAAACCGTTTTTTCAGAGTTGCCGCGAGATCACGATCAAACTCTATCGCATGCAAATCTGCGCCGCTGGCCGCCAATGAGTCGGTGAGTGCCGCCTGGCCCGGTCCGATTTCGACAATTGTCTGTCCCGCAGTTGGCGAGATCGCAGCAATAATTTGCTCAATAATTTCGGATGACGTTAGAAAGTGCTGGCCGAATCGCTTGCGTGCCTGGTGGCTCATTAAGCGGCAAGCGTGGCGGCAAGCCGCACGGCCGCTAACAGGCTGCCGACATCCGCGACGCCTTTTCCCGCAATATCGAGCGCTGTGCCGTGATCGACCGAGGTACGAACAATCGGCAGACCCAGCGTCACATTGACGGCGTGACCGAATCCAGCATACTTGAGAACGGGTAATCCCTGGTCGTGATACATAGCCAGAATCGCATCCGCTTTACCGGCAGCCGGCGTAAATGCGGTATCGGCGGGAAGAGGGCCGCGCACATTCATTCCGGCCGCAATGCACTGCTCAATCGCGGGCGCAATAACTTCCTGGTCTTCTGTACCAAGATATCCGCCTTCGCCTGCATGCGGATTCAATCCGCAGACGATGATGGCCGGATTGGTAATCTGAAATTTTCGCTGTAAATCACCGTGCATGATTTGCAGCACTTCAATGATGCGGTCCGTTGTCAGGAAATCCGCGACATCGCGCAGTGGCAAATGCGTACTGGCTAATGCAACGCGCAGCTGATCGGCGACCAGCAACATGACAGGATTGGGAGCGCCGGTAAGCTCGGCAAGAAATTCAGTATGGCCGGTAAACGCAATTCCAGAATCGTTGATAACGCTCTTTTGTAGCGGTGCCGTCACCAGTCCGGAGAATTCGCCGGTGCGGCAACCGTCGACTGCCCGCCGAATTCCGTCGAGCAGTGAACCCGCGTTCGCCGTATCCAGTTCCCCGCATTTAGCGTTGCTCGCCAATGGCTGGTTGAGGATACTCAGCGTGCCTCGCCGCGCCGTTTTGCCGCCATCGTACTTGATGAAATTGATCGACCACCCGAGTGTGTCCGCCCGCTCGGCAAGCATGTCGGCATCAGCGACGACAACCAGTTTTTCAGCCCACTCGGTATCAGCCAGGGCCAGGCACAGTTCGGGGCCGATGCCCGCCGGTTCGCCGGCGGTTAAGACAATTGAACTACCTTGCGTACCGGAGGCCACCAGTCAAATGCGGGTTTCGACGAACGCCTCGTCCCGAATTCGGCGAACCCACAGCTCAGTCTCATTGTTGAGCTTGCCATTGCGCACGCGCTGTACGCAGTTGCTTTCCTTTAGGTCTTCGGTGTTGTCGTAAATACGTCGGTCCATTACTTCGAGGATATGCCAGCCGAAACGGCTGCGGAAAGGTTCGGACAACACGCCAACCTCGATCTTGCTCGCCACTTCCTCGAATTCCGGCACGAACGTGCCTGGGTTGGCCCACTCCATCTCACCACCTACGTTCGCCGAGCCGGGATCATCGGATAGCAGTTTAGCTACCTCGCCGAAATTCTCTCCGGCACTGATGCGCTCGTGAGCGTCCTCCAGGCGCTGCTTGGCCGTTTCTTCGTCAATAATCTGATCCGGCGTCACGAGAATATGGCGAACCAGTGTTTGCTCAATTTCACTTTGTGGTATCAATCCCTGGACATCGTTGATCTTCACAAGGTGGTAGCCACTCACAGCACGTATCGGTTTCGACACTTCGCCGGTTTGCATTTCACCGACCACATCAAAAAAGAGTGTTGGCAGCTGATCGCCGGGGCGCACGCCGAGGCTTCCGCCTTCAAGTGCGGTATCGCCATCCGAATGCCGAATCGCAAGCTCCGCGAAATCCCCGCCATTTTGCAGGTTTTCAAAAATCTCATTGGCTTCAGCTTCCGCTTCTGCATATTGTTCCGCCGTTGCAGAGCCCGGAACGGAAATGAATATGTGGGACAGATCGTAAGTCGAATTGACGACCGCGTTATCTTCCAGGTTAGAAAGACATTGTTCGATTTCCCGGGGCGTTACCGATATCCGGCCGATGACGTCGATACGTCGCAGTTGTTCCAGAATCATCTGTTTGCGCATATCGCGACGATACTCGGGATAGCTTATGCCGTCGTTTTCGAGGATTTTCGGCATATCCTCAAATGAGACACCGGCGTTCTCGGCGATCTGTGCGATTGCTGTGTTTAACGCCTGGTCCGAGACCTGGATGCCGACGCGGCTGGCGCGCTGCATCTGGATCTCCTCCAGAATCAGCCGTTCCAGAACCTGTTCGCGCAATATGTGCGCGGGCGGAAGTTGCATGCCCTGTTCGGTCGCACGCATGATAATGAGATCCTGCTCGCGATTGAGCTCGCTTTTTAAGACAACCCCTTCGTTTACGACCGCGGCGACGCCATCCAGGAATTGCCCCGTCTCAGAGAGTTCTTGGGCGAAAGCCGCCGAAAAACTGATGGTCGCAGATACAGACGCCACTAAAAGTTTGATTTTATTCATAAAAATAGATCGCGAAAATAAGCAGCGGTTCGGATGGGTGATCTTAGTTCAGGTCGCGAGAATAACCAAGAATTCCATGCTCTAACATCTTGTCCGCGGCGGTACCGACACTCGTCATTCCCTTCAGTACTAACTGAAGACCAATCGAGGAGTCCTTCGTTCCGTCTCGCCTGGAGATGAAGCGTCGGGATACCAGGCGCAAGCCCCAGCAGCAGCTCTCAAATTCGAGTCCGTAAAACTGCTCCAGTGGTTCTTGATCCCTAAACGAGAAATTGTAGCGTCCGACGAAATTCCAGCTCTGCGATAGCGGCCAGGACCACGACAGGTCACCCTGCTCGATTGAATCCCGGCGAAAACGATAGGCAAGATTAAGGATCTTGTTGGTTTGCGGCCGATATTGCAGCCTTGCCTCGGACTGTGTCGTGCCGCTGTCGCCGCTACTCCACTGGTGCCCGACGTCAAAGTTCAGGTTTTCATAGAGCAGGAATCGCACCTCGGCAATATAGTCAGAAGTGTCGTCTGCAGACATTGGTCGACCGGGAATGTTTACTCCCTGCTCACTGAGATAGAGCGCCTGACCAATGGTCGCCGAAACCAGCTCACGGCCCGAACTCGATTCAAGAATTCTGGACGTTATGCCTATGCTGAGTTGATCGCTGTCAGTGATGCGGTCGACGCCCAGGAAACGGTTTGCTCTATAGAGCTGAACCAGGTTCAGATCCGGCACAATCGTGTCGAAAACGGGCAGGTCAGCCTGTTCTCGATAAGGCACATGTACGTAAAGAATTCGTGGTTCTATAGTCTGAATACGTTCACTGGATGAATTCATCAGCCGCTCAAAGTGCAGACCCAGATCGAGACTGGCTATTGGCAATGTGCGACTCGGGTCCTTATCCACGCCAGGCGCGGTATTGTCGAGACTGTAGCGCGTGTGATCTAGTGTAACTGCGGGAACGACGAACCAACCCGGTTTCTCGATGGGTAGTTCGATCTGTGGCGCACTGTTCAGTCGCCACCCGGTTACTCCTACATCGCGGTCGAAATAGACGAGCTCGTTGTCGAAACGGTAATCGAGACCCATGAACGAATCCGGCCAGAAACCGTTCGCGCGAATCTGTGGCAGGCGCCGGTATGGTTCATCTGGAGGAGCGATGGCCTCGTCAATGGTCTGGTAATCCTGAAAGCGTGCAAGCAGCGACCATCTGTTGCCATAGTAGTCGAATGCGAGGCTGCGATTGAGATGCGTAATGCTTGATAAACTCAGGCTGCCGCCAAGATCCTCGTAATACTGACTGTCGGATACTTCCCTAAAATCGATTCCGTTGCGCCAGCCGTTAGAAAACAAAGTCTCATGTTCAAAGCCAAAACTGTGGCGATCGGAGCTGACAGCACTATCGTTCGGCAGGTATTCGAATTGGGCATTACCCGCGCTGCCTTCCAGGAGATAGCGAAACTCCGTGCCCAACTGCAGGCCACGCTCGGTGAGCAATCGCGGTGTAAACGTGGCGTCATAGTTATCAGCGATATTCCAGTAGTAGGGGAGACTAATCTCGTTGCCACTGCGTCCCGTGCTACCGATCTCCGGCGTAAGAATGCCCGACTTGCGCGCGTCGCTAAGCGGAAACGACAGAAAAGGGGAATACAGAATGGGTACCCCTTTGAAACGAAGTCGCACGCCTCGCGCCGTTCCAACGTCGGTTTTCGTGTCCAGTTCGATGTCCTGCGCCTCAATGATCCAGTCTTCGGATTCCGGGGGGCACGTGGTGTAGCCGACATCCGCCAGTTGCAGTCGCCCATCCTCACTAATCTCAAGCACGCCGGCCTCGCCACGCGCATTGCGTTCACCGACCTGGAACTCGGCACCCTCGAATCGGATGCGGCCACTGTCATAGCCGAATTCGGCGGACTGACTGGAGACGGCTGAATTTGGTCCTTCGTAACGAACACCACCCATCAACCGCAGTGCACGCGTCAGTGGATCGAAATCGGCAGAATCGGCACCCACCAGGCGATCGCCGCGTCGCAGCAGCACGCCGCCCGATAGTGAAGCAGCTGGATTCTGACCAAATGTGGCTTCGACCTCACCGGCCTGGAATTCGATGACGTCAGGATCGCCCTCACCGAGCGCGGCCAGCAGCGATTCCTCTGCGATTGCTGCCCGCGGCGGCGCCTCGCATTGCACGCGCTGCTGAGCTGCGGCGGGCGCAAGCGCCAGCAACAGGGAAAAGCCGGTCATTGGGACGAATCGTTTTAGCAAGTCGCAGCGTAAACTTTGTTAAAAGTCAGTTGGGACAGGAAGTCAGGAAGAAGTGATTTTATCAGTTAATGCAATTTGCTACCTTCGCATAGTTCGTAACACCCTTCAACGCAATCCGGAGCTTCCCGATTACATCTGAGACAGCTGTCAAGGACGATCGTTTCGACAAACTGAAGGCCTGGGTCCGCACTTTTCCCGGCCTGGCCGGCGCCGACCCGGTGCCCGCCTCGGAGGACGCGAGCTTCAGGAGATACTTCCGCGTGCAGGCGGACGAGAGCCTGATCGTGATGGATGCGCCTCCACCACAGGAAGACTGTCGACCATTTATCGCGATCGCGGCGATGCTGGAGAAAATCGGCCTGAACGGCGTAAAAGTACTCGAGACAAATCTCGACGAAGGCTTTCTGCTGCTCTCAGATCTTGGATCTCTTCAGTACCTGCAGGCGCTAAGGTCCGATCCCGAATGCGCGCAGTCCTTATATACCGATGCACTCGATGCCTTGTTGCGCATGCAGGAGGGCGGCGCGGCATTCGAGCATCAGCTTAGCCAGTATGACGATGCCCGCTTACGTGCAGAAATGTCACTGTTTCGCGAGTGGTTATGTGAGCATCACCTTGGCCTGGAGTTTTCACCTCACGAAGAGAGTGCGTGGATAAATACGCTCGACGGGCTTTCACGAATCGCGGCTGCACAGTCACAGGTCATCGTGCATCGGGATTATCATTCACGAAATCTCATGGTCATGGAATCTGACAATCCAGGGATTCTGGATTTTCAGGACGCCGTCGCTGGTCCGCTGACGTATGACCTCGTATCGTTATTGAAGGACTGCTATATCAAATGGCCCAGGAGCACAATCGAGGAATACGTGCGTTATTTTTACGATCGTTCCGCCATCGCGTCACGCCAATCAATGGCAGACTTTGTTCGCGATTTTGACCTGATGGGTGTGCAGCGGCATTTGAAGGCTTCCGGCATCTTTGCAAGGCTAATGCATCGGGATGGCAAAACCGGTTTCCTTAAGGATGTGCCGCACACGCTGAGTTACATCGTCGACATTACGCCGCATTATGAGGAACTGAGTTTTCTCGGTGAGTTTGTAGAAAGAAGGGTGCTGCCGATACTGGCTGAGGCGGACGAGTGAATGCGATGATACTTGCCGCTGGGAGAGGCGAACGACTTCGCCCGATCAGTGACACAGTGCCAAAGGCGCTCATGCAGGTGAAAGGAGAGTACCTGCTTGACCGGCATCTCCGGATGCTCAAAGACGCCGGTGTCGATACGGTCATCATCAACCTGGGCTGGCTTGGTGAACAGATTGTCGATCACGTCGGATCCGGAGCAAAGTTCGGCGTCAATGTCGTTTACAGTCCCGAATACGATCAGGCGCTTGAAACCGGCGGCGGAATCCATCGTGCACTGCCTATGCTCGGCTCTGGTCCTTTCTGGGTGGTCAATAGCGATGTATACACCGACATGGCGCTGCCCGAAAATGCGCTGGCCGAGGATGAGGATGCATATCTCGTACTGGTACCCACCCCGGCGCACAAAACGAAAAGCGATTTCGGCTTCCTGGATAGCAAAGTCTGTTTTACCGATAACCCGGACTGCACTTACAGTGGCATCGCCCTTTACCGTCCCTCTTTTTTCAAGTGCGTGGAAGGCGGTCGTTTCTCCGTCGCTCCAATGCTTTTTGAGGCGGCCAGGGACAAACGGCTCGGCGCCAGCCTGTTTACGGGTCTCTGGGAGGACGTGGGTACGCCCGAGCGGCTGCGTGAACTGAATGAAAGGAATCGCGGCTAAAGCCCAATTTGCCCTCCATCATTGATATGTAATCGGTGGTAGGTGCAAATTGATCTTTAGTGCAATAAACGTCAATACGCACTCGACCCGCGCGTTGCTATGTGAATTCAATGATTGGAATCGCGGCTGAAGCCGCTCCTACGCATCGATTTTGGTGTAGGAGCGGCTTCAGCC
>JBPCYD010000160.1:0-3422 GCA_051007895.1 Woeseiaceae bacterium
ACGCACAAGCTCGTATCGGAATCTCTAAAGAACTGGCGCGGCATGTCGCAGTCGGGTGGCCGCCGCATCAAGCGCTCACTCTACATCGATGTATCCTCCATTCGTTTCCAAACCGATGATGAAGTGGCGAGTTTCCGGCGGCTCGCCCTGCTGGTCGATTACATCGATCGGAAAAAGAAGGAGCTGACCGACTACAACGCCGGCCTGGAACATGAGGTCGATGCAGAGGTTAATCACCGCCGCCTGACCAACGTCGGCACCTTTCGTGCCTATGCCTACAACTACCTGAAGAACCATCCACGGATTCGCAAGGACATGACCCTGCTGGTGCGCCAGCTCGAACCGGGCCCCGAAGGCCTGCCCATCCAGGTGTATTGCTTCACCGACACGACCGCGTGGGGCGAGTATGAGGACATCCAGTCAGACATCTTCGATCATCTCCTGGCCATCGTGCCCGAATTCGATCTGCACCTGTTCCAGCAGCCGGCGGGGTCGGATTTCGACAAGATCAGCCCGAAAGACCGTGTGTCGGCTGTCCACCAGGCAACCGTGTAAAGACGGGATGATGGGCTGTTCGCGTTCTTTGCTTGCGGGATCGGTGTGTTGACCCGCGTTTCTGAAACGGCCTGATGAGCCGCGTTTTCCAGTCCGCCACTGACATTGCCGATGCCGTCGTCGCATCGGTCGGCAAAGAGGTCGTGCTCGGCCTGCCGATCGGCATTGGCAAAGCGGTGCGGGTCGTGGACGCTTTGTATGAGCGTGCGAAAAAAGACCCTTCGATGTCACTCACGATCTTTACCGGCCTGACGCTCGAAGTGCCCGCCGGCGGCAGCGACCTCGAGAAACGTTTCCTCGCGCCGCTGGTCGAGCGGCTGTACTCAGAGTGGCCGACGCCGGCCTATGCAGCCGACGTCAGGAAGCAGTCACTCCCGCAAAACGTTACCGTGCGCGAGTTTTACCTGCGACCGGGTGCCTATCTGCGCAATTCCCTGGTGCAACAGAACTATGCCAGCATCAACTACAGCCGGGTTGCCACAGAGCTCCTCGAACTTGGCGTCAACGTGATTGCCAACCTGGTCGCCGTCCGCGATCAGAGTGCGGGTCGATACAGCCTGGCCAGCAATCCCGAGGTAACGCTCGACCTTCTGCCCCCGTTTGCAGCGGAACGCGAACAGGGCAAGCGCGTCGCTGTGGTTGGCGAAGTGAACCGCAATCTGCCTTACATGCTCGGTGACGCTGACCTCGCCGTCGATCGATTTGATTTCATTCTCGATACCGAGGGCGATGATTTTCCGTTGTTCCCGTTACCCAATCGGCGTGTCCTGCCGGGCGACTATGCTGCTGCGATGCACGCCGCAAGCCTCATCCGCGATGGCGGCACGTTGCAGGTTGGTATCGGTTCATTAAGTGATGCAGTCGCACATTGCCTGATACTCAGGCAAAACCAGCCGGATGTTTTCAAGGAAGTGCTTGAACGTTTGCCTGGCGGTATTACTTCGATACGCCGCCAGGAACTGCCGACCGAAACCGATCCATTTGAGAAAGGACTCTTCGCGTCGACCGAGTTAATGAGCGATGCCCTGTACGCGTTATTTGAAGCAGGGCTAATAAGGCGTCCTGCCGATGCAGTCGACAAAGCGGTTATTCATGCCGGTTTCCTGATTGGCTCAAGCCAACTCTACAACAAGCTTAATAATCTCAGTGAAGAACGGCGGCGGCTTATCCACATGAAGAGCATCTCCTCTGTGAACACCCTGTATGGCGATGAACAGAGAAAGCGCCTTCAGCGGCTGCTGCCAAGTTTCGTGAATGAAACGATGATGGTGACCCTGCTTGGTGCCGCCGTTTCCGACGCGCTGGACGACGGGCGGGTGGTCAGCGGCGTCGGCGGCCAGTTTGATTTCGTTTCAATGGCGCACTCACTCGACGATGCCCAGTCGATTTTGATGTTGCGTTCGACACGCACCAGCGGCGGAAAGACACAATCCAATGTGCGCTGGTCTTATGGCCATACGACAGTGCCACGGCATCATCGTGACCTGTACATCTCCGAGTTCGGCATCGCCGCAACGCGCGGCAAGACGGACAGCCAGGTGATTGAAGCCATGCTGGGCATCACCGATGCGGCGTTTCAATTCGGTCTTCGCGGCAAGGCCGTGAGCGCCGGTAAACTGCATAAGGACAGCATCGCGTCCGTGCCGGAGAATACGCTTGGCAATGTACGCAGCGTATTTCAACTCGAACACATACGTTCGCACTTCCCCGACTATCCGTTGGGCACCGACCTGACTGCAACTGAGCAGACGCTTGCCGCAGCGCTGGAATGGCTGAAAGCTGAGACGGCATTGCCGTCGGACAAGGTACGTACAATTGTGAACGCCGCGTTAAATACTCCGAAGTCCGACCACGCCGAGGCATTGCAGCATATGCGCCTCGATAAGACTTCCGGATTCAAACAACGACTCACCAAATCCTTATTACTTCACGCACTGGAGCAAACGAGTCATGCCAACCAAGGGTAAAGCGCCTTCGGCATCTTCTGTCGATCAGAACGTCTATAAAGTCTTTCCGAACGATTTGAACTCGAAATACACAGTGTTTGGCGGCCTCGTCATGAGCCTGTGCGATCGAACCGCGTTGATCGTTGCGGAACGCCATAGTGGCAACACCTGCGTAACCGCGGCGGTAGACAGCCTAAACTTCCTGGCGCCAGCGCGTGCCGGCGATACCTTGGTTGTGAAAGCGGCTGTTAATCGCAGCTGGCGCAGTTCAATGGAAATCGGTGTGTACGTTGCAGCCGAAGACAGTTTCAGCGGCGACACGCGACACGTCGTTTCCGCTTATCTCACCTTCGTCGCACTCGGTGACAACGGTCGGCCCTGCGAGGTGCCCGACGTCTTGCCGGAAACAGAAGATGAGAAACGGCGCTACGTGGAGGCGCA
Organism: Woeseiaceae bacterium; assembly: GCA_051007895.1. Classification (GTDB taxonomy): domain Bacteria; phylum Pseudomonadota; class Gammaproteobacteria; order Steroidobacterales; family Woeseiaceae; genus SZUA-117. Next base: position 2,943 of record JBPCYD010000160.1, read on the forward strand.
GGAACGCCGGGATGGTCGTCTCGACAGTCGCTAGGTCAGGCTGTCAGTTCAGCCGTTCGCCCAGGCATTCGAATGAATGTGGCTGATTTTTTCTGGCAACTGCAGTCGATAAAACTGGCGTAGTTCGGTTAATGCGTGATCACCGTTCTTCTGCAGACGCCGGCGAATGCCCCGACAAAAACGGGCGGCGTATTCATTTGCGGCGCGATAACGTTCCGCCTGTTCCTGGTCGAGATCGTCGCGAAAACTGATTGAATCGAACAGGCGCTGATGCAAACCGTTTTGCAGCTCGGGGTCTTCCTGCTCTGTGGCCAGTTGCATTGTACTCACGAACTTGTCGATCTCCGCCTGCAACTCGAGTTCCAGCAACGACACCGTGCGATCCTGGCTCGCCTTCCAAACGACGTAATTAAAATGGCTTAAACCTTCGATCACTTTGCACAGGTCGTTCAGCTGTTCGGGGCGTAACTCGAGCAACGG
>JBPCYD010000161.1:0-4934 GCA_051007895.1 Woeseiaceae bacterium
GTTGCATTATTCATTTTCATAGCCTCCTACTGGCCCATGCAGTAGACAGCCGCCTCGGCGAATGTCTGTTTCATGCGATAGCCGGCTTTCAGTGACGTAACCATCTGGTCAACCTGGAAGCGATCAGCCGCGTCCTCCGGCTCGCGCAGGCAAACCGCGCGGAATACCTTCTTCACCTGGCAGCTGGCAAATGCGTCACTGTTGGCAAGCTCGTCGCCCATCGAGGCGGCGCCAAAGCCGCTGCCGGTGCTACCTGGCCCGCTTTGCGCCCAGCCCAGGAACTGGTTCTGACCTTCGCGCCAGTAGTTAACCCACGAATCGTCCGTGGTTCGGTAACCTGGTTCGAAGTTGGTGTCGTTATTAAAGTACTTCGAATGCACGGCACCCGGTGTGTACTGAAGGCTCTGAGAGGTCTCGTCAAAATTGTAGTAAGCGAAGGCGCCAGCCAACGGATCCATTCCGGTGTGGCAGCCAATGCAGTTGTTCAGGAACAGCCGGCTGTCGCCACCGGGGCTACGGCTGACGTCCTGCCGGATACGATCGGGCGTGAGCACGACGTCGTGCACCTGCTCCATGTCGTTACACAGATGATTCAGCATCGTGAAGCGAAACTGCGCACGATTGGTGCCAGCCACAAAAAACGCCTCAGAGGCTGCACGCGTTGTCCATACACCGGCAACGCCGTTCACCGGAAGGCCCGTCACATTCGACTGAACCATTTCCTGCAATCCCGTTTGCATATCGATGCCCTGGTTTTCCATCGCCGCGTAATGATCGTTGTTGTTATTCGAGTACGCAGGCAGGGAGCCGGGCCCAATATAGATAATGTTTGCCGATAGCAATGTATTAAAAGGCTTGTCGTCGCGAATCATGCCAATGACTGTCGCGATGTAGTCATTCAACGGCACGAACACGCTTTCTTCGCGATTCGTCCATGGCGCGGCAAAATTCTTCAACGTAACGTTGTAGAAGCTTGAGTTGTCCATCGCCGTATATGCCGCGGCGATCGCGCCAGCCTGGCCCGATGCAACATCTGCTTCCATGCCGACCAGCACCGTCTCGGTCGGCGGTACGCCTGCCAGACGGTCATGTATCCGCCTCGCCTGCTCACGCGGTCCCGCAGATGCATTTCCGATAAGGCTTATACTAATAAGCCCGATAACGGTCAGCTGAATGAAGCGTCCGGCCAATGTAAGGCCGTCTGCATGTCTGTTTCTTGTCCACGTCCTGTTTTTCATAACAAACCCGCTCATTGCTAATACGATTCGATCACTTGCCAAGTTTCTGGCAGTGCCATTACATTCTTAATGAGTTGTTACAGGGTAAAAGAGGGCGTCACTTCACTGACGCTTGGTCCACCTTTTCTCCGGCAACGCCACATTGGCGAATGTACCTTTTCGAAAAGTCCATGTTGTTCGGCGTTCTTCCTTGAACAATCTGTTTTTCAACAGGCGGACTTGAACGAAAATCTTGCCCTAAGTTGCTGTCAATTGCCGTGAGTGCTTTCACAATCCATTCAATTTCCTAACAACTCGCAAGCACACGAATGTGCCCTACAGGTATACAAAGCAATTGCTGTGCCATGTTTCCAATAACACCGGATGTTGCAAGAAAAATTTATAAAAAACAGTAACTTGCAACAATTTCGCCGGCGCTCGCAAGTCGCAATATATGTCAAGTCGATGTCGTTCGATTCGTACATGTTTTGACAACTAAAACTTAAGTGACTGATTCCTAACGACTCAAACGATGTCGCGGAAGGCAGACAGAAGTGACGGAGTGCGACAATCGACCGGTGGAAGGTCGTCTAATTCGTATGCATTGGTAATTCGCCCGAGAGCGTTGCCGGTGGTTGGTACTAAATTAATCATGTTGCAGAAATTCGAAACCGAAACAGATTAATTGGAACCTGCGATCGAATTTTTTCGTGATGATTAGAAAGTGATGCAAAACAACGCGTCGGTTTTTCAAGTCAGGCAGAGCTTAATATTAAGGCTTTATTGCAGCACTTTACTTTGCGCACTGTCGTACTTTCGAGACATTACAAAGCTCGAAAGCCTTGATTAGACTGGCCAAACAGCTGCGATCCTATTTGTGATCGCGTTAACGGTATGCCATGCGTTTCCAGTCCACTATTACATGCTGATTTTTACTTTGGAGTAGTGCGCATCTGATACGCAAATCGGAGGCGGATAAGGAATGTCCGTTCTCGACGTAGAGGTAACAGCTATGAATAAGCTAGCGCAAAAAAATTTGGAAGGATCCTTTTTTAAGGGAGTGCGGTCTATCGCGCTGCTGATCGTGTCGTTTGCGATTGTCGCCTGTGATGGCGCCAACCAGGGCGTCCAGATTGGTAACGGTCAGGGCGCCGACCCGGTGGTCATCGACTTTCCGATTGCCTATATAAAGGCGCCATTGCCGCTCGACGATAACGGCGATCTCGTGCAGACCGATGTGCGCGAGCAGATAACATTCGATTTCGGTGCCGACCTGTACGTGAAGGATCGTGCATCGCCCAGCTCGCTGGCGACCAACGTTACTGGCGACCTGATGCAGGGTATGGCGGCGATTCGCGACGTCGAAATGAATTTCGACGGCAGTACCGTCATTTTCGCCATGCGCGGTCCTGTCGATCTCGGGCTGAATCTTGATGATGACGGCCAGCCATCCTGGAATATTTGGGAATACGCTTTCGAAACCGGCGTTTTACGCCGCATTATCGTGGGCGACGTAACCGCCGAGGGTGGACACGACGTCGCGCCGCACTATCTTTCGGACGGCCGTATTATATTTTCCTCGACGCGTCAGCGGCGCTCAAACGCTATCCTCGTCGACGAAGGCAAGCCGCAGTTCCAGGCGCAGGACGAAGACGTCAACGAGGCAGCGTTTCTGCTACACGTAATGGATGCGGACGGCACCAACATTCAACAGGTATCGTTTAATCAAAGTCATGATCTGGACCCGACGGTACTTGCAAGCGGCAAGGTTGTCTTTAGTCGCTGGGATCATGCCGGGCCGAACAACTCTGTAAATCTGTATCGCATGAACCCCGATGGCTCCGAACTCGAGCTGCTCTATGGCCGGAACAGCCATGACACCGGTGCAAACGGCGAGATCATCCAGTTTACGCAACCCCGTGAGCTCGAAGACGGTCGCATGATGTCACTGGTACGGCCCTTCACGGACACTAACGGCGGTGGCGACATCATCATCATCGATACGCCAACTTATCTCGAGAATACCCAGCCGACCAAGGATAACCCCGGCATGGCCGGACCCGCCCAGGCACAGGCAACAGTCGTTGAAGTCAATACGGCCCCCGGCGAAGTGTCTCCCGGCGGGCGCTACAACTCGGTTTATCCGATCCAGGACGGCACCGGCCGCCTGCTGGTCAGCTGGAGCCAGTGCCGGCTAACAGATATTGTGGACCCGGCAGTGCAGCCGCCTGTGCCGGTCGTATTCTATCCCTGTACCGATGAGAACTTGCTCAATCCGCTGTACGTCGAAGCGGATCCAATCTATGGCATCTGGATCTATGATCCGCGTGATGCGACGCAGCTGCCGATCGTGCCGCCGGAAGAGGGCTTCATGTATACGGAAGTCGCGTCGGCAGACCCTCGACCGGTGCCGCCGCTCATTCTCGACCAGGAGAACCGCTTCCTTGGTGATCCGGACCTGGTTGATGATGGCGAAGCGGTGTTGAGCATCCGCAACGTTTACGATTTCGATGGTGCAATGGTGGTACCGGACGTCGATGCGCTTGCAAATCCGGCGACGACCACCGCCGATCAACGACCCGCCCGTTTCCTGCGCATCGTCAAGGCAGTATCGCTGCCGGATGAAGACGATCTCGAGCTCGAGAACGAAGCCTTTGGCCCCAATAGAAACCTGGGAATGAAGGAGATCGTCGGCTATTCAATGATTGAGCCGGATGGTTCGGTCATGATGAAAGTGCCGGCAAACACCGCGCTGCAAGTCAGCATTCTCGACGCCAATGGTCGCCGCATTACGGCACGTCACCAGAACTGGATTCAATTGCGCCCGGGACAACTGCTGGAATGCAACGGTTGTCACGTTGCCCAGGGCGGTATGTCCCACGGTCGCTTCGACGCGTTTGACAGCGCGTACGACGGTGCCGATACGGCCGGCGCAGCATTCAATTCGGGAACGGTCGATGCACTCTTTGTTGGCGATATTGGCGAAACCATGGCCGAGGTAAGGGCACGCATCAGCTGCGGTGGCAGCGCATGCTCATCGATTGACCCTTCCATGGATATTGAGTTTACGGATGTCTGGACGGACGAAGTCAAGGCGGGTCGATTTGTCGATCCGAGCTTTACCTATTCGTATATTGATTTGACGACGACGGCACCGACCTCGGTCAATTGCATTACACAGGACTGGGCAGCTAACTGCCGCACTGTTGTCAACTATGAATTTCATATTCACCCGATTTGGGGTGCCGACAGGGCTATTAACGATCCCAATACCGGGCTGCCGATCCTTGATCCGATAACGGCACTGCCGCTAACTAAGTGTACCGATTGTCATTCGCTCGCCGATTCGGCAGGCACGCCAATGGTCCCGGCAGGCCAACTCGATTTCAGCGATGGTCTGGATATCCTCGTGCCGGAGCACTTCAATTCCTATCGTGAATTGCTGTTCCAGGACGACGAACTTGAACTCGACGCCAATGGCGTCCTGGTGCCCCGATTGATCGTAATCGGCCAGGACGTCGATGGTAACGACATTACAGTAACGGCAAGGGTCAATCCCTCAATGACTGCAGTAGGCGCCAATGCCTCAGATCGGTTCTTCAGCCGATTTGACTCGGTAGCCGATATGCACAGTGGGTTTTTATCAGACGCGGAGAAACGTTTAATTGCGGAATGGTTGGATGTTGGAGCGCAATATTACAACAATCCTTTCGACGT
>JBPCYD010000162.1:0-9685 GCA_051007895.1 Woeseiaceae bacterium
ACCAGTGCGCTTGCAGCGACCGACATCGACTGCCATGTAACAACGCTCACTGGTATCACGCCGATGCAGTACATCGAAATCGAGCCGTACGGAGAAAAGAGATTCGTGCGCTATGAGGAAGGCGTTCTCAAGGATTTTGAATTCAACCGTCAGCAAAGAGATATCATCGCGGCAAGCGCGCTGATGGTCGCGCCTGTATACCTACAAATCGTTGATTTATATAATAATTTATTGTCGATTGAGACCGATGGAACTGTCGCGATTGATTTCGCCGATTTCCTGCATCACCCGAATTTCGCATTGCTGGAAAAACACATCGACACCATTGACATTGGGTTTTTTGGATTAACCAACGAAGACACGGTGTCCATTGAGCACATCGCATCACTCGCAGCGAAATACGACAAGCTGTTTATCGTCACGCTTGGCGCGGACGGAAGCTGCGCATTTCACGGCGCAAAACGATTTCAGTGCGCGGCCGTGCCGGTTGAAAAGGTTGTCGATACAACAGGTGCCGGCGATGCCTTTGCGGCTGCCTTCCTTTCTCGATACTGTTACGGCGCAGGCATACAAGCGTCTTTGCAACGGGGCGCCGAGCTGGCTGCATCAGTAATTACGAAACTGGGAAGCCACAGCGAGCAGACGTTATGAATATATTGATTGCAGGTGTGATGATCTGGATTATCGCACACCTGGTTCCCAGCGTAGCAAGGGGGCCGCGCCAGGGCCTGGTCGATCGGCTCGGGCCCGGACTCTACCGCGGCTTATTCTCGTTGATCATCGTTACTGCCTTAGTACTAATCGTAGTCGGCTGGCGGTCCACGCCAGAACAATACCTCTACGTTCTCCCGCCTTGGTCGAGACTGCTCGGCTTTGTGCTCATGTTCATAGCGTTCGTGCTGTTAGGTGCGGCGCACTATAAGTCCGCTATCAAACAGGCCGTTCGTCACCCGATGTTGATGGGTGTATTCGTCTGGTCACTCGGTCACTTGTTAACCAACGGCACAACCAGGGCATTGATCCTCTTCGGCGGTTTGGGCGTATGGGCACTGATTGAAATGCCGTTGATTAACGCACGGGAAGGCGCAGTTGAACCCGCCGAAGGCCCGGGAATGGCGGCCGAGTTGAAGGGGGTGCTGATCAGTGCCGTAGTCTTCAGTGTCATGCTGTTTTTGCACCCCTATTTTGCCGGCGTATCTCCACTGCCATGGTGACGTCTGTTCTATTAGTATGGCTTGTACGGTTTGGCGAAGTAGAAAAACAGGTTCACGCATAACATCAGCAGGAAACTCCACATCGAAATTCGCCAGTAGCTGGTGGCCGCCTGGACGATTTCAAATCGGTTCACGAAGATCGTTTCGCAGGCGCCATCACCAGTATCGAGCCGGGTGGTGCTCGTACCCCGTTTGCCGCCGCCCGCACTGCCGTAGCTTGAGAGATACCCGCTGACCTTGATCTGATCACCGATTTTGATGTCCTTCACCTGGTCGCGGATGAAGTCATCGTCAGAAATAAGATGATTGTTCGACAGCTGGTACATGTCGAAAGCATTCCAGGCAGCCTGATCGCGCGTCTTTACGTTGCAGGTGAAAATCCCGTTCCAGAAATCAATCTTGTCCAGCCACGGATTAGCGATGTTGTCGCCCCAGATAACGCACACATCAAGCATGTTCAGGTGATCGTTGGAGCGCATATGCATGCGACTATCGCCGTCATGGTGTCGATACGAGACAACCGTACCGTAAAGCTCATAGTCAAATTCTGGGGCGACTTCGTATTTGACGTCCTTATAGCGTGCCTCAAATGGCTTCTTGCGGGTCGCTTTCTGCACCGGCTCGCTATCCATTTCGGGCACATAGTCGATGTTGCCGGGCAGATCGTTCCGATTCCAGAACGAAACCAGCAATCCCAGGAATGTTACTGCAATGAAGGCGTTGTTTATTTTCATGCGCGCAGTGAAAAAGACTCTTCAATGCACAATTATAGGCGTCGTGTATCGCGCACCACTTGATCGGGTGCGCACTTTTGCCAGCGATGCCCTATTTTCTGGTCGAGTTCAGCGCTATTGCCCGGTCAGGTGGCGAATCGCCGCATCAGGATCACAGTTATATTCAGACAGGACTACCTTATTTCGCAGCACATAGGCGCCGCGTTTCTCGACTGGCGGGCCCGTAAGATACTCCGGGTCGCTTACCGTATAGGTAACCTCCATGGATTTCCCTTCGTCAGTCAGCGAATAGCGTTCCTGCACGACTTTCTGTTCGCCCGAGGGCACACCTCGGCCGTTACCCCAGCGATCGTAGCTGAAGAATTTCGTATCGACGATCAGCTCGCCGTTTTCGATTCGACCAATTGAATATCCCATGCGGGTTGGTTCCCGATCGCCTGGAAACCCTGACTCGCCCATATGAATTTCACGAACTTCGCTGTTGGTCTCATAGCGGATCGTCAGCAAATCATCACCGTCCCACTCGACCTGCATCGGATAAACCGGCACGATCGTCTGCGGCAAGGTGGCAGGCAGACATTCAAAGGATGGGTCATCGTTCGGGTCGAAGTTATCTACTGCAGCCTCACCCTTTGCTGTCAAGGGCAGGTCCGCGGCAGAGAACGGGTCACGCCGTTGACGTTCCTGGCCCCTGACTCTCGCCCGGTTCCAAATGCCGGAGAAATCTGTCGAGCCGATGATGGGAAATTGCCGCATAGGATTGGGATTATCCTTTTCCTGGCGCTCACGTTCGGCGCGCGGACGTCCAAATGACCATAATCGCTCACCGGTTCTATCGACAACGTACGCCACAAAAAGTTGTTTTCGATCTGCACGCTTGTCCGGGTTGCCACGAACATGGATTCGGTCGCCCACCTGTAACGTGTCACCGGTCCAACCCATGCCGCTCAAAATCGGCTTCGAATTCATCTCAAGCAAGAGTTTCATTGGTTGGCCGGACGCATCGGTAACCTCGATTACAGCGAATGCGTGCGGGTTGCTCCAAGCGAATTCTACGACCGTTCCTTCATACTCCAGGAATTTCTCCATATCGTAATTGGAGCGGGAGTGATGGGCGCTGACCGTGTTTAACGCCAGGCCGCCAACGATGAGAAGCAGAACTTCGGCTCTTTTCGCAACCAGGGATGACATTGGATAGTGACCTCACGTCGATCGATAAGCGGGCAGAAACCAATATACCCGAAATATCGATGATCCCGACGAAGATTCTCGCCAAGTAATGCATAGCGCTAAAGTTCTCGCCATAACCGCCGAAAACAATAGTCTGGCAGTGCGCATTCTACAGGGAACGTGATGGCGGTCATTCAGAACCTGCAAAACCTGTTTGGCTCGATCCGTATCAAACCGGTTTCCCAGGCACCGTTGAGCTTTAATCCGCAAAGGCCGGTTCAGGACAACTCGGCAACTGATGTTCGCCGGGCACGCTCGCAGCTGCTACAGCTCTACAAGCACCTGGAGAGGCTGGCGGACCTGACCGACGTCAACACGCGGTTCAAGCTTGATCTACCAGATGCACGATCCTCGTCCGGGCTGGGACTCGATCTCACACACACGGCGGCTACACTGAATGCATCTGAAGAGGTCAACGCATCTCCAATGTCGTTTTCGCCGTTTGGTCCGGAATGGGACGACGGCTCGAGCGCGGCCATTACGCTGGGCGGCGAGTATGACGGAACGCACGGCTCGGGCACCCTGTCTTTCGAAGTTCGCTGGGACGGTACGCATGGCGTGGATGATCTGCGTATTCGATTTGAAAACCAGGCGGGTCAGCGTATACGAAATATCAATATACGCGATCATCACGCCGAAGACCGTCAGTACAATCTGCAAAACGGCCTGTACCTTACCCTGGGTCCAGGCGACCTGATCGATCGGGACACGACCACGTTCCAGGTATTCGACAGCGTCGGAGCCATAGTCGATCCGGACAAGCCATTGGGCGGCGGGCGCAACAGTAACCCGAACCTGCAGTTTGGCTTACCCGCTATTTCCAACGGTTCATTCCAGGTCAACGGCGAGAGCATCAGTGTTGATACAACCGACTCAATCAATGATGTAGTCAATCGAATCAATCTGTCGAACGCCGGCGTAACGGCTAACTTCAATGCAACATTGGAGCGTATCGATTTTCTGCAGGACACGCTTGGCTCGGTACCGACCATCGACCTACAAAACGATACTTCCAATTTCCTCGAGGCGGTCAAACTCGATACCGCGACCGTTGTTCCCGGAATCGATCCTGAAACCATCCAGTCGTTCGCCGACGTTAGTGCGTTCTCCGGCATTGTCTCTGGCGATATTCTCATCAACGACAGGCAGATCTCGATCGACACCGCAACCGATAGCCTGTCGTCTATAACGGATAAGATCAACGCCTCATCAGCTGACGTGACCGCGACGTTTGATCCGGAATCGCAGGAGTTTCTCATCGAAGCTGACGATGCTGCATCCACACTTGAGATTGACAGCAACGGCACGGGCTTCTTTGCCGCCTTGAATATGACAGAGGGGCGGGTAGATCCGGAGGCGGTATCCCGGGGAATTTCCCGGCGGCGATCCTACGACATCGCTGATGAGTTTGCGGCCGCATTCGAAGACCTCAATTCTCTCTTCACCGATAAATCCTTCAAGGACGGCGCCGCTCACACCAGCTATTTCCGTGCACCGCTCGAATCTGCTTTCAAAGGTGTTTATGGCGGCAGTAACTCCGGTTCGGTCTTTGGTGTCCGTTACGACGGCTCCGCCGAGGCGCGCCGGTTCGGTCGATTCGCGGACATTGATCGACGCGCTCTGACACGCAACCTGCAACTACGGGGTGAGGACGTCAAGAATTTCCTGGCGGGTCGAGACGGTAACTCCGGCATGTTGCGGGAGTTGCTCGGCGCTACCCGCCTGGCCCTGGCGAATGTCAACGAAGTGCTGGGCGTATCCGGAACATTTGTCGATACGTTCGCTTAATCACCGCTGATCAGGATCACGGAACGGCAATTGTCGGACGGTAATCTAAACGCCTGCAGCCGTATTGGCCGCTACAAGGCCCGCTTTTGTGGGCCTGGTCCTCAGTTTTGCAAGCTGCTATTTCGGTTTCATGTGAATCGTGATGTGTATCACGTCGCTTGCCTCCCCCATACAGACAATTGAGCGTGTCGACTGTCGACAAGAATCATTTTCGAGGTGCGTCATGCAAGACATTTTCTGGGGTGTGGTAATTATCGGAATCGGACTCGTCATGGGTGGTTCAGTTTTTCTCGGGGAATTCAGCCTTTTCAATATCTTCTTTGACGGGCTTGGCGTTTTCTTCATTGGAAAGGGCGCGATCAGCATGATGGGCGCGAAAGAAGATGCGGTAGTGAGCCCTGTGCAACCCACGGCGATGCAAAGTGTCGATAAGAATGAGGGCACGGCCGATCCCGTAGAGTAGTTCTTGGTTACAACGCAGCGGACCGTGTAAGCACATCGCTTGGCTAGCGCTACATAACGTGCAAGGCGAACGCCGTCGCCCTTCACACCATCACTAGACGATTTCCCTAATTCGCTTCGTAAAGAGTATTGACGGGTGCGATCAGCTAGGCGGATGTCAACGCGGTAATGCTCCAACCGGACACAGGTTCAAAGGGATCGTCATCAACAGGAAACCTCAGTCGCCCGCCTCCATCGGTCGCGAACAGAATTAATACGTCCGGATTCTGTTCTGTATATTCAGGCAGACCGAATTCATCCGTCAGTTCCGTTGTTTTTGGCAGCTGCCCGGTTGCGATGCGCTTGTAAAGATCATCCACTGAACGATGGCCGCCAAACAAAACCCTGCCGCCAACGGACCCGCTGACGGAGTGCTTTTCATGGCCACCCTCAGTCTTGCTGGAGACCACGAAGACATGATCACGACCGAATTCCGATGCAAACCGGACACAGGCCAGCTCGTTGAGATCCGGTCGCCGGGTCGCCGCCAGTAGCGTGCCGAGACCGGTCAGGTCGAGTCCGCGCTCCGCATAGCTCGAGACCGGATTGCCATAAAAGACCGATAGCCCCATCATCCGCGCATCCCGGATTCCTGCCCAGTGTGAATCTGCCAGGCAGACCCGTCGCCCGGAATCCTGCAGTGCCTTTGCCAACATCAGTCCCACCGGGTTTGCACCAACTACCAGTACGCCGGTCGGTTCCGGTTCCAGTAAGTCCATCGATCTGGCGACCAGTTTCGCCGTAATACTCTGTAACACCACTGTGCCGATGATGACGGCGAAAACCAGCGGCACGAGCCCGCTTGCACCTGGATAATCCATTTCAACCAGTCGCAACGCGAACAGCGATGACACCGCCGCGGCGACAATGCCACGTGGGAAAACCCATCCGATGTAGAGCGTTTCGCGCCAATCGAGCGGACTGCCAATCGCGCTGATAAATGCGCGCAGGGGTCCGGCGACGAGCTGCAGCAGCAGGAACACTGCCAGGGCGCCGCTGCCGATCAGCGCCAATTCGGCGACATCGAGTCTCGCCGCAAGCAGGATAAACAAACCGCCAAGAAGCAGCAGCGTGATGCTTTCTTTGAATTCGAGAATATCTTCCAGGTGAACATCCCGCATATTGGCCAGCCAAGCACCCATGATGGTCACAGCGAGAAATCCGGACTCACCGCGCAGCGTTTCAGCAGCAGCGAATACGGTGAGCACTGCGGCGAGTGCTGCATAGTCGCGCAGCAGGTCGGGAATCAGCCGTTTGCGCATGGCAATGCCAAACAGGTAACCGCCAACGACACCAAAAACAATGCCGACAATCGCAATTGCCGCCACGTGGATTGCCGCTTGTCCCAAACCACTGCCAGCCTGCCTGGCAAGGATTACATCGAAAACCAGCAGCGCAAGTATCGCGCCAAGGGGATCGATCAGGATAGATTCCCAGCGCAGAATGCTCGATACATTCGCGGTAGGTCGCACCGCACGCAAAAGCGGCATGACAACCGTCGGCCCGCTAACCGTTACGACGGCGCCGAACAACGCGGCCAGGTAAGGGTCCCAGTCGAGAAAATAGTAGGCAGAGAAACCTGCTATGGCCCAGGTGGCCAATACGCCAACGGTGACCAGGTTGCGAACGACGGAGCCATGGTCGCGTATTTCCGAGAGCTTGAGCGTCAGGCTGCCCTCGAACAGGATGATTGCCACGGCGACCGATACGATAGGCGTCAGCAGATCGCCAAAGAGGGCATCGGGGTCCAGCCAGCCGAGGACCGGACCAGCCAGGATACCCGCGCCAAGGAGGAACAGAATAGCAGGCAGCTTTATGCGCCAAGCGAGCCACTGACAAGCAAAGCCCGCGGTCGCAAGTCCGCAGAGTGTCAGAATTTCATAGGCGTGCATGCGCGATTACCTCAATGTGAGCATTTGACGCGTGGCTCTAAGGCAATCGCGATGTTCGTCGCTATAGCAACACATTCTGTTTCTTGCGTCTCGCAGTATGCGCCCTGACGTTGGGAGTTCCTGATCAAAATAGCCTAATCAGCGCGATCAGGCCAACTACGACGATTGCGACTACTGTAAGACAACCCAGAAACTGACCGACCATACCCGATGTTTTCTCGCTCTCCTCCGCATCGAGTCGATCCAGTTCTTCGTTTGATATCGGTTCAAAGTCATCGCCGCGGTCCACCAGGCGCAGGCGTTTATTGGGCTGAATTTCTTCAGGGTGGTACATCCAGCCCGTAAAGGTGCCGTCATCGAATTTGATCAGCCAGTTTTCGGGTTGCTTTTTCTCCCGGGCTCGCTCCAGGGCTGTTTTGTCTGGAATACAAACAACAGTTCCCAGGCGCTTTCGTCGAAGTAGGAGCGACGTATATTCAATACGATCGCCGAGGCGAACATCTTCTGTGGTGCCGCTGTAAAAAACGCCGCTTGCCATGTGGCACAGAATACCAGCTGGGCACAATCAGGGCCGGTATCAACGGGCAAGGCATTCAGAAAGACTTGTTATCTGGCAATAAAAGCTGTCGGGAATTCCGTTGTATTCCCTTGATTCGTTGTTCACACGACGCAGGGTTTTTGCAATTAGAAGTGTCGGAGCTAAGGACCCACGAGAGACTGGCGAGCGTCTGATCTCATACAAAACGGTCGCTCAATGAGCACCTTTTGACCGGCTGCTAACGGCCAGAAGCGGTCTAAGGTTCTGCAACCGATTTATTGCGCAACCGTGTGGTAGCGATGGCAAAAACGGCTGCGGAACACGCGCCGAGAATGCTCAGTAGAACGGCTGACAGTAAGTTTGCGGAGAAGTCTTCCTGGCCCAACGGACGCCAAATCATTACGTAGCTTGCTGGAATGAGAACGCCTGTGAGGAAATAGATGAATGGAACGGCGCGGCCGAGTTTTCTTCGGATTAGGTGAATTGGAACAAACACGATACTGGCGAACACTAACGACGAAAGTCCCACAATTAGCACCTGTGGAAGTCCGTATTGGTCGACTGGAAAATCAACAACAAGCACAAAAACCCAAGCAATAACCATGACCACAACAGCACCTGCCAGCAACGCAAATAGCACATGAGAAACGGGTGACAAATTTGTCTTGGGGAGCAGCCAATGGGCAGCGATTCCGCTCGCGACAATCAGGAACCACGACCAAAGTGCTGCCCCATTCTCGCCAGCATACGGCGTTACATCAGGAGCAATCCAATAGAGCAGCAGTCCAAAGATCACCGCGGCTGCCACTATGAGCACGATCCGATAAATTCTGTTCGGCAAGTTTCGCGAATCGTATTCCGACATAGCTATTGTGGGAAGCGACCGTCCGGTATGGGTCAAAAGCGGACTATTTCGCCTATATTAGCCCAATGTCCGGTTTCGGGGGGTGACCTCAAGCGGTCGTTTAAAGTCCCAAAATTCAACGAAATCTAAGGTCTGCTTTCGGCCAGGGCCGGACATTGATACAGAAAAACAGTCGGCAAGCTTCAATTCTAATTATCTTGTGCAGAGTTTCGTAGTGATCGAAGTAGTTCGTCGAGTCGCGCACGGTCAAAATAGTTCCCTCTTACGAATACTGCGAAGATCTCTGTCGTGTTGCCAATATCGCTGAGAGGGTCAGCATCGAGCAAAACAAGATCTGCCACTTTTCCGGATTCAATACTTCCGAATTCATTTTCTTGACCTAGAAAAATCGCAGGATTTATTGTCGCCGCTCGAATTGCGTCTATGGTGGAAAATCCTGCGCGTACAAGCAGCTCGAGTTCATCGTGAATCGAGAATCCTGGATAGGTATTCGGATTCATTACGTCCGTACCGGCCAAGAATGATACGCCTTCATAATGCAGGAATGCAGTCACTTCTATGGCGTTCTCAAAAGCTTGCTGGAGAATTTTCAGGTCTTCGGAAGGTGTTTCTTCCGTGGGTATGATCCACCGGAGGGTATCTGCGTCAAGATACTGTCCCCACTGGATTGCGTTCGCAGCATGGTCAACCTCACTGGATGAGCCAAGCATTACTGCCAACGTGGGAACCATCCACGTATTGTTTTCCCTGAAGGTCTCCGCCAGCCGCCGGCATTTGGCTGCATCGAAAGTCACGAAAGCATCCCTTTCGCGACGTATTGCATCAATGAAACTCATCACCGGCCTAGCTTGTAGTTCGGCCTCGTTGGACGAGCAGCTGACGGCGATGTTATCGAGATGCTCTATTGTACGCTGGCCGCGCTC
>JBPCYD010000163.1:0-39736 GCA_051007895.1 Woeseiaceae bacterium
GCAGGGACTGTATTCGTGCGAAACCCGACGACGGGTACGCCCATAGTTTCCAGGTACTCCAGCGTCCGTCCTATGTCCAGCACCGATTTGATCCCGGCACACACCACGGCGATGTTCGTGCGGGCCAGTTCCTGCAGATCGGCGGATATATCCATCGTCTGCTCGACACCGCGATGTACGCCGCCAATTCCTCCGGTCGCCATAACGCGGATGCCCGCTTTTGCGGCGATGACCATGGTCGCCGCAACCGTGGTTGCACCATCGCCGCCACACGAGACGATAAATGGTATGTCCCGGCGGCTCGCTTTCGCAATCTCCGGACCAGTTCGACCGAAATGTTCGATTTCACTTTCTGAAAGCCCGACTTTAAGGCGACCATCCAGGATTGCGATCGTCGCAGGCACCGACCCGTGGTCTCTTACAGCCTGTTCCACGCGACGTGCGGTTTCTGCATTTTTCGGGTAGGGCATGCCGTGAGAGATGATCGTGGATTCAAGCGCGACCACGGCTTCGCCATTCTCGAGTGCATCGCGAACTTCGGGAAGAATATCAAGATATTGGTTTTTCAAGTCAGACACTGTATTGGGTCTCGCAAATCCTGGTGACGGTTGCGGCCGACATTGTAGGGTTTATTGTCGCACGATGTGATAAGGCAACCATCGCCGCGGACATTGCGAAGCGCACAGAATCACGCAGTTGCCAACGCTGAAGCCAGGCATAAGTGATGCCCGCCGCGAACGCATCACCCGCGCCGTTCGCGTTTTCGACTTTGCCGTCGTTTTTTTGTGGCCCTTCCAGGCCTTGCGTATCGCCGTCACTGTAGAAGACGCCAGCGGGGCCCAATGTAATAAACACCCGTTTTACACCACGCTCATGCAGCCACGCCGCTATTCTCGACAACTGCTTGTTAGTGGGCGAATCAATTCCGCTCAATGCTTCTGCTTCTATCCGGCTCGCTTTCAATGTGTGAACGCTATCGAGGTAGGGCCTGATGCGAGCTGCCTTGGCCACCGAAACAGTGTCGACGAACAGTGGCTGTTCGACGCAGGTTCCTCCAAGGTAAGCCAGCGACTCTTCGCATAAATTGGTATCAGCAATAATGACGCTGGCCTGCTTTAACATTGGTTCGTGAACCTGCAAGCGCTCGGGACGCAGCTGATCTACGATCGACATATCATTTATGCCAACCAGCATATCCCCCGTATCGTCGAGCACGCTTAAGTAGGTTGACGTTTGTTCTGACTCCAGCTGCAACATAAAACGCGTGTCGATACCGGCGCTCTGTGCCTGTTGTAGCAACAGGTCGCCGTGATGATCAGCACCGATCGCGGCAATCAGCCGGCAATCGACACCGAGTCGAGCCAGGTTTTCTGCGATGTTGCGTGCGACTCCACCTGGAGACGTCGTCACGGTCCCGGGATTCGAATCCTCAAGGCGAAGAGCACCGGCAGATGTCCCGCAGATATCCATATTGGCACCGCCCGTAACGACGGCAAAGGGGGCGTCACTGATGACATAGCCGCGACCCTTTATGACGCCTTTGGCCACCAGCCGCATGATATGCCCGGCGACAGCCGACCGACTGATATGCAGCTTATCGGCAATCGCGTCCTGTGAAATCAAGGCGTTATCGCGGATTAGCGCCAGAACCTGCTGCTCGCGCTCCGTCATAATTCAAACATTTGTTTTATTTATAAACATTTGTTTGTAACATTACCTCGTCACATGAGGCACGATCAAGCACCAACGGGACCCATCCTTCCGGGTAATCGTTAGCCAGACTGAAATTCCAAGAAATTGGCGGACTGCGAGTTCGAGTCGTAGCCACGCCAGCAGCGGGGAGTCAATGCAGTGAAACCTGAAAAAAGGGCCAATCTTCGCTTGGACAGCAAAGCGGTGTACTTTCCTCCCGATGAGGCAAGCCAGTCGATCAATGCGCCAATTTTCATGTCGTCGAGCTTTCAGTATGACGCCGACATCTATCAACAGGTGGTGGATGGCGAACGCAAATCGGTCAACATCTACGGACGATGCGGGAATCCGTCGGAGTATCAGTTCGAAGAACAGATGATGATGGTCGAGGGCGCTGACGCCTGCCTTGCGACGGCATCGGGTATGGCCGCTATTTCGGTATCACTATTTGGATTGTTGAAAGCCGGCGATCACATTGTCTGCGACTGGACGACGTATAGCTCTACGCACGAAATGCTGGATCACCGACTGACTGACTACAATATCGAAACGACTTTTGTTGACACGGCGAATCCGGAAGCCGTTCGTGCAGCGCTTCGACCGAACACCAAAGTTCTGTACTTCGAAACCATAGCGAATCCAACCATGAAGGTTTCTGCTATTCCACCACTCGTTGAAATGGCCCATGAGCGGAACATTATTGTCATTTGCGACAATACCTTCGCGAGTCCGTACGTTATGCGTCCGCTGGAGTGGGGTGTCGATCTCGTGGTCGAAAGCGCGACCAAGTTCATCGGCGGTCACAGCGATGCCATCGGCGGAGCAATCTGTATGAAGTCGGCGTTACTGCCAGAGGATTTCCTCGAACAGATCCGCTGGAACACGATGGTCAAACTGGGTTCGCCGCTATCGCCATTTAACGCGTGGCTGTTGCTCCGCGGTATTCAGACACTGGGTGTCCGGCTGGCCCGTCAATGCGAAACGGCGGCAAAACTGGCAAGCCACTTTGAAGCCCACGATGCCGTCAGCCGGGTTTGGTATCCGGGACTCGAGTCTCATCCGCAGCATGATATTGCCACCGAGCAGATGCCGTCTTACGGCGGCATGCTCACCTTCGAGGTTGCAGATGCAGATGCGGCGTTGCGCGTCCTGGATAGTCTCGAGCTCGCCTGTTTTGCGGCGAGCTTGGGCGGTGTGCGTACGACAACGCAGATTCCGGCATCGATGGCGTTCCTCGATGTTCCTGAAGAGCAGCGACAGGAAATGAATATCGCTGACGGTATGATCCGCGTATCAACCGGACTCGAGGATGTTGATGATTTGATTGCCGATTTCGATATGGCGTTGAAAAAGATCTGAGCGCAGGCATCTAACAGGGGCCAGCATCGAATGCAGCTTAAGAAAACACTTAGCTTTTGGGATGTGTTCGCCATTGCGCTTGGGCAGGTCATTGGCTCCGGCATCATGGTGTTGATCGGCATCGGCATCCAGTTCACCGCATACGCAATTCCGATCGCGTTCGTTCTTTCGGCAATACTGTCAGTGATCAAGCAGTTGCCGGTTGCGTTTATGGGTTCCGCGATGCCCGCGACCGGAGGCTTGTATGTCTATTGCAAGCGCGTCCTGGGACCCAAAACCGGTTTTTTCTACCTGGCTATCCTGCTGGTAACGCACGTCCTCATCTCGTTGTTCGCGCTTGGTTTTGCACAGTACGCGGTAGCGCTGGTGCCCGATCTCAACGCGAACGCAGTGGCGCTGGGTATTCTCATCGTGTTTTACCTGGTCAACCTGGTCGGTGTTAAGCAGGCAGCGGCCGTGCAGAAAATCATGATCGTCCTGCTGCTATGCGGCCTGTCGTCACTGATTTTCTTTGGCATCCTCGAAGTCGACTACAGTAACTTCACGAGTCAGCGAAATCTGTTTCCCAACGGCTGGTACGGCTTTGGACTTGCCTGCGTTGTATTGTCGTTTTCTACCGGTGGTGCGCAGTACGTTTCCGAGCTTGGCGGTGAGATGAAGAATCCGCATCATGATTTACCGCGCGCGATTATCTATGCCACCTTGCTCGCTGCTGTCTTTTTTGCGCTGGTCTCTATAGTCGCTGTCGGCATACTGCCGGTAGATCAAACAGCAGGTAAGCCGTTGTCCGAAGTTGCAAAGGCGATATTGCCGGCGCCGGTATATACCGCTTTCATTGTAGGTGCGGGTCTATTCGCCCTGGCAACCAGTATTAATTCCACGTTTTCCTGGGCAACCAAATCCGTCATGATCGCGTGCGAAGACGGTTGGTTGCCGAAGGGCATCGCGGTAGTGAACAAGCGCTTCAATACGCCACACATACTCCTGACATTCTTGTTGCTGTTTGGCGCGACGCCGATCCTCGCAGGAAAAGACCTCCGCTACATCATCATGCTAGGCGGTGGCCTGGTATTCATTTATGACTTGATCCCGCTCATTGCCGCTTTCAAGTTCGCCGAACGACTGCCGGAGGTGTTCGCCCGGGCACGCATGAAAATGTCGGAGCGCACGGTGCGGACTATCAGTGTTGTCGGAATCTGCGTGCTCCTGGGCCAGGGCGCACTGTCCTTCTCGGACGTTGATCAGACAGGCTGGATTCTCGTGGCAGTCTACATCGCGCTGGTTGTGGTCTATATCCAAATCCGATCAAAACGCCGGACCGGGCCGCACGGCACTCCCCGTTAATCGCCAATGCGCCGTTTCCAGGGCGCTTCCGTCACACCGCAAAGATGCTTCGTGACCCCCGCCAGTACGATCCAGCCGACTATCGCCGCAATGATTCGTGACTCAACCCTGAAATTTCAACCATAAATGGTCAAATTGCTAAAGATTTCAGGAAGGTGGCCGACACAGCTTCACGTAAGTTCTTGATTTTAGTGAGTTCATTGGGTGAAGCAAAAACTTCTAGTCCGTACGCTGTTCCTGTGGGCATCGCTGTGGGTTGGAATCTCGTGCGCCTGGGCGGCCGACGGTTCCGCGGACCCGCCGTTCCGGTTTTACTCGGTGGCCGATGGATTAACACAATCGGACGTTTACGCCATTGCGCAGGATCGTGCTGGCTATCTGTGGTTTACGACCGCTCGCGGGCTCAACCGCTACGATGGCAAATCCTTCGATCACTACACCATTGCAGATGGTCTGCCGCACAATAATCTGACCGCAATTTACGTTGACGTCGACAACACCATTTTCGTCGGGGACGCACGTGGCGGGATAACCGTGTTACAGGGTTCCAGGGTGCTGCGCACGATCGAGCCATTCGCGGATTCCAACGCTTCGGTTCTGGATATCGAAATTATCGGCCAAGCTGTTTTTGCCGTTGTCGACGGCGTTGGCATCGCCAGGATGACACCCTCAGAAGACGAATATCGAACCCAACAAATCGGCGATGCATCGATGGGAATCACTGAGATCACCGCGTTTGGGACGGATGTGTGGGTCGCCTCCGAGACCGGCCTCTACAAATTGACCTTTGGGAGTAACGGAGGACTTACCAAGCTTGAGGACACCATCACACACACGCATGTCGACAAGTCAGGTCGACTGTGGCTCGCCGATTCGAGCAACAATGTCGGCTATTGGGATGGCGATAAATTCAGGCAACAGGCGACGATCGAATCCGATAGTCCGATTGTCGATATTGTTACGGACGTCGACGGCGTGCTATGGGCGGCAACGGTCAATGCATTGTTTAAAGTTGAAACCGCTGGCGCAACTCCAGATGCAGCACCCTCGCCGGTTCGGCGATTCTCAGGCGTTGCCCAGGTTTCCGCACTTTACGCGGATCGGGAAAATTCTCTCTGGCTTTCAAGCAGTTCTAGACTAATTCGATTTCTCGGCGAGCGATTTCAGCACTACCAACTCCGATCCGGCGCGGATTTCGAAACGATCTGGTCGATCGCAGAAGACCGGCAAGGTCGGTTCTGGTTCGGCACTCAAAGCAAGCTCCTGTTGCGTAACGACGACGAAACCCTGTCGACGATTGATACAAGATTCGGAGTTCCTGACGGTTTCGTCCGCGATATCGTCGCTGACGCGAATGGTGATCTCTGGTTTGGCGTGTCCGACAAGGGATTGTTCAAGTTCAGTGTGGAAGACATGCGGGCTGATTTCGTCGCGAGCACCGCTGGCAAGGATATCCTGGACATCAGTCTGGATAGTGAAGGGGTGGTCTGGTTTTCAACAGGTAGCTTCGGCGTGTTCCGGTATGCACCGTCAACTGAAGAGCTACTGAATTTTGATGCGCCACAGGACACTTCTGTCTATACGCTGGACACGGACGAGGATGGCAGTGTCTGGTATGGCGCGGACGAAGTCGGCCTGGTTCATCTCGCCCCGCTGGGTAATGGTGACTACCGGCAAACCGTCTACGGTGAGCACGCCCATTTCGATAATCGTTTGTTTAACCACATCAATCTCACCGGCCCGGCCGAGGCCTGGATTACAACGGAAGAGGGCGGTCTGTACCAATTCAAGTCTGGCGAATTCTCCGTCCTGGATCAGGACATGCCGTTTTCCGATCAGACACTGTACCTGGTCGAAGAGCTGCAAAACGGCACACTGGTCGTTGGTGGCGAACAGGGTCTGTATCAATTTTCGCCCGGTGAGCCAGGTATTGCCCACTACGATCAATTGACCGGATTTTCTGGCGTTGAAACCAACGTTCACGCGTCGCTGATCGATTCCAGCCAGCGGCTATGGATCGGTACCGTAAACGGCGTAACGCGAATGGATGTCAGTCAGCCGCTGCCAGCGAAAGTCGAACTGGTTCCCGCGATAATCAGAACCGAGACCGAGCTCGATCGACTGCCGGTGATCGAGGGCGACGAGATTGACCCTGATCAGTTTGGCGTAAACGTAGAATTTGCGGCCGTGTCTTTGTCCAACGCCGAAGGCGTCGAGTATAGCTACCGCCTGGTTGGCGCCGATGAAGCCTGGGGAACGGCGACAACCAACAAAACGGTAAGCTATTGGAGAATCCCTCCAGCCAGCTACGAATTTATGGTGCGCGCGCGTCTTCCGGGTGGCAGCTGGAGCCGTGAGATCGCGAGTCAGCAGTTTGCCATGTTGCCCTACTTCTGGCAGCAGTCGTGGTTTCTGCTTTTTGTCGGCGTTACCGTTGTGGCACTCATTGCTGCGTTTACCGTATATCGAACGCGCAACATTCAACGGCACAATGAAACCTTGCGTGCCCAGGTCATCGAGCGTACCCGCTCCATCGAAGAGGCGAAGCAGCGGCTTGAGCTAAGCAACGAGCAGCTGTCACAGGAAGTCGAGAGTCGCCAGAAGTCAGATTCGGCGAGAGTAGATATAGAAACTCGTTTTCGCCGCGCGTTCGAAAATGCGCCCATCGGTATGGGCTTGGCGAATGAAGAAGGCATTCTGTTCGATGCCAATTCCGCGCTGCAAAAAATGTTCTGGTGCGAGTCATCGTATTCATCAAACGAGAAGTTCTCGATAGTTATAGAAGAACAGGACCGTGACCGGTTCGAAGCGCACTACGCCAAAATTATTCTCCTGAGCGGTGACGAACTCGACAAAAAGTTTACGTGTACAAACACGCGGGGAGACACGCTGCAGACGATTATCAACCTGTCGCCTGTCACGACCGATAGTGGCGAATTTCAGTACGCGGTTGTCCAGGTTCAGGACGTTACCGAGTCGCTGAAACTGACTAACCAGCTTGAATACCAAGCCAGCTACGATGAACTCACCCAGCTTCTCAACCGACGCGCATTCGAGACAGAACTGCAACGCGCCTGGGAACGAGGGTCGGGTGGCAAAGGGCCGAGCTACCTGATGTTCATGGATCTGGACCAGTTCAAGGTTGTGAATGACACTTCAGGCCACGGCGCAGGCGATCAGTTGTTACGGGCTGTCAGCGAGATCCTCGTCGATGCGGTCCGTGCCAACGATATTGTGGCACGGCTCGGGGGCGATGAATTCGGCATTATTCTCTGGGAATGCCCAACGGACGTTGCCACCAGGATTGCCGAAGAAATTCGTGCAAGCATCGAGAATTTCAGGTTCCACTGGGACACCGAGACCTATCGAATCGGCGTCAGCATCGGCGGGCTGCCCATCGAGCAGTCTTCCGGTGATATCAGTGAACTGCAGCAGCTCGCGGACGCTGCCTGCTATGCGGCAAAGGAAGCAGGGCGCAATCGGGTCCACATGGTTGCCGGTGCGAAGGACTCGGCGCGCGTTCGGCGCGGCCAGGTTCGCTGGGTCCAACGGCTGCGCGAGGCAATGGATAACAATCGATTTGCGATCTACGGCCAGGTCATCAAGCCACTGGCAGAAGATGTGGATGAGCCGGAACACATCGAGATACTACTCCGCCTCCGTGATCCGGAATCCCGAAAACTGATACCGCCCGGTGCGTTTTTGCCCGCCGCTGAAAGATACGGATTGAGCGTCGAGCTGGATCAGTGGGTGGTCGGAAGTCTCCTGGACACACTGTTCGTGCACCAGGCGTTCCAGGCGGAGCGGCGAGTCTATTGGATCAATCTTTCCGGAATCAGCGTTGGCGACAAGCGCTTCGCAGAATTCCTGAGGGATGCAATGGAACGCTCTCCATTGCAACCCGGCACGGTAAATTTTGAAATCACCGAGACCGCCGTGATTCGTAGTATTGCGGAGGCCGGCAAGCTGATATCGGACCTACACGAGATGGGATGTAAGTTTGCACTGGATGATTTTGGCAGTGGGCTGTCGTCATTCGGCTACCTCAAGAAGTTGCCGGTCGACCACCTCAAGATTGACGGCATGTTCATTCGCGACATTCTCCAGGATGAGACCAATCGAATATTCGTAAAATCAATAATCGATATAGCGCGATCGCTGAATATTAAAACGACGGCGGAGTTCGTCGAAAATAATGAAATGCTCGAACTCGTACGCGAGCTTGGCGCCGATTACGCGCAGGGCTTCGGCGTAGGCAGGCCGTTCGTACTGGCGCCGAAACTAACCGGGATCGTAGACCTCAAGTCGGGGATGCCCGATCAACAGATAAAGGCAGGATAAAAGTGAAATCCAACGTGATTGAAGACAATACAGATACGGCCGCCAGGCTGGCCCAGTCCATCTCGGCCCTGCCGCCACTGCCCGCTACCGCGCAGGAAATTTTGACGTGCTTCGGTGATGAGTTTATCGACGCTGACAAGGTGACTGCCGTCGTGGAGGGAGATCCTGGCATCTGTGCGAAGCTCCTGGGCCTGTCCAACTCCGCGTATTTCGGCCTGGCTGAACCGGTTAACAGCATCGGTGAAGCTATTGCCCGCGTGCTCGGTGTGGATACGGTGCGTTCACTGGTTCTCGCAATGGCAATTCAGCGATCGTTTGATCGTACCCGGTGCCCTGGATTTAACACGGAGCGTTTCTGGATGCAGTCGCTATTAACCGCGGAGTGCTGTAAGAAGTTGGCCGCTTTGGATGGAGATGCGGATGACGATGTGCGCGATCTCGCGTATTCCGCCGGTCTGTGCCACAACCTGGGGCTATTGGCACTGGTACACCTCGAGCCATCAAGAACGAATTCAGTGCTGACAGCACATCGGGATTCGACTGAACCAAACAGCCTGGCGGGCCTGTTCGACGACGAGCTTTCAACGGATCACAAAATCATGACTGCCGAGGTTGCCCGCACCTGGTCACTGCCGGAGCCCATGGTTTCCGCGTATCAATTTCGGGCCTTTCCCGATTCGCAATGCGTTCATCCCCTGGGCATTGTTGTTGCGGCCGGCACGCTAGCGGTCGAAAACTCCGAGGTCGAGGAAGAACAGCGGACGAACCTTGATACCTGGGCGACACAACTGAACCTGGATGGAGAAGAACTACAGAAGCTCGCGGTGCTCAGCGAACGGCAAAAAGAGCGCGTCCAATCACTCGCCAGTAACATGTCTGGTTAGTTTAGCCGCGAAATTCTCTGACTACTGATGCGATCAATGTATCCATCAGTTTGACCATCGAAAACGCCCCGCCAAGGTATAACTTGCCGGTCAGTGCCAGTATGCAGATTCCATGTATGCCACTCCACAAAGCCGTTGCGGTGTGCGAAACCTCCTGGGGAATACGATCAGGCGCAAGTTCGCGAAGGTTTTCTGCAACCATCTCGAACATCACATCGCGGCGTTCCTTCAACTGTGGCGGCGTCGGCATGCCGCGCGGCGGTTCGTGTTCGAATACGAGTCGCCAGCGATCAGGATGATCGGTTGCGTACTGGACGTAGTATTCCGCCATTGTCCTGATGCGCACCTCCGGATTGCGCTTGCGCTTCACCTGCTGCTGGATGAGCGCGGCCATTTCATCAATGGTCTGCGCATTCAGGTTCATTACCAGGTCGTCGAAGTTCTGGAATACATGGTAGAGCGTGCCGACCGTGTAGCCGATACTTGCCGCGACTTTTCTTGCTGTAAGCGCTTGATATCCCTCTTTTTCGACTATTCGGGCGGCGGCTTCAATCGCCATGTCACGAATTTCCTCGCGGCTATGTTCGCTTCTTCGTCCCATGCGTTATGTCCAATCTGAAACCTAGCGTTCCAGCCAAATACTAACAGTATTTGAACAGCGTTCAATAAATTGATATAAATTAAACGTCGTTTAATAAATAGCGACTTTTATTTGACCATTAATTAAACATTGTTTAATTGGGAGTAGATATCATGAAGCACAAGAACTTTGTTGGCCTGGCTGTGGTCGCCCTTGCTGTATTCGCAATCGGTACTGCCGATGCGGCAGGATTGCTGACACCGAAAGGGCAGGCCAGCTCGCTGGATATTCGCGATCACGAAGTTAAGGTTGTCGTTGAAGACGGCTATGTGGTCACCGAAGTCAACCAGGTCTTTGCGAACGCGGGTGTTAATGATACGGAGGCTGTCTACAGCTTTCCGGTCCCGTCGCACGCTGCCGTTGCCGAATTCACCTACTGGATTGACGGTAAACCGGTTACTGGCGAAGTCTTAAAGAAACAGGAGGCGCAGGACCTTTATGCGGCGGAGAAGTCTGCCGGCCGGGAAACCGCCTTGGCAGAAAAAGATGAATACCGGACTTTCGATATCTCTGTATACCCTGTGCGTGCCAACAGTGATGTTCGAATTCGGCTGGTCTACCTGCAAAGTGCGAGTGTCGATACTGGCATCGGGCGCTATGTCTATCCGCTTGAAGAGGGAGGTGTCGACGAGGAGCGCATTGCCTTTTGGGAAGTCAGGGACGGTGTTACCGGAAAATTCAATTTCGATTTCGAATTGAAATCATCGTACCCGGTGGATGCCGTTCGCTTGCCGGATCAACCGAACGCCGTGTTGAATCAAATCGATGCCGGCCACTGGACGATTGGCCTGCAGTCGGTCGGTTCCAGTCCGGTCGATGCAGAATTTGAGACGCAGGTAGCGGCGATTGAAGCCGGCGAAACGCCTGTCGCGGCGTCGAAAACTGCCGGCGCCGCTAATCTTGACAAAGATATCGTGGTCTATTGGCGCCACGCGCCGGATCTTCCCGGTTCGGTGGATCTCGTTACGCACAAACCGGATGCCAGCGGCCGCGGAACATTCATGCTGACATTCACACCGGGTGATGATTTGCCGGTTATCGAGAACGGTCGCGACTGGGTGTTCATCCTGGACGTGTCGGGCTCAATGCAGGGCAAATTCGCAACCCTGGCTGAAGGCGTCCAGCAGGCGCTCGGTAAACTGAACGCGAACGATCGCTTCCGCATCTACACGTTCAACCAGTCCGCCCGGGAGCTTTCGTCGGGTTTCGTTCCCGCCAGTCCCGAAAACGTGCGGCACTATACCGATGAAGTTGGGCGGCTGAATTCGGACGGCGGTACGAACCTGTTCGCTGGATTGCAGGCGGGTCTTGCAGGACTTGATTCCGACAGAACCTCCGGCATAGCGCTTATAACCGATGGCGTTGCCAATGTCGGTGTCACTGAGAAGAAGGAGTTCCTAAAAATGATGGAGCAACATGACGTGCGTCTGTTTACTTTCATCATGGGGAACAGCGCGAATCGACCGCTTCTGGAAGCGATGACCGAAGTGTCCGACGGATTCGCGATGGAAACGTCCAACAGCGACGATATTGCCGGACAGTTGTTGTTAGCAACGGCAAAGATCTATCACGCCGCGCTGCACGACGTTGCGCTCGATATCGATGGTGTCAGAGTCGCCGACCTCACCCCCGAACGTATAGGCAGCCTGTATCATGGCGAACAATTGCAGGTGCTTGGCCACTATTGGGGCGCTGACGAGGCACGCGTCAAGCTGACCGGCAAGGTCGCGGGTACGGACATCGAGTACAAAACGTCGTTCACGATGCCGACCCAGTCAGATCTGAATCCGGAACTCGAACGACTTTGGGCCTATGCGTCTATCGAAAACCTGCAGTCGAAGATGGACTACTTCGGCGCGGACCAGGACACGGAAGATGCGATTACAGACCTTGCATCTGAATATGGCTTGGTGACCGACTACACATCGATGATTGTCGTACGCGACGAAGTGTTTGCGGCTCAGGGTATCCGGCGCACCAATCGCGATCGAGTTGCGACGGAGCAGGTCGCGAGACAAACTCGAGCGACGCAGGCGCCACAAAGTCGTCGTGTCGATCAACAGCAGCCGATGTACCAGAAGAAGCGACCGTCTACCGGCGGTGGTGCACTCGGTCTGCCGATGATTATTGGCACGCTCGGTATTCTGTTTATGCGACGCAGGGCCGCCAGCCGGCACTAAGCATTCGCCAGGCGCGCAACACAACAGTGGCCCCGCGGGGGCCACTGTTTTTCTTCTATTTTCAATCAATTGTTTCGTCACATTGCACGATCTTGTGCGATTCGTAATGTGAGCGTCAGGCAACCGGATCCGTCATTCTGACACGAAAGAAAACTGCGTATAAAACTGGCACCACCAGCAGAGTCAGGCCGGTCGCGAATGCCAGTCCAAAAATAATCGTAATGGCCATCGGCACAAACATGGCAGTGCCGCCCCATAGCAACGGTGTCATGCCGAGTACCGTGGTCGCAGTAGTCAGTAGTATCGGTCGCAGTCTTTGCTGGCACGCTTCGAAAACTGCATCCACAGGCGTTCGGCCAAAGTCCCGTATCTCGATCGCGATACGATCCAGCAATACGATCGCATTGTTAATGATAATCCCGGACAGGGAAATCAGGCCAAGTATCGTAAAGAAGCCAAACGATGAATCTGCGATCAGCAGTCCGAACGTTACTCCGATTAACCCTAGGGGAATCGTCGCAAGAATTATCGCCGGTCTGCGCAAAGAATTGAACTGACCGACCAGCAACAGCAGGATCAGCATTCCAGCCATCGGCAACTCGGCTGCAATCGAAGCATTTGCGTCGCCGGATTCCTCAACCTCCCCGCCTATTTCTGCTTCATGGCCAGCGGGCCAGTTGCTTGCAGACTGCGCGAGCCAGGGTCGCAAATCACTGACGACTTCGGCGGGAGTGGCGCCTGGAACGAGTTGCACGTTCAGCGACAACGTCCGGTCCCTGTCTCGCCTTTCAATAACTCCGGCCTCGAAAGTCAACTCCACATTCGCGACCTGCTTAAGGGGTACGTTGCTGCCGGTGCTCTGGGAGTAGACCGTCAGTCCATCCAGTTTACTGAAATCCTGCCGATCGGCAGCTACCGTTCTGATCGTGACCGGTATCAGCTCGTTATCCTCCCTGAACTGTGTGAGGTCTATCCCTGTGAGACCCGCCTTGAGGGAGTAAGCGACGTCTTCACTGGTAACACCCGATCTTCTGGCCAGTTCCTGATCGACATTGACCAGTAGCTTCTTCGCCTGCAGACCCCAGGAATTTTTTATGTCTGATACGCGCGCATCGCTGTATAGATAATCGGTTACCTCGGCGGCAATCCTGTACAAGGAGTCAATATCGTCGCCAGCCAGCCGGACTATTATTGGATAGCCTACCGGCGGCCCGTTTTCCAGCCTGGCAACCTGCGCCGCCACATCCGGGTGATTTTCACGAATGAAAGTCTCCATACCCGCAATGACTTCGTCGACACTCTCTCCGGTCAATGTGTTTGCAATAATGAAAGAATTGCCCGGGTTCGGATTCGGTGGATTCAAACTTAGCTGAAACCTCGGTCCACCCTCGCCGATGAACGTAAGCCAGTTGCGAATCTTGGGGTCGCCCGAGGACGGCTTGAAATAGGTGTCGGAAATGAAGCTGTCAAGCTCGCTCATTATCTCCTGATTGGTTTCGATCGAGGTCCCGAGTGGTGATTCGAGTTTCGCAGAAAAAACGGGATCTTCTGACGGCGCGATGAACTCCTGCCGCACTTTTCCCAGTCCGAATATGGCCAGGGCAAAAAGCGATATGATCAGCGTAATGAACCGGCCGGGCCTGCGCATCGACATGTCGAGAAGACTCCGGTAGTAGCCGTACCATCTTCCGCTGAAGTCGTTTCCCTTGTTCGCCTTGCCTGCAGATACTTTCAAAGCGACTGTCGTCACCATCGGAACGAACGTCATCGCCAGCAGCCACGAGGAAATCAAGGCGATCCCAACGACATAGAAAATGTCCGATGTGTACTCGCCTACCGCGGACTTGGCCATAGCAATAGGCATAAATGCGGCGGCAGTGGTAAGCGACGAAATAAGGAGTGGGACTTTAAGCTCATTTCCTGCGTCAATTGCGGCGGATACCGCGTCCTGACCATTCTCGCGCTTAACCAGAATCGATTCGACAACGACAATAGCGTTATCGACCAGCAGTCCCAGGGCAATGATAAGCGCAGTCAGCGAAATCTGATTAATCGTGATCTCGAAAATCTGCATGGCGAAGAAGGAAGCGACTATCGTAGTCGGTATCAACGAACCCACGACCAGTCCGGTTCGCAGTCCCAGGAACGCGATCATTACAACAATGACAATCAGGATGGCTTGCACAAGGCTCGATGTAAAAGCATCAATAACGTCTTCGACCAGCGCGGCCTGGAACCACACCTTCTCTACTTCGATTCCCCACGGATATCGATCGACAAGTTCTGGCATAAGCTCGTCAAGCCGCTCGCCAAGCCGCAGAATGTCTCCGCCATCCCGCATCGAAACAGCGATGGCCAGCGTAGGCTGTCCATTGACTCGGCTGACGCTTCT
Source organism: Woeseiaceae bacterium (assembly GCA_051007895.1). Taxonomy (GTDB): domain Bacteria; phylum Pseudomonadota; class Gammaproteobacteria; order Steroidobacterales; family Woeseiaceae; genus SZUA-117. Next base: position 14,833 of record JBPCYD010000163.1, read on the forward strand.
CGGCGGGTCCTTGTAGCCGCGATAGATATCGACGATGTCTTCAAGATAGACGAGAACCCGGCCGGGTAACTCGATTACTGTGCGTCGCAGATCCTGGATCGTTTCATAATTTCCGGTTGGTTCAAGTGCGATTCGCTCGCGACCGCTCAGGATGTCACCGCCCGAAGACAATATGTTGACGCTGGCGAGCAGTGCGGATAACTGTTGCGGGGACAAGCCGAGTTCCGCGAGCCTTGCGTTGTTATATTCAACGAAGATGACTTCCTGTTGTGCGCCGTGAATGCTCACTTTTGCGATGTCGGGTTCTTTCAGCAACTCATCACGTAATTCATCTGCAACGGTTTTTAGCTCAGCGTAGCTAAATCCGTCCCCCGCCAGCGTGTAGACGCTACCGAAGACGTCGCCGAATTCGTCGTTCACTTCCGGAGTCGATGCACCCTGCGGCAGATCGGGTGTAATGACATCGACTTTGCGGCGCAGGTCATCGAATAGCGGCCGCATGACTTTGTAACTTTCTTTGAAATTGGCGTTGATTACCGAAATGCCAGTCCGCGACTCGCTGGTTATCGAGTCGATTTCCGGCATTTCCTGGATTTTCTTCTCGATCTTGTCTGTTATCAGCAGCTCGACACGCTCCGGGCTCGCGCCCGGGAACCGGGTTGTTATTACCGCGGTACGCACGATAAAGCCCGGGTCCTGTGCTTTAGGCAGGCTCTGGTAAGCAATTGCGCCTGCGACGATGAGCATGCCGACGATTGTCAGCGTAATTCGATTGCGGCTAATCGCTGTGGCAGTCAGGTTCACGATAGATTCTTGGCGGCTCTACGGAGTCAACACGCGTTGATCCTCGCGGATAACAGTGATGCCTGCAGTTATTATTCGATCGCCGACCTGCAGGCCATTTGCAATCTCGATGCCTGATTGCGTCAATTCGCCCAGCTCAACCGATCGGCGGCGTACGACCGATTCATCGGCGTTGTCCGTTGGCTCTGCGACAAATACATAGGTGCCAGAGGGGTCGTTAACCACCGCGGCAACCGGTAAGACAATCGTCGTGCCGCTCGCGCTCGCAGAGTCGAATTGAAACGTGACGTCGGCCGCCAGACCCGATCGAAGTGACGGGTGTCGTTCATTGACTTTGATAACGATGGGAAAGGTTGCAGAGCCGCCCAACGAAGATACGGCCACTTCCGAAATCTGCCCGCTGAATATTTCGCCCGGAATCGACCCGAACCGCATGCTGACAGGCGTGTATTCATCAATGCCGCCGATCAGGCTCTCGGGAATGTCCAGCGTAACCTCGAAATCGTCTCCGCAGCTTACCGCTGCCACCTGTTGCCCGGCGGACACGTTCTCATTGACTTCCACATCAATTGAAGCGATCGAACACTGGGTTTCCGCCTTCAGTTGCGTATAAGAAGAATTCAGCCTCGCAATTTCCAGCGCTTTATTCGCCGCACCGACAACCGCCTGAGCAGATTCCGCTCTCGCCCTGGCTACATCGAGATCGTTGAGAGATGCATTGTCGTTTGCATAGAGTCCCTTGGTTCGATCGTAGTTCGATGCTGCCTGACGCTCGTTAGCCTGTGCCTCTACCAGCGACGCCTGTGCCTGCTGTACCTGTAGCAGGTAACCTTCCGGATCGATTTCGGCAATAAGGTCTCCGGCGGCAAGTCGCTGGCCGATCTGCACCGGCACGTTGGTAATCGTGCCGGGAACTTTAAAGCTAAGTCGGGATTCGAGACTGGACTTTGATACACCGCTAAAGCTTCGGTCACGGGTCGCGCCCCCATCACTGACTGTCATGTACTTTACGGGCCGCAAGCGGGGTTCTGTCGATTGCTGCTTTTCAGCACAGCCGGAGAGCAAGATACTGACGAAAACACAGAGAAATTTGTAGTCGATCAAGCGAGCCAGGAGGTTCGTCGCGCGAGTTATCGGTGCCATTAGTCTTGTCCCGAGAGAGTTTGGCGAAATTCATCGGCCAGCGCATCGCGCTCGGCGGACGGAAGCAGGTAATCGAACCCGCCAACCGCGCGTTGCAAAGACATAACCGTAATCAAGAAATTGTAAAGAGATTCAGCCGCCGCAGCATCGGCCGTCCTCGATATATCCTGCGCGTCAAGCAACTCGATAACGGAAACCGTGCCGCTTGCATAAGCGTCACTAACCAGCTCGAAGTTCTTGCGCGATGCGTCAGCGGCTGTCGCCGCAAGGTCGATTTGACCGTATGCGGCCCGTGCCGCATACAGCTGAATTCTCGTTTGTTCTTCGACGCGCTCAGCGGTCGAAGTACGCAAAGACTGCAGTTGTCGGAGTTCGTAATCGGCGCGCGACCTGTTCGCCCTTCTGAGGCCGCCGGAGAACAACGGCAGCGTTGCCTGGATGCCAAAAGACCAATCGTTGAGGTCCTGGCCGGCTGTTAGGCCGGCGCCAATGCCGGATTGACCCATGTTGTTCGTATAGCGTCCACCTACGGAAAAATCGGGCAGCCAGAATGCCCGACGCGTGTTCGTAAGTTCTCGCCTTTTGGCAGTAATTTGTGCATCCAGCTGTTCGAGCTCCGGCGCCTGTCGCAGCGCGCGGTCAATGTAGAATCGCGAGAACCTGTCATAGTCGGCAGGGTTCCTTACCAACTCGTCAAACTCAGCTCGCGTCATGACGAACGGTTCGTCGAAGGACGCTTCCCGCAGCGCGATTCGCGTACCCTGGCGGCGATGTAGTAGCCGATTCAGTTGATCCTGCGACTGGTTCAGTGTCGCACGTGCACTTAACACCAGGATCTGCGCGCGGGCTACTTCTGCCTGCCAGCGATAGATATCTGCTGCCGTGGACATGCCCAGCTGCACCCGGGTTTCAGCAAGTTCCAGGTTGGCCCGGCTGATGTTCAGGTTATTTTCCTGGACAGCGAGTTGTGATTGGGCGTTCAGCACGACGTAGTAGGCAGTGGTCGCTGCCTGCACCACATCAAGTTGAAACTGCTTCAGACTGGCGACGCGAGTTTTCTGGAGTTCCCGCTGAATCTCCAGGTTGGCGCTTGCTGCATCAGAGTATATAAGTTGGTTCACGTTGAACGCAGCGTCAGAGGTTCTCTCCGCAAACAATCCCGCAGACACCGTCGGCGATTCCTTGCGAACCGTGTAGCTCGCTGAAGCGTCCAGTTGCGGCAGCAGGTTTGATCGGGCCGCAGCAACGCCATCCAGTCCGGCACGCACACCATAGGTTTCCGCCTGCAAATCCTGGTTGCGTTCAATGGCCTCAAGCGCAATTTCGACCAGTCCGTATCGCTTGCCACCCGCCGCGGCTTCCTGGTTGAGCACGACCGCCTCGTTCAACACGTCGAAACTCGGTGATAATCCGATCAGTCTTGCCGTGGCCATATTAATCGTTAGCTGCTCCCGAAATTCGGACGCAACGGGTTGATCTTCCGCTTTCTCTCCGAGCATCACGGCCTGCATATTTAACGCATTCAATCGCGCCTGTCGGTCAATGTCGCTTGGCTCGGAATTGGTTACCAGTAATCCTCTTTCGACATCGGCAACACCGACGAAGCTGTAACTCGGTATCCCTGCGGCGTTGATCGCCGTTATCAGCCTGTCGAAGTCTGCCGGTGGCATGCGCGGCAATCCCGCGATAAAAATCGCATCAGCCTCCGCCGGCAACCGGTTCATCAGCCGATGATCGACACCGTCGTGGCTGACCTGAATGAGATTGATGCCGCGATCCTGGCTGGCAGCAAGCGCCGTAGTCTGCAGCTGCGGAATCGTATTTGCCAGATCCTCATCCACGAACAGGACCAGGTCTCGGTAGGAGACAATTCGCGCCAAGGTATCGAGGTCGTTCGCAAAATCTGCGTAAGCGCTAAGATAATTGAGATTCGCGATATTGGATGTTCCACCATCGGCCGGGCTCGTTACCAGTCCGGTGTCCAGCAACAATGGCAGAAAAGTCGGTTTGGGGTAGGAACTGCGTGTTGCAACTATTTGGTTTGCGACAAAACCGTTAATCAAAAGCATATCGACCAGTGGGTCTGCATAAGCGTCGGCCACCGCCTCGTCAATAGTCGATCTGCTCCAGTCGCCCGTGAAGTAAATCAGGTCTACATCAAATTCACTCCCTGTCAGTGCCAATAGTTCGTCAACGTATTTTTGCTGCTGAACAGCGAGCCGGTTTGGCTCGCCGTCACGAATAACCGCCACGCCGATTCGCTCTTGCGCGACGGTGACGCTCGCAAAGCCAAGCAGGAAGGTCGCGGTAAGCAGAAATCTGACCGCGATAGATGGAAATGGCGAACCAGCCATATTGATGCTCCGGGCGACACATTCTGTTTGTTGTTGTCGCGCCGCCCATTGGAGCAAACTGCAGATGCAGTCGCAACCGCGAATTAGTTACATCAATTTGCCGTTAACGTCCGTTTGTCAGACCTTTTTTTGCGGTCGTACCAATACAGTCCGGAGTCTATGTCGTTTGTTGGGCAGAGCTCGAGGGCAGGGCCGATTGGCGCGTGCGCCATATTGCATACGCCTGCAAATCAAATAATGTCAGAACGATCACGGCAACCGCGATAACAGCAACAATTCCTGCGGTGCTGAATAGTTCTGGCATAGCAACAACCAGGACAGCGGAGCCGATTACCCAGCCCAGATCGAGCATCGTGATAACGATAGCGCTCGCTATGTGTATGCGCTTCCGCCGATAGTAAAACACGAGTATTGCGCCAAATGCGATCAACATCATCCCCAGTTCGAAAATGAGACGCGACTGGGAAAGGCCCAGGAATTCCGCGATAGCATCGGAAGCAAAGACCATGATGAGCCCGGATACGCCCGAGAAAACACCGTTCGCGCCCAGTGCGTTGAAAAGCAGTTTCGCGTCATCTGACGTTATTACATTAGCCATTTGAATCTCCATCCACTATACTTTAAAAACATATAGTATCTACTATAGTTTATTAAAGTCAATGCTTCTTTGACATAGAGTGGTCATCGCTTTGAAACGTAGCTACAAGCAAAATTGTGCGCTGGCAAATGCGCTTGATCTCGTCGGAGAACGCTGGACGCTTTTGATCGTCAGGGAACTGTTGATCGGGCCGCGGCGCTACGGCGAGTTGCTGGAAAACCTGCAAGGAATGGGTACAAACCTGCTGGCCAGCAGATTAAAGGAGATGTCGGCCGCCGATCTGATCAAAAAAGAAGAGGGCAGTTACCGGCTTACGGATACGGGCAACGATCTCGAGGCGGTTGTGCATGCGTTAATTCGATTCGCATTACGGCTAAACGTTGCACCGGAGCCCGGTTTCCTGCACCGGACCGATTGGGATGCTGTCGCGTTGGCTGCACTCTACGACAATACCAGGAATTCCGGCCTGGATGGCTTATACGTGCTGCTACTCGATGGCGCGCCTTTCACCGTCGAAGTAGACGGCGACCAATGCGCGATTACTCCGGGTACATGCGAGCGTCCCCGAACTACAGTCGAGATTGAACGCCGCACTGCAAGAAAACTGGCTGCAGGTGACGTCACCCTATCCGAAGCTTTCAATGCCGGCGAAGTCCAGGTTACCGGTCAAAAGTCAGCTGCGAAGAAACTGCTTCGAGCCTTGCACATCGCTGACTGACCTGTCCCGCCGATTTAACTTATTCAGCATGAAGACTTCAGGACTGCATTAGTCGACGGGTTTCGTCTTCTGTCCCGAAACGGAGACACCCAACCACTTACCGCACCGTAGTGTGACGGAGTTCGCGTTTTGACTGATGCAAATCGATACCATCAGTAATCAGCGAATTTTTCGATTTTGGCAAGCGGCACGGCAGGCAAGGGAAGCGATGAAAATTTCAGGGATAGCAAAAACACTGGTCGCGTTGGCTGTGGCAATAGCCGCGCTGACCGGCTGTGAAGTCGAATCTTACGACGACGCCGTCGCGCGTGTCGGTACCAGCCCGCCTCCGGCAGCGCCACCGCCACCGGGTCCGCCGCCGCCACCGCCGCCACCGCCAAGCGGATTTAATCCTACGCTCGCCGACATACAGACCAACGTTTTCACGCCGACCTGCGCATCGTCTTCCTGTCATGGTGGAGGTTCTCCTGCCGCGGGACTCAATCTTACTGACGGCGCCAGTCACGCTGCCATGGTGGGAATCACGAGTCCACAAGAGGGAACTCTCCAGCTCGTCAATCCCAACAACCCCGATTTGAGCTATGTCATTCAGAAGATGGAAGGTGCCGCCAGCATTACCGGCCAGGTCATGCCGCAAAGCGGACCGATTGAGCAAACTTCGATCGACACCATTCGGCAGTGGATAACTGACGGGGCGATGGATGATCCCGTGGCTGCGGCTGATCCTATCCAGGTATCGTCTATCGCGCCGTTGCCCAACGAAACGCTGCCGGCGCCGCCGGCCCAGATCCTTGCCGGCTTTACCCGTGCACCGGTCGCCGCGTCAGTCGATGCCAACACTTTTATACTTGAATCCAGTGGCGGCGACGGTTCGTTTACCGATGGATCCGTCGTACAAATCATGTCACCGCAAATATCAATCGCCATCGGAAATCCGCAGTCTGCAGTGTTTGATCTCGCCGGCGTGGTCCTGGCCGATGATATATACAGAATCCGGCTTCTCGGTGACGGCGCCTCCGTCATATCAGATATCGATGCCAATGCGCTCGACGGAGAATTCGGCGTGACCTTTCCGTCGGGTAACGGCACGGCCGGCGGTGATTTTCAATCGTTCTTTACTATTACAACACCGGTCGTCAGTGGGCCTACGCTCCCGCAGATTCAGGCCACCGTCTTTACACCCACCTGCGCGACCGTAGGGTGCCACACCGGCGGTGGGGCGATTCTGCCGGGTGTACTCGACCTATCCAGTGAGGCTGCCAGCCTGGCAAACCTCGTCAACATCATGGCAACACAGGACAACGGCGTGCTGCGCGTGAATCCCGGCAATCCGGACATGAGTTATCTCATTACGAAACTGGAAAGTGCCGGTGCCATGGGCCTCCAGATGCCATTGGGCCAGGCGCCGCTTGATCCGGCTGTCATTGCAGATATTCGTCTGTGGATCACCAACGGCGCCAATCCGTAGTAAAAAAGCGGCCGGATTGTAATAACCTGTAGCACAACAGATGCTGGCGTATGCCAGTGTCCTCAAACGTTATGCGGGCAGGTCGATGAAAAAGTTTTTCATTATCGTTATCGCTGTGGCGCTGACTTTACTGTTGCCGTTCCTGGGCGGCTCCGCGATCTGGTACCTGGGCGGTGCCCACAACCTGGATATTGATGGCACTGCCGACATTATCGCTCGGCCGGAGAACTCGATTGCTGTCGGCGAACGATGGACGGCGTATGGCAGCGATGCCGGCGGTCATCGTTTCAGCAATGCCGCGCAAATAACACTCGATAATGTCAGCGCACTCGAAGTAGCGTGGACGTATCGAACGGGTGACCTGGCGGGCAAGCCTGACGCAATGGCCCGGGCCGCGACTGAAGCCACACCGATTCTCGTCGGTGATGCCCTTGTTTTCTGTACGCCGTTCAATGAAGTCATCGCTGTGGATCCGGGCAGTGGTGACGAGCGCTGGCGTTTCGATCCGGAAATCAACCTGGACCAGCGTCCAGCCAACCAGTTCGTCTGTCGTGGTGTCAGCCAGTGGCACGATCCGGATCCTGCTGCGGATTGCGCCAGCCGTATCCTGATGGGCACCAATGATGCGCGCCTGATTGCCATCGATGCTGTGACGGGCGAGCGCTGTTCCACGTTTGGTAACAACGGGGAAGTTCGTATCGATCCCGGCATGGCGCTGTGGTGGCCCGGGGAATTTCAGATCACATCGCCACCGGCAATACTGGGCAATACGGTGATTGTTGGATCTGCCATCAGTGACAATGCCAGGGTCGCGGCACCCAAGGGATCCGTCAGGGCCTTCGACGTAAGGTCCGGTGAAGCTCGTTGGGACTTTGATCCGATTCCGCGTGCGGCTTCTGATCGTACTGCCGGCGACTGGCAGGGGACGAGTGCGCCGACAGAGGGCCATGCCAACGTATGGGCACCCATGTCCGTCGATAGTGAACGTGGCATGGTCTTTTTGCCCACAACCAGTCCCAGTCCGGACTTCTTTGGTGGTCTGCGACCCGGCGACAACCGCTACGCCAATTCGGTGGTCGCACTCGACGGCGAGTCAGGAGAAGTGGTCTGGAGTTTTCAAACCGTTCATCACGATGTCTGGGATTACGACGTTCCGGCACAGCCGGGTCTTTATTCGGTCTGGCGAAATGGGGCCGTTCACGATGTCGTTGCGCAGGTGACAAAAACTGGTTTCGTGTTTGTTCTGGATCGTGACACCGGAGAGCCGTTCCTGCCGGTAGAGGAGCGCCCGGTTCCGCAAGGCGGAGTCGACGGCGAAGCACTTTCTCCTACGCAGCCTTTTCCGGCGGTGACGCCCGCGATTGTGCCGAACACCCTGGCAGCCGATGACGCTTTCGGCATTACATGGTTTGATAAAAGGGAATGTCGAAAACTGATCGAAGCGTCGCGAACAGAAGGGCTTTTCACGCCACCGTCCGAGCAGGGAACCATCCTGCTGCCGTTTACAGGTGGTGGCGCCAATTGGGGAGGGGCGGCGTACGATCCACGTCGCAACCTGTTAGTTGTCAACATGAGTAACCTTGCCCATCACGTGCAGTTGTTCCGATCCGATGCGTTAGAAGAAATGCGCGAAGTGTTTCACGACCAGGAAGTTTCGCCGCAGGAAGGCGCGCCATTTGGCATGAAACGGGAAACGCTGCTGTCGTCACTCGAACTGCCGTGTACGCAGCCGCCATGGGGCGTTATCGCCGGAGTCGATCTTGATAGCGGCGACATTGTCTGGCGCAAAACGCTTGGCACGACGGAAGATTTGTCGGCAGCACCTGCAATGGCGCTGGGTACACCAACGTTTGGCGGACCGGCCATTACGGCAGGCGGACTGGTGTTCATTGGCGCAACCATGGATCACTATCTGCGTGCACTTAATGTGTCGACCGGTGATGAGATCTGGCGTGGGCGTTTGCCAGCGCCGGGGATGGCGACGCCTGCGAGCTATCTGTGGAATGGCAAGCAGTACGTCGTGGTGTTTGCCGGCGGTAACGCTCGATCGGGAACCAAAGTATCGGATCATCTCATCGCCTTCGCCCTGCCTTAACTGCAATCGCTAATCTGTGCCGCTTACGTCGAATAGCGTCCGCCGGGACATCCACAAGGCGTACAATTCACTAGTCCCCGCCCGCAAGACGAGCTTTCGAGGGATGCCCGGGCCCCAGAAAACGACCGATTTCCTGCAGGTCGAGGGTCCAACAGATGAAGCCCGACGAGAATTGCTATGGCTGTCTATCTGGATGATAAAAGACATGTAAAACAGTTGCTTGAAGGTGACAGGTGCGCCTTTGACAGCTTTTTCAATGAGAATTTCGCGCGGCTTTTCCGATTCGCATCTGCGCGCATGCCCGACGACCCGCAGGCGGTGACCGATGTCGTTCAGGTGACCCTGACCAAGGCGGTTAGAAGTCTGCATACGTATCGCGCGGAATCAGCCTTGTTCACCTGGCTTTGCGCCATTTGTCGGAACGAGCTCTGCGACTGGTTGGCCCGTAATGGACGCTACCAGGCGCACATCGTGCTGACCGAAGATTTTCCAGAAGTGCAGGCGGCAGTCGATTCTTATCATGCGCCGGAAAGCAGCACGCCTGAACAACACTTCAAACGTGTAGAGAAGATTCGTTTAATACAGGTCGCACTCGATCGCTTGCCACCAAAATATGGCGACGTATTGGAGTGGAAGTATGTCGAGGGGCGATCGACGAAGGAAATTTCGGAGCGGTTGAAGCTTGGCACAGAAGCAACTCAATCGTTGTTGGCGAGAGCTAAACGCGCGTTCGCCGATGTTTACACTGCGATGACGACGACGCTCGATAGTGACGAACTGGTGCAATCATGAAACCATCAGCGAAAAAAGGGGCAAGCGGTGGCGAGAAAACAGTCGAACGAATTCTGAGTTCGGCAGAACCTCGACCCGTACCATCGCCAGGCGAATCCGAAGCGGTACGGCAACACGTGCTGGCTGAATGGCAGAGCGTTGCCAGGCGCCGAAAAAAACAACGTCATAGGGTGTCGTTGGCTATCGCGGCATCGGTCCTGATGGCGGTCTTTGTCGTATTTAACTCGCTGCGTATCAACGGTATTGCGGACGTCCAGATTGCCTCGATCGACAAGAGTTTCGGCTCAGTTTACGTGCTCGGTGAGAACACCGAAATGCTGGAAGGCAGCGACCTGATGACGGTGGCCAGAGGGCAGACCTTAGTTACCGACGGCGAGTCGGGCGTCGGCCTTACCTGGGAGGGCGGCGCTTCCATGCGAATTGACGCAAAGACGCGGGTGGAATTCGTTGATCGCAATATGGTCCACCTGCACTCGGGCCGGGTCTACTTCGATTCTGCACCGGAGAGACTGGCGGCGCGGCAATCGACCGGACCGGTTGTTGCGCTCACGATTCGCACCGAGCACGGCACGGTTAAGCACATTGGAACTCAGTACATGGTACGTAGCGATTTCAAGGGGCTCACGGTCAGCGTTCGGGAAGGCGAGGTTGAACTTGGCACCACGACGGGCAGCGATTCGGCAACTGGCGGTCAGCAGCTGCAGTTTCCCGGTGGCCGCGGTGCGAGCATCGTCAATATAAGAACCTACGGCGACAACTGGCAATGGACGGAGCAGCTTTCGCCGGACATAAACGTTGAGGGTCGCTCAATATTCGACTTTCTTCGATGGGTAAGTCATGAAACCGGACTGGGTATCGAATTCGAAAGTCCCGCGGTCGAAGACGCAGTCAAAACTGACACACTAAAAGGATTGGTGAACGTAAACCCCACTGATGCGCTGCGCATCTGGATGATGGGTGTTGACCTGGATTGGAAAATTGAGAACGGCGTAATTCGTATAGGTTCGATTGACCAGCCAAACGATTGACGAGGATATCGACCGGCGAGACGCTTGGTGGGTAGCAATATGCTGCGCAATTTACGCGCGGGGGTTTCTGCGTATGTTACGTAGACTGATCGCAATCATCCTCCTGTGGCCGTTAGCCTTGCTGGCGGCCCAGGACGAATCGGTGACCTACACCGGCAGACCCGTTGCGGCGGTCATCGATGAGTTGCGTGCGGCAGGACATCCTTTCGCCTACAGCACCAGCATCGTTTCCAACGAGCTTGTTGTCACTGCCGAGCCCGTCGCGACTGAGCCTGTCGCACTCCTGCTCGAAATTCTCGCTGCCCATGAGCTGACGCTGCACTATGAAGCTGGCGTGCACCTGGTAGTGCGAATGCAAAAAAGTGCAGTCACGCCGGGTAGAATTTTGTTGCTTATTCGCAATGGCGAAAATAATGCAGCGGTCGAGAATGCGAGGCTCACCATCGTGCCAGCGTTGTCGAACACCGACGAGTTATCGACCGGAGTGTTTCAGTTTTTCAAGGTCACACCCGGACGCTACCAGTTCATCGTTGAGGCTGAGGGTTTTCAAACAACGAATCGAATCCTGGATCTTGGGCCTGGAGATTCCGAGGTCGTCAACCTTAAGCTCGATGCTGCGAAACCCGAGATCGAGACCATTACCATCTCCGCGAGTCGTTATGAAATTTCCCGGGATATTTCATCGTCCAGATTCCTGCTCGACCAGCGATCTATTCAGAATATGCCGGACACCGGCGAAGACCCTTTGCGAATTTCCCACCGATTGCCGGGTGCCGCAGCAAGCGGTGCCTCTGCCCGAACCCATTTCAGGGGTGGCGATGATGGTGAAATCGGAGTGATGTTGAACGGTCAGTGGCTGTTCGACCCTTTTCATGTTCGAGATTACCAAAGCGTCTTCAGTGCCATCGATGCCAGGGCGATTTCCGGCGTCGAGGTCTATACGGGTGGCTTTCCTGCACAGTACGGAGATCGTATGAGCGGCCTGGTCTTGATGGAGTCGATGGAAATTGTGGAAGACCGCCATTCAGAGATCGGGCTAAGCGTTTTCAACACCTCGTTTCTCACGTCGGGTACCGAACCGGGCAAGCGCTGGCTGTTCTCGGCACGTCGCGGCAATCTCGATCTTGTTATCAACTCGAAATTCGGTGAGCCCTCCTTTTACGACGTGTTTGGTGAAGTGGAATTTGATCTTTCTCCGAATGCTTCGTTGTCCATGAACGCGTTATACGCCAATGACCGCGTCAGGCTGATACTCGAATCAGATCCCAGCGAGCTTGAGCAGATCGATAGCAACACAAGGAATGCCCAATTCTGGATGCAGCTTCAGAATCAATGGTCTGCTTCACTCTCGAGTAGCACCCTGCTGTCAATCCTGGCTTACGAAAATTTGCGCAGCGGATTTACCGATGACATAGAAAAAATTGTCTCTTCGGTGCGCGATGATCGCCAGATCGATCAGGTCACTCTTCGTCAGGACTGGACCTGGCAGCCTAATGATCACCATTTATTGCGGTGGGGTATTGAGGCCGGTTTCAGCGACGCTACTTATGAGTACGCCGGTACTGCCGAGTTTTTCGAGCTGCAGTCGTTGTACGCCAACGGACCTGAAGTCATCAACCGTTCGCTTTCCGCTGCGCCGCAAGGTGGCAACTTCGCACTCTATGTTTCTGACCGCTGGCGCCTCACGCCGCGCACCATGCTCGAATGGGGGCTGCGCTGGGACGACCAAACCTACACCAATCTTTCGTCGGATGCGCAGATCAGTCCCCGTTTCAATATTCTGTACGCGCTCACGCCGCAAACGGAGTTGCGTTTGACCTGGGGACGCTACCAGCAGTCACAGCCAATCCAGCAGTTACAGATCGAAGATGGCGTCGACGAATTTTGGCCAGCCCAGCGTTCCGACCACGTCATTGCCGGCATCAGGCACCTGTTTCGAGACCAATATGCGCTGCGCATGGAAATCTTCTTCAAAGACATGAGCCGGATTACGCCCCGTTTCGAAAATCTCTACAACCCGTTGGGACCGATACCCGAATTACAGCCGGATCGTGTTCGGCTGGATCCGGACAGCGCACAATCCGCGGGCGTCGAACTATCGGTCGATCGTTCCGGCGAGGAATGGAACTGGTGGGCCTCCTACACATTGTCGGAAGTTACGGACCGTATCAACGGTATCGACTACGCGCGCAGCTGGGATCAGCGACACGCTTTTCAGGGCGGCGTGTCATGGAAGAGCCAAAACTGGTCGGCAGCAATCGCCGCTAGCGTTCATTCCGGCTGGCCGACGACCGACCTGGTGCTTGGCGAAAACGGTGTCGACGGCAACGGCGACACAATCTACGTCGTAACTCCGGGCCCTCGAAACGCGCTGCGACATTCAACATTTGCCAGCCTGGATATGCGCCTGAGCCGAACTTTTGAATTGCGCCGAGGCTCGCTCATGGCGTTCGTGGAAATCTCCAATGCGTTCGATAGGCGCAACCCGTGCTGCATCGATTGGGATGCCGAACGCGATATCGATGGCAATCTCTTCCTCGAACGTGGCCAGGATTACTGGCTCCCTTTCCTGCCCGCGATTGGAGTGCTCTGGGAATTCTGATTTCATAACAGAAGTGCAGGAACGCGCCAGGTATCTGCGGCGCGTCGATAAATGCGCAAATGCTCCGCGGCGGCACGATTCCCGATCATGTCAAAATCCTTGCCATCTTGGCGAGTGATGTCTTCTATTACATCCACCGGCGTCCTGGTGGTACCACGCAACAGTGTCTTTGCCATGGCCGCGTCGCTGCAAATGAGCCCGGCAGCACGACTGAAGATGGATCGTAGTATCGGGTTGGGGGAACGTTTCGTAACATCCCGGCAGCTCATTACGAACGGTATTGACCTGGTCAGCGTCAACACGAGACCTGCCTGTGCGCTTTTTTCATTGTGTGCATGCACAACATCAACCTGCGGCATCAGGCACAGCGCGACGACCGGTGAGCTTGTGACTGTGCCAATCGTCACGTTGTCATATACCGCCACGCGTCGCGCCAGCGAATGGTTGCGTACGATAACGTGCTGCGTTATTCCCTGACGTTCTAGCGCTTCTACCAATGCGACAAAATGTTCTCCGGTACCATTGAACGACCTGGCAAGATTGATGTGCCCGACTTTCATCCGGACCTCGCATATTGAATCTTCCTGTCAGGTTAGACGGTTCAACAAACGAATTTCGGTCGGGCTACGATAGGGCAAGCGCTAAAGCCGGCTCGCGATTATGTCACCGCCGACAATTGTCATCAGCGCCTGTCCGTCCAATAGTTTATGTGGATCCGACTGGCCGACATTGAAGATGTCAATCGACAAAACGGTTATATCTGCCAGTTTGCCGACGTCAATTGTGCCCGTTAAATCATGCCGTTGCGATGACTCGGCCGGCCAACTGGTCCAGGCGCGCACCGCTTCTTCGATCGTTACCGCTTCTTCAATGTACCAACCTCCGTCCGGTTGGCCGCTTCTGTCGCTACGGGTCACGGCGCAATGCAGTCCGTAGAAGATATCGAAGTCGGTGCCGCTCAGGTCGGAATTGAATATCAGTTTCGCCCCGTTGCGTCGCAGTGTTCGCCATGCATAGCCGCCCTTGATGCGCACTGGACCCACGCGTTCTTCGGCCCACGGGCTGTCCTCAACGGCATGACACGGCTCCATTGACGCCACGAGCTTGAGTTCGCCGAAACGGACAAAGTCGTCGGGATGCACTATTTGGGCATGTTCGACGCGGTGTAGCAAAGACTTTGAACCGGGATGCGTCTCCGCGACCCGCTCATAGAAATCGAGCACTTCGCGATTTCCCGCGTCACCGATCGCGTGTACGCCAACCTGGAAACCGGCGCCAATGGCGGCAGCGACAACGTCCTCCGGGAATCCATAGTCGCTGCCTGATACGCCGCTGTGACCGGGCATGTCCGAATACTCCTCGATCAGTTTTGCACCGCGCGAGCCGAGAGAGGCATCGTAATAGGCTTTGACGCCGCGCACCTGGAATTTCTCGGCTGGATCGCGCGTCGGCCCGCGCTCGATCCAGGTATTCATCAGATCCAGGTTCTCCGGGCGCGCTGCGAGCATGGCCTCGACTCTTACGGGCAGGGTGCCTTCCTCGGCGAGTGCGACATAGGCAGGGTAATAATCCGCGTACACGCCCGCATGATGGCCGCTGACATAGCCGGCTTCTGCAATCTCCATGAGACCGGTCAAGACGATGCGTTTTTTCTGCTCCAGGCTCGCCGGCGGCATTGCCGCCGCAATCAAGGTCTGTGCCCGGTTCAGGAATACGCCGGTTGGCTGTCCTCTTTCATCGGACACAATGTCACCACCCGATGGCGCTTCGAAATCACTGCTGATGCCGGCGATATCAAGAACGTTCTGATTCACCAGCGTACCGAATCCGCGCCGACCTTTCAGGACGACAGGATGGTCGGGGGAAATGGCATCAATTGCATCCTTGGTCGGCAGCGCGTCGGCCCAGGCACCTTCATCCCAGCCGGCGCCATATACCCATTCGCCGGCTGGCGTACTCGCAATACGCCTGGCAACCCGCACAGCCATTTCTTCCATCGTTGTCACGCCATCGAGGTCTATTCTTTCTGCAATCTCGCCCAGTTCAGTGTAGTGCCCATGGCTTTCGACGAATCCAGGCACCGCGGTTGCGCCATTGAGATTGACGACCTCCGTGCCTGCGCCCGCATAGGCTGCAATGTCGGCTTCCGATCCGAGCGCGAGAATCACGCCGTCCTTGATAGCGATCGCCGCAGCATCGGGTGTCCAGTTTCCATCGGCGAACGGTGCGTCAGGCGCGGGAACGCCCTCCGCATCCGGATCCTGCCAGCGCAGGGAGTAGATGCGGCCGTTGGTGAGCACGAGGTCCGCAGTGGGGCTGCCATCGGTGGCCGCGGGTTTTTCGCACGCGCCAAGGAATACAAACGTAAATAAAAGTGTGAAACAGACCAATATTGATCGATGGCTCATTTGCTCCCCCGGGGATGCATGGCGAAAACGAAACTCGGTGCCGGAATCATACGGCAAGCGCATAGACTCCATAACCGGTTTTCAGGCGACAACGATGGCATTACTGCAGGCAATTTGCCTTACACTACCGGCTATGAAAATACAGCCACTACTCGTTTTTTGTGTAACAGCGCTGATTTGTGCTGCCTGCGACTCACCTCGCGAAGACATGCGGCCGAATATCGTGCTCATCCTGGCTGATGATCTCGGCTACTCTGATATCGGCCCGTTCGGCAGCGAGATCCGGACACCGACGCTTGATAACCTGGCTGCGACCGGCATTACGTTTACTAATTTTCATACAACGCCTACCTGCGGACCGACCAGGGCGATGTTGATGTCAGGTATTGATCCACACCCGGTCGGCATGGCGGCTAATGCGGCGGCGATTAGGCGCGTAGCGGCATTACAGGGTCGACGGGGCTACGACAGTCGATTGAATGACGATGCAGTAACTGTGGCCACATTGCTCAGTGATGCGGGTTATCAGACGTATATGACCGGCAAATGGGATCTCGGTAATATTGCCGGATCTCTTCCCGTCGACCGTGGTTTCGACAAGTCCTTCATTCTTGCAGATGGGGGAGGCAGTCATTTCTCGAACGCTTTTGGAATTCTTGCCAGCGACCCCAAGCCGAGATATTTCGAGAATGGAACGGCGCTTGACGCGCTTCCGGATGATTTCTATTCGACGCGCACCTACACCGAACGTGCCGTCGAATTTATTGAAGGCGGCGACGTCGAAAAACCGTTTTTCGCTTACGTAGCGTATACCGCGCCTCACTGGCCGCTGCATGTGCCCGATGACTGGATTGGTAAATATAAAGGGTCGTACGACGCAGGATGGCATGCGCTGAAGACAGCAAGGCTGACGAGGCAGAAACAACTCGGCCTATTTGCTGATGCTCCTGACAGTGGACCGCTACCGGGAGTCGAAGACTGGCAATCGCTGTCTGCAGCAGATCGTACGAGGAATGCCAGGACCATGGAAATCTATGCGGCGATGATCGAGTACATGGATTGGCAGATTGGGCATCTGCTTGAGAGCGTCGCAGTCACGTCCGGAGATCGACCGACATTGATTATTTTCATGTCTGACAATGGACCGGAAGGCAATGCCATTGGTCGCATTGGCACGAACGACGTTTGGGTCGATGCAACGTTCAACAACGATATCGACAATATGGGCAAGCACGACTCGTACCTGTGGACCGGCCCCGGCTGGGCACAGGCGAGCGCGGCACCTTTCCATCTCTACAAGTCATTTGTTACTGAAGGCGGAATTCGCGCACCCGCCATCATGAAATATTCCGCGTCATCCTCGGCCGGTGAGACGTCCGACGCATTCCTGGTAGCGACAGATATTCCGGCGACTATTCTGGATGTTGCAGGCGTTAGCCATCCCGGGACTCGCTATGCCGGGCGTGAGGTCTTGCCGATCGAGGGTCGGTCTGCGCTGCCGATTCTCGCGCACGGCGCACCTGCTGTGCACCAGGACGAACCACTCGGTTGGGAGCTCTATGGCAATCGGGCTTTGGTAAAAGACCAGTGGAAAGCAGTATTGCTATGGCCGCCAAGAGGGGATGGCGAATGGCGTCTGTATGACCTGGAAGTTGATCCCTTTGAGAAAAATGACCTCTCCGGGCAGCATCCGGAAGTGCTGGAACAGCTCATAACGGAATGGCATGCCTATGCCGACGACAAAGGGATTTACCTGTTCGAATCCGACAATGGCTATGGCCGGTACTAGAAATTGACATCCTTTCCAATTGTGTTTGACTGGTTCAGACGTTATTCAATAGCGAATATATTATGTTCAGGAATTTAAGTAACCACATAAACGATCCGATTGAAGCACTGTTCGTGCGTTTGGCAGAAGACTCGGATCCGGACAAAATCGACCTTGGCATTGGCGTGTTTCGCGATGAAACAGGCAAAGTTCCCGTGATGCGGGCTGTGCGCGAAGCGGAGAGGCAAGTGTTTGAGCAAGACTTGCCGAAGTCCTACATGTCGCCTTTAGGGAACGCAGAATACTGCGCTGATATCGAAGCGCTTGCACTCGGCGCAGACCACAGGGTGATCAAAGAAGGTCGCATTGTGTCGGCACAGACACCGGGTGCGGGCAGCGCACTGCGGGCCGGCGCCGAGTTCGTGCATGCACTATCGCCGCAGTCGGTGGTGTGGGTTTCCGAACCCGTCTGGGGTCACCAGCTGGAATTTTTCGAGAAAGCCGGGCTCACCTTGCGCAGTTATCGTTACTACGATCAGTCGAATTCAGTCCTGGATTTCGACGGTATGGTCGCAGACCTGCAGTCGATGCAAGCCGATGACCTGTTGCTTTTGCACGGCTGCTGCCACAATCCGACCGGGCAGGACCTGGACCCTGCACAGTGGCGCAAAATAGCTGAGTTGGTCGTTGCGACGCAGGCAATTCCTTTTGTGGACGTTGCCTACCAGGGGTTCGGTGCCGGAATCGAGGAAGATGTGGCAGGGCTGCGGCTCTTCGCGGACATCGTTCCGCAAATGCTCCTGACGGTTTCTTCTTCCAAGTCATTCGGCATCTACAGGGAGCGCGCCGGGCTTCTGTCTGTAATTGTGCCCGACAACGCAAAGGATATTGGCAGCGTCCGTCGAAGTCTGCGTGACACTGTCAGGCAACTCTATTTCATGGCGCCCAACCACGGCGCAGCGATTGTCCACGAAATCCTGTCCAGCGAAGAACTGACGGCGCTGTGGCGCCAGGAACTGGATGAAATTCGAAATCACGTCGAAGGCATGCGCACCGCGTTACGCACGACTATCGAGCGGCTCAATCCCGGCTTCGATGCCGCCTTTCTGGAGCAACAGAACGGCATGTTCTCGTGCCTGCCCATAAGTGACGAAGAGCAGTTGTCGATCGAACGGGAATTTCACATCTACATGTTGCCCAACGCTCGGGTCAACGTTGCCGCGATGAATGCTGCGCAGTCAGCGACGCTCGGTGAGGCGTTCGCGTTCGTTCGCGCACAGCGGGCGGTGGAGCCGCATCAGGCATCCGCCTAGACTGGCTCGCTGTTACGGCGAGATACCCGATGTTTCCAATTCGAGATGACAATCCCCAGTTCCTGACGCCTTACGCCACCTACAGCATTGTCATTCTCAATGTCGCTGCCTGGGTGTTATTACAGGGTCTTGGACAAGAACCCGGTTTGTCCGGCTCAGTCTGTGCATTCGGCCTTATTCCCGGAGAACTCTTGCAGCTGACCTCATCGAATCCGGGCCTGTGCGTCATTGGCGATTCTTCCTGGTATACGACGATTACGTCGATGTTCATGCACGGCAGCTGGATGCACATCCTGGGCAATATGTGGTTCCTGTGGATTTTCGGAAACAACGTTGAGGACGCGATGGGACCCGTACGCTTCGTCGTGTTCTACCTGCTTTGCGGACTGGCAGCCGCGGCAGCACAGGTCGCGGCCGATCCCTCCTCACCGATTCCGATGGTCGGTGCGTCCGGTGCCATAGGCGGTGTAATGGGTGCCTACATTTTCCTGTATCCGCACGTTCGCGTGCATATGCTGCTGGTACTCGTGATATACGTGACAACAATCGCGGTGCCGGCATGGCTCATGCTCGGCTACTGGATTCTGGTGCAAACCTTAGGTGGCCTCGCAGCACAAGGATCAGGAGGCGGCGGCGTGGCTTTCTGGGCGCACGTTGGCGGTTTCGTTGCCGGCATTGCATTTATTTACGTGTTTCGGGACCGACGGTTGCTTGATCGACATCCCTATCACGGATGGTCGCAGGCAAGAATCGCTGGCAGGAACTGGCAGCGTGTTCGGCGGAGACGCTGAGGTGTCGAAGTTCTTGTGGCGATGCACGCTATTGACGCTTGCACTACCGCTAACTGCCCGTGCAGAGGAAGCATTGATTGCTATAGCGACGAATTTTGCCGGTGTTGCGCGGCACATCGAAACTGAATTCGAAGCAGTCTCTTCGCATCGCATTACCTTCGTCACAGGATCCACTGGCAAGCTCTTTGCGCAAATAGTCAATGGTGCCCCGTTTGATGTGCTGCTGGCGGCGGATCAGGAGCGGCCGCGTCTTCTCGAAGAAGCGGGCCTGGCGATCACCGGCAGCAGATTTACTTTTGCGGTCGGTCGCCTGGTGGTGGCAAGCAGGGATGCCGAGATGATTGGATCCGGCCTGCGGGAAACGCTCTCGCATCCCGGCGCAAGCAAGCTTGCCATCGCCAATCCGGCGCTGGCGCCCTATGGCCTGGCCAGCAAAAAAATACTGCAAAATCTCGATCTTTGGGCAGGCGCCAGGCACAAGGTGGTCATGGGCGAGAACATTGGTCAAACCTATGCGCTTGTTGCGACCGGTAATGCGGACATGGGATTTGTCGCGTTGTCCCAGGTCATCGGCCAGCGGCACGCCGGGTTACTAACGTACGTAGACGTTCCCGAGCGTTTGCATGATCCCATTCGGCAGGACGCGGTCCTGCTTTCGCACGGGCAGGGAAACGCTGCAGCGAGGGATTTCCTGGCGTTTCTCGCCAGTAATAATGTGCAGATGTTGGTTTCTGCCAGCGGTTACGGTTCTGACACGAGGTTCGCGGACTGATGCCCGATCTTGGTCCGCTGTGGCTATCGCTGGCGCTGGCAGGCGTTACGACCGTCATTCTGTTGGTCATTGGCACGCCACTGGCCTGGTGGCTGGCCGGCACGTCGTCGCGATGGAAACCGGCGATTGAAGCGGTCACCGCGTTGCCGCTGGTGCTTCCGCCTACCGTCCTGGGTTTTTATTTCCTGATCGTCCTTGGACCGGCGTCTCCCGTCGGCGAATTCTGGGTGCGCATCACGGGCGAGGCTCTGACATTTTCTTTTAGCGGCCTGGTCGTCGCGTCCGTCGTTTACTCACTGCCGTTCATGGTTCAGCCATTACAAAACGCGTTTGAATCCGTGGGGCGTGCGCCGCTCGAGGCTGCCGCGACACTGCGAGCGACATCGATTGACGCGTTCTTCTCCGTCGCCGTGCCCTTATCGAAACGCGGTTTCGTTTCTGCGGCCGTCCTTTCGTTCGCACACACGATTGGCGAGTTCGGTGTAGTACTGATGGTAGGTGGCAATATTCCGGGCAAAACAAAAATGATTTCGATTGCAATCTACGAACATGTCGAAACGCTCAATTACACGGAGGCACATATTCTGTCCGCCGGGCTGCTGCTATTCGCTTTTGTAGCACTGTTTTCGTTGTATGCATTCCGGCGTGGAAGTCCGGCCTATGTCCGTTAGGACCCAACACACTTTGCGACTGCGTGCGCAGGTCGATTTTCCCGGATTCCGACTGGACGTCGATGAAGTTCTGGAATTAGGCGGCGTGACCGGACTGTTCGGGCCAAGTGGCAGCGGTAAAAGCACCTTGCTTCGTGTCATCGCGGGTCTGGAAGCGGGGCTCGATGGGATGGTCTCGTACAACGACAACATCTGGCAGGACGCGGCAGTGTTTCTGTCAGCTTGTGCACGTCCGGTCGGGTACGTGTTCCAGGACGCGCGCCTTTTTTCACACCTTACCGTAGAAGGAAATCTCCGGTTCGCCGCCAATCGAAGTCCCGACGGCGGTATCGCTTTTACGGAAGTCGTGGCCGCAATGGGGCTCGAGCCGCTGCTGCATCGAGCTGTCGATACACTGTCGGGGGGCGAGCGTCAGCGGGTTGCGATTGCGCGGACACTGCTGACGAATCCGCAGTTGCTCCTACTCGATGAACCGCTTGCCGCGCTCGACTCGCAACGCAAGCGCGAAATACTCCCCTACATCGATGGCCTGCCAGAACGATTCGGCATACCGGCAATTTACGTTAGCCACTCAGTGGATGAGATAGCCCTTCTGACCGACAACGTTGTGCTTCTGGAAGGGGGACGTATCGTCGCAATGGGAAGCGTGGAAGAAATACTAAGTCGAAACGAATCTCGAGCCAGCCAGTTGAGTTTTGAAGCCGTATCCGTGCTGCGGGTTGTGGTGCTTGAACACTTGCCTGAACTTCATCTTGTGCGAGTCGATCACAAAGGTCAGACGCTCACCGTGCCCGCTGCAGACCAGGTCACAACGGGCGAATACTTGCGCCTGTCAGTGCATGCAGGTGACGTTGTTCTGGCTACAGATTTTCCCACCGGATTGAGTGTGCGCAATGTCCTCAAGGGCACCGTCACCGATGTTCGAGACGATTCGGACGGTGCCTTCGCCAGCGTTGGCGTCGACGTTGATGGCACGACAATCAGGGCGCAGCTGACGCGGCACGCAGTGCATGAACTGCAGCTGGTCGCTGGTAGTGACGTCTACGTTCTGCTTAAAACGGCCTCATTTGATCGAGACATTTAGCGGAAGGGTCGTCACCTACCGGCGGATTCTTCTTCAGAGCCAACTTCTTCCGGTTCCGGCATTGGCAGTGGTTTCGGTGCCGGGTCTTCGGTCGGCCCTTCTTTCAGCGCCTTGGCATCCTCGCGCGTAATCTTAAAGAATTTCCCGAGGCCACAGGCCGCGCCGGGGCGCATGCCGCGAGCATCCCGGTAGAGGACATTAATCGAATCGATATCGCAGAGTCGACTCGACGTCGATCGGTAGGAAAATCGGTCTTCGCGCGCCAGTCCAGGGCACCGTCGCGAGAGAATATTGTGGTACACGACGTCACCACGCATATAAAACAAGATATTGCGGTCATCGATGATATCCGTGCTGCGGATGCCCCTAACCGAAATGCAGCTCGTCGTGCTGTCGTCACGCTCGGGTTCCTCGTCCTGTGCAAGGGCCGATAGCGCCGGCATAGCCATGCTCGCTACCAGGCTCAAAAACGATATCTTTATCATTTGCTTGTACATACCTGTTACCTATGATCAAGTCTACCTAGAATAGTCGGCGAATTGTCGGGCCGCACGCCTTTCAGAGTCATTAGAAACATGTCACTGCATCTAAGTTCCCGCCATGAGTGGGTAAAAAAATCCGAATTGAGGGCCATGAGCGTTGCCTGTGAGCGCGTCAGTGGCATCAATCTGTCTCAGGGCGTCTGCGATCTTGCTGTGCCCGAGCCAGTTCTAAACGCCGCGAAGAAAGCGATCGACGACGGTGACAACAGTTATTCGCGGCATGATGGCACCGGTTCGCTACGGCGTGCGCTGGCGCAAAAATACCAGCGTCGCGCAGGTCTCGACGTTGACGCCGAGAATAACGTCGTCGTCACCGCCGGTGCGACGGGCGCACTTTATTGTTGCTGTCTTGCGTTACTGGAGCCAGGTGATGAGGTCATCTTGTTCGAGCCCTATTACAGTTATCATGAAAGCACATTGATCGCGACAGAGGCAGTGCCCGTGTTCGTACCGACGCAGGCACCCGACTGGTCTTTTTCGATCGACGACCTCGAAAAGGCCGTCTCCGTCAGGACCCGCGCTATCATCGTCAACACGCCATCGAATCCGTCGGGTAAGGTTTGGAGTCGGGCGGAACTTGACCTGGTCGCCGAGTTTTCAAAACGGCACGATCTATTCGTCTTCACTGACGAGATTTACGAACACTTTGTGTTCGACAACCTCGAGCATATAAGCATCGCTTCATTGCCCGATATGTGGGATCGAACGATAACGATCTCCGGTTTGTCGAAGACTTTCAGCATCACGGGCTGGCGCATCGGATACTCGATTTGCCCGGCAAAGTGGGCCGAGGCGATCGGTAATTTCAGCGATCTCGTTTACGTTTGCGCTCCGACACCGTTGCAAATGGGGGCGGCCGCAGGAATCGTTGAGCTTGACGATGTGTACTTCGAGAAGCTGGCAGAAAAATATCGCAGGAAAAGAGAAATTCTCTGTGATGTGCTCGATGAAGTCGGTCTGAACCCGTGTATACCGCAGGGGGCCTACTATGTGCTTGCCGACGTGACCCTGTTGCCGGGCGCCGATAGCAAGGAAAAAGCAATGTATTTGCTCGACAAAACCGGGGTTGCCAGTGTGCCTGGGGAGTCATTCTTCAAGGCGTCAACAGGCAAGAACATCGTACGTTTCTGTTTCGCCAAGGAAGATGCAGTGCTTGAGGAAGCCTGCCGGCGTCTTGAGACCCTGCGCCTGTCCGGATCGAAGAAGGCGGTTTAACCGCGATCGATGGCCACGCTGCATTACTTTCATGATCCTATGTGCTCCTGGTGCTGGGGATATCGGCCAGTATCGGATCGGCTGTTCGCCTCGTTGCCGGCCGGTGTTATTTTGAGCAAGACCGTTGGCGGGTTGGCGCCGGACTCCGACCTACCGATGCCCGAGAACTTACGCATTGCGTTGCCCAGGGCATGGCAAAAGATCCACGATATGCTGGGCACGGAATTCAACTTTGATTTCTGGACCGAGTGCGCACCCCGACGCTCGACGTATCCCTCGTGCAGGGCAGTGCTTGCCGCCGAAAAGCAGAATCGATACGACGAGATGACGGACGCGATTCAAAGGGCGTATTACCTGCGTGCGATGAATCCATCAGATCTTGGGACGCTGCAACAGCTGGCCGAGGAGCTTGGCCTGGATGGCGACCGGTTTGCCGCCGATATTCAATCGCAGGACGTTGAAGCCGACTTGCAGCGGCAGGTGGAGTTTGCCCGGCAATCGCCAATAGATGGGTTTCCGTCACTGGTCCTGGAAAAGGACGGATCATCATTCTCCATAACGCGCGATTACGCGGATCATCGCCCGACGCTTGAGCACGTCGAACGCCTGCTGGATAAATGATTCCTTGCGTTCGATTTCGAAGAGAGATTGATCGCGGCTAAAGCCGCTCCTACATCATAAAAAGTACCGTCATCATAAAAAGTACCGTCATCATAAAAAGTACCGTATGAGCGGCTT
>JBPCYD010000164.1:0-6296 GCA_051007895.1 Woeseiaceae bacterium
TCGAAAATAATCGGGTAGCCCCGATCATCGCAGGAGTCCAGCTGATAAGGGGATGCCATTGCAGTCACGATCGGCACCAACGGTGGTGGGATCGCCTTTGTCCACTAATAAAAATGGGGCCATCGGCCCCATTTTTATTGGTGGGCGATGGTGGTCTCGAACCACCGACCTCCACGATGTCAACGTGGCGCTCTACCCCTGAGCTAATCGCCCTTCTTTCTTTCGTAAACCTGCCTGCTACATTCGGTCAAAAGCCTGCCAGTCGAACATTTTTGTGCTCTGGCCTGGCACCCCCTGAGCTAATCGCCCTTCTTTCTTAAACCTGCCTGCTACATTCGGTCAAAAGCCTGCCAGTCGAACGTTTCTGTGCCCTGGCCTGGCACCCCCTGAGCTAATCGCCCTTCTTTCTTTCTTAAACCTGCCTGCTACATTCGGTCACCAGCCTGCCAGTCGAACAATTCTGTGCCCTGCCTGGCACCCCCTGAGCTAATCGCCCTTCTTTCTTAAACCTGCCTGCTACCTTCGGTCAACAGCCTGCCAGTCGAACATTTCTGCGCCCTGGCCTGGCACCCTCCTGAGCTAATCGCTCTGAAAACGGGCGACAAAGATACTTAAGCGCCCTCAAAGGTGCA
The DNA here is from genome assembly GCA_051007895.1 of Woeseiaceae bacterium. Classification (GTDB taxonomy): domain Bacteria; phylum Pseudomonadota; class Gammaproteobacteria; order Steroidobacterales; family Woeseiaceae; genus SZUA-117. The sequence goes on from JBPCYD010000164.1 coordinate 633, forward strand.
ATAACTATATAAACCCGGTCGTAGGAGCGGCTTTAGCCGCGATTGCCCGATCTCAATCACTTGCAAACGAAAACAGAATACGGACCTGTAATCAGTCTAGCCAGCCAGCTTGTCACTCAGCCCGAAGCCGATCTCCCGCATTTTCTCGATCTCGTCTCGCAGCCTTGCCGCTTCCTCAAATTCCAGGTCTCGCGCATGTTTGAGCATTTTCTTTTCAAGTTTTTGCGCCTTGCGGAGCAGCTGCTCCGGTGACAAAGATTCGTAAGCAGTCGCATCCTCAGCAATACGTTTCCGGCCTCTGCCTGGCACCGGATAGGCGGCCTCCATAATGTCCGCAACCTGCTTAATGATCGTTTGAGGTTTGATGCCATGCTCGGCATTGAAAGCGAGCTGCCGGTCACGACGGCGATTCGTCTCATCAATTGCGCGCTCCATGGACCCTGTCATCTTGTCCGCGTACAAGAGCGCGGTACCGTGCAGGTGTCTCGCTGCCCTGCCTATGGTCTGGATGAGCGACCTTTCCGATCGGAGGAATCCCTCTTTATCGGCGTCAAGAATTGCAACCAGCGAAACTTCGGGCATGTCCAGGCCCTCGCGTAGCAGGTTAATGCCCACCAGGACATCAAATGCGCCGAGCCTCAGGTCCCGAATTATTTCCGTCCGCTCGACAGTCCCGATATCTGAGTGCAAATACCGGACGCGAACATCGTGTTCCTGCAAATAATCGGTAAGGTCTTCCGCCATTCGTTTAGTCAGTGTTGTGATCAGGACGCGCTCATCAACTGCCGTCCGCCTGCGGATTTCTGACAAAACATCGTCCACCTGCGTTCCTGCAGGCCTTACCTCGATGCCGGGATCAACCAACCCGGTCGGCCGAACAAGTTGCTCCACAACATTGTCCGAGTGTTCCCGCTCATAGTCGCCCGGCGTCGCAGAGACATAAACCGTTTGTGGCGACAGCTTGTCAAACTCGTCAAACCTTAAGGGCCGGTTGTCCAATGCCGAGGGCAATCTAAAGCCATATTGCACCAGTGTTTCCTTGCGTGACCGATCACCCCGATACATGCCACCCAACTGGGGAATGGTTACGTGACTCTCGTCCACAACTAAAATCGCGTCATCAGGAACATAGTCGAACAGGCACGGCGGCGCCTCGCCCTCATCCCGACCGGATAAATAGCGCGAGTAATTTTCGATACCCTGACAATAGCCGAGCTCACGAATCATCTCGATATCGAATAAAGTTCTTTGTTCAAGTCTCTGAGCTTCAAGGAGTTTTTCGTTTTCCCGAAGGTATTGAAGTCGGTCTTTCAGCTCGACTTTGATCTCGTCAATCGCTCCTAACAACTTCTCACGCGGCGTAACGTAGTGCGTTTTCGGGAATACAGTTAGTCGTGGAACCCGCCGCAATACCTCGCCGGTCAACGGGTCAAAGTACGCCAGCGATTCAACTTCATCATCAAACAATTCGACTCGAACTGCATCCCGCTCTGATTCGGCCGGAAAAATATCGATGACGTCACCGCGCACCCGATAGTTGCCTTGTGAGAGATCCAGTTCATTACGCATGTACTGCATTTCTGCGAGTCGCCTCAGAATGGTCCTCTGGTCTATATGATCACCTCGGGAAAGGTGCAAAACCATGCTGAAATACGCTTCCGGATCTCCCAACCCGTAAATCGCCGACACGGTCGCCACAATTATTGCATCAGGCCTTTCGATCAGCGCTTTGGTTGCCGAGAGACGCATTTGCTCGATGTGCTGATTGACGGAGGCATCTTTCTCGATAAATGTGTCAGAACTGGGTACGTATGCCTCCGGCTGGTAGTAGTCATAGTAGGACACGAAATATTCGACCGCGTTGTGGGGGAAGAACTCACGCATTTCCCCGTACAATTGAGCCGCCAGCGTCTTGTTTGGCGCCAGTACAATAGCCGGTCGCTGGGTGTTCTGAATCAGGTTCGCAATGGTGAAAGTCTTTCCCGACCCCGTAACGCCCAACAATGTCTGATGCGCCAGCCCGTCACCCAGCCCATCCTCCAGGCCCCCGATTGCGGCCTCCTGATCGCCAGCGGGCCTGAACTTCGATACCAGCGAAAAGCCTTTCCGATCGTCGACCAATGATTTCTCGGGGAGTTTTGTCTTGGGACGAATTGTGGTTTGTCGTACCATGCGCGTTCATTTCCTGGAGGCAACCTGTGAGTTTATCAGTTTCAGAAAGAATGAGTCGCGTAATGCCCTCTGCGACCAGCGCAGTATTGGGTCTGGCAGCCTCGTTACGCGAGGCGGGTCGCGACGTGGTCAGCCTCGGCGCGGGCGAGCCCGATTTCGACACGCCCGATCACATCAAGGAAGCTGCGATCCAGGCGATTCGGGATGGTCACACCAAATACACGGCGATTGACGGAACCAGTCAGCTTAAAGCGGCAATACAGCGAAAATTCGTGCGCGATAACCAGTTAAATTACGAAGCCGACCAGATCCTTGTCTCGGTTGGCGCCAAACACACACTGTTCAACGCCTGCATGGGAATCCTGAGCGCGGGCGACGAGGCTATCATTCCGGCACCCTACTGGGTCTCCTACCCGGATATGGTGCGCGTCGCCGAAGGCGAGCCCGTCGTGATCGAGACCGGTATCGAGGATGGATTCAAAGTCACACCAGAGAAGCTGAACGCGGCAATTACGACGAAGACTCGGCTGCTGTTCCTTAACAGCCCGTCAAACCCGACCGGCAGCTGTTACACCCGCCAGGAGCTGGCTGCGCTGGGCGAAGTTCTACTGCAGCATCCCAATATCGTTGTGCTCGCCGACGACATCTATGAGCACATTCATTGGGCAGCCGAACCGTTCTGCAGCATCGTAACTGCCTGCCCTGCGCTCTACGACCAGGTCGTAACAATCAATGGCGTTTCCAAATGCTACGCAATGACCGGCTGGCGAGTTGGCTACGCTGGCGGCCCAAAGGAAGTCATCAAGGCGATGAAGACCATTCAGAGCCAGATCACGTCGAACCCTTGCAGCGTGTCCCAGGTTGCGGCAGCGGCGGCGCTCGATGGGGATCAGCAATGCATGGCAGAGATGCTGAAAGCCTACAAGGCCCGAAGTGACTATATCGTGGACGCACTGAATGATATTCCGGGTTTCGAATGCCGCGAGGGCGAAGGCGCCTTCTATGCGTTTCCCAAGGTGACCGAAGCCATGGCAACCAAGGGACTCGAAACAGATGCGGATCTGGTCAAACTGGTGCTCGAAAGTGGCGATGTCGTCATGGTGCCAGGAACGCCGTTTGGCGCGCCTGGATACGTACGCTTGTCGTTTGCCTGCTCGATCGAAGAGCTTGAAAAAGCCATCGATCGAATCAGGGCCGCATTGGTGTAAAATCATGTCCGCAGCAGACTGAAAAGGAGTCCGATTGCTTCCTTGACTTGCGATTGGCCCTGAATCAGAATGCCGCCCGGCGCACATAAAGCCTAAAAGTATTCCCCGATAGCTCAGTTGGTAGAGCGATTGACTGTTAATCAATTGGTCCCTGGTTCGAGTCCGGGTCGGGGAGCCAAATTCAAGAAAGGCCCCTTTTTAAGGGGCCTTTCTCGCATTTGGGACACGACCGAACTCACCAGGGTTTCTTCTTCGTCTGTTTTCTTAACAGATGACTAAAGATCAATCCGCGCCGATTAGTAGCGCAACATTTAAACTGCAGGCGGATTGGGTTCGAGTCCGGGTCGGGGAGCTAAACAACTTAAAACCTCTCTATGAGTCGCCTTATCGTTTGTGCGCCGGGCCGAACTCACCAATGTTTGATGCAATCAAGAAGCAACAACGGGTCAATTCAATCGATGCTCATGCAATCGTTGCAGTTCAACGGACTATTGCAGAAATATCAGAAATATCGGTTCGACCCTTTTTTTTGCAGTCACGTGGTTGCACGGTTTGAACGCTCAACATCGAGCAATACTCTCTTTCGATCCACGCCCCAGCGATATCCTCCAAGATCACCATTGCCGCGCAAAACCCTGTGGCAAGGAACCAATACACCGACCCTATTGGCACCACAGGCGGATGCCACCGCGCGAACTGCCTTCGGATTGTCAACCTCTTTGGCGAGCTCACCGTAGCTAAGCACATCGCCCTCACGCACACTCAGAAGGAATCGCCACACCTTTAGCTGAAACGAGGTGCCACGAAGGTCGAGCGGAAGATCAGGACGTGGGGCATGCCGACTGACGTGGGCATCAAGCGCCTCAATCCATTTGTCGAGCTCCGGCCCTTCTTTTCCTGGCGACTCGACGACTTTCGCGTCTGGGAACTCTGCTTTGAGTTGCGCCAGCAAGTGCTCGGAACTCTCACCAAATTGCGCAAAGCACACGCCCCGCTCAGTAGCCGCCATTAGTAATGGGCCCAATGACGAATCTCGATATGCATAGAATATTTGTTCCCCAGCACCACCTGCTCGATACGCTGCGGGAGTCATACCCATGTTGCGAGCGACTTCGCCGTACACGCGACTCGTAGACCCGAATCCTGCTGAGAAGATTGCGCCTGTAACATTGTCGCCCTTTTTCAACGCGCTTTTAAAGCGATCGAGACGACTGGCATCCTGATATTCCTTTGGAGACACACCGAACGCAGACTTAAAGACTTTTTGAAACCGGGAAGCAGAGAGATTCATCATTTTTGATAGCTGAGCTAAGGTCAATCGATCATCCGCGTGTGTTTCAATGTAACGAGCGATCTTGATCATCATTTCCAGGTCACGCCTCAGGTTTTCCGGCCGGCACCTTTTGCAGGGGCGGAACCCCCCATGAATTGCGGACTCCATGTCTGAAAAGAACCTGATGTTTTCCGGTTTGGCCGGACGCGACGCACATGATGGCTTACAAAAAACGCCAGTCGTGACCACACCATAATAGAACGCGCCATCGTAGGTTACGTCGCGATTAGCGATGGCTGTACGCATCTCTTTTGTGGACGGGACCGTAAGCTGAAACTGCCCTTTCCTTTCCGAGTTCATCATCTCTCTCCACTAAACTTGACGATGAAACGATTAGGCCACGTCGCGACTAATAATCCCATCCGAATCTGGGCGCCGAATTCGAATCCGGCAAGTGTTGATTCAATGACAAGATTCAGATAGTTCTTTATCGAGCAGGAACTTAGACTTGATTGACACTCCACATTTGAAATATCGGGGAATTAGCGAACTGTGACTGAAACAGCCCTAGAACATGCATTGACTCATGCCAGGAACTGGATTGACGGCCTCGATGAGCGACCGGTAACGGCCACTACAAGCGTAGAAGCATTACGGCAAAGGCTGAGCACACCTCTTCCCGAAGTTGGCACGGACGCCACTACCGTAGTAGCGCGGTGTCCCTGTTTACGCAGCGCTGAGGGAGCTCGGTCGAAACGGCATCGAGCAACTCGTCGATCGCTGCTGCGATTACTGTCATCAGCTCGTCATGAAGATTGGCGACATGCCGCAAGCGGAAGTTGTTTCAGAACCGACTTTGAATCAGGGTCTCCTGAGATTCGTGAAACCCGGTGGTACGCCGGAGGAAAACGATCAGTTTACCGATCATGTCATTGAAGCAATAAACGCAACGGGTGAAGCCTTCTTTTCGGGCACAACACGGCAGGGCCGCCGCGCTATGCGAGTTAGCGT
>JBPCYD010000165.1:0-9887 GCA_051007895.1 Woeseiaceae bacterium
GGTGAGAATTGATCTTTAGCGCACCGCTTCAAACGTGTCTGGCTCGACGCAATCACTACATCGTGTGGGTGGGTTTGTCTCCGCCCAATTCTCCCGCGGTTTTAACAGGGTCGATTTGGATTGGTGAGAATTGATCTTTAGCGCTATGCGCGCACCTTACTTGAAAGAATTACGACTACATTGTGTGCGTAGGTTTGTCTCCGCCCAATTCTCCCGCGGTATGAATAGGGTCTACTTGGATCGGTGAGAATTGATCTTTAGCGCACCGCTTCAAACGTGTCTGGCTCGACGCAACCACTACATCGTGTGCGTAGGTTTGTCTCCGCCTAAAGCCCCGGCTAGGTAATTTTCAATTTTCTTCTGCGTATTACCCTGATCCTGATCGCTGAACTGTACGCCAATGCCAGCGGTACGCTTTCCCTGGGCGCCCTTCGGCGTCATCCAGATCACAGTACCTGCTACCGGTATTTTCTCTTCCTCGCCCATCAGGTTCAGCAGCATGAAAACCTCGTCGCCAAGTCGATAGGAGCTGTTGGTAGGAATGAACAGCCCGCCATTGATCACATACGGCATGTAGGCGAGATACAGCGCACTCTTGTCCTTGATCGTAAGTGTCAGTAATCCAGGTTTGCTCATTTTCTGTTACCCAGTGTCCGTAACCGACTTGAGGCTTCCGGCCCAGTCGATCAGCAGGCATTCCAGCGTAAGTTGCACATTGAACGAGCCAGCGGGCCGGCCGCGCAACCGGTTGATTATGTCTAAATAACAGAACAGATTTCGCCTGTCTATGCGTCCCAGCACAGAATCGCCAACGACCGCGGAAACACCCGTTGGCGCGCACCCGGTAACCCGAAAAATGCAGGTCTGAATTTGTCGGCTAATCCAGCTCAACACGAAATCCGGCTCATGTTTCGCCCACTTGGCGGCGACCTGAAGTGGCTTAGCCTGACCCTCGGCGACGGCAGCGAAATCACTGGCCATTGCCGCCGTCTCATCCAGCCGCTCGTAGGCGCTCAGCGCCGCCAGGGGCGCATTGCCCGAGTCTTTCAGTACCGTCCCCCAAGACGTTCCCGGATGCAGGCTCTGCAACCATTCCATGCCCGCCTGCTCCTTGGGGACATGCACATTCAATCGCTGACAGCGACTGAATATGGTTGCTGGTAAGCGGCCCAGGCGATCGGCAACCAGGATAAGCAGGGAGTCGCCTGACGGTTCTTCGAGGGTCTTTAACAAACTGTTTGCCGCATTGTGGGTCATTGCCTCCGCCGGTTCGATCACCGCAACCTTGCCGCCCCCGGCGTAACTGGTCAGGCTAAGATGAGCAACCAGCGACCGGATCTGCTCGATTCCAATCGTGTATTTATCCTCCGGCGTTGTCACCCAACGAAGGTCGGCATGCTCTGGCACTGACAGCGGAAACTGCGGCAGCAATTCCCCCGAGCCGATACCAAGATGCTGGCGCGCGAGCCAGGCGGCGGCGGATCGCTTGCCAGTACCGACGGCCCCGGAAATCATCAGGGCATGTGCCGAACGACCCTGTGCCCTGCTTGATTCGGCCGCCTGCACGACGTTGTTTAGCCAAGGAATATCCATTAAATTACAGTTAATTACCTCGTTTATTTAAACTGGATCATTAGCTAGTAGTGGCTGCATTTCGGCGGCAATCGAGGCCCTGACCTGTTCGAGTGTGCCACTGGCATCGATCACCACGAAGCGCTCCGGATGCCGCTCAGCGAGATCGAGGTAGCCGCTTCTCACTCGCTGATAGAAACTTTTCGCCTGGCTGTCCATTCGATCTGCATTGCCCCGTGCCGCGGCCCGTTGCAATCCAAGTTCGGCGGGCGCGTCAAGAAGGATTGTCAGATCCGGCTCGACACCATCCTGAACCCATTCCGCCAGGCGCTCAATTCGATCCATGTCCAGACCACGTCCAGCCCCCTGGTAAGCACGGCTTGCATCAGTGAAGCGATCACAAACAACCCATTCTCCACGCTCGAGTGCAGGAATAATGGCGTTCTGCAGGTGCAGTGATCGACTGGCAAAGAAAAGCAATAACTCAGCGATGTCCGGCACTGGCTCCTGGTCATGATCCAGCAACAATTGCCGGATACCCTCTGCCATCGGCGTCCCACCCGGTTCGCGGGTCCGCAACACTTTGCGTCCCTGCCCCTCAATAATTTCGGTCAGGAAGTCAATGTTGGTCGACTTACCGGTTCCTTCGATACCCTCAACCGTTATGAATTTACCCCGCATTGCCTGGTTTCCTGGCTACTGATTCCGAGACGCGCGCTGACGGGCAAGATACTCCTGCACGGCAGCATCATGCTCGGCCTTGGTATTCGAGAACTTGTGACTACCATCGCCAAGACCCGTGGCGACGAAATAAATCTCGGTACCCGGCTCCGGATTCAGTGCGGCATTGATGGCCGCTTTACCTGGAAGCGCGATTGGTGTTGGCGGAAGTCCGCTTCGGGTATAGGTATTGTAGGGCGTATCCGTGCGTAGATCCCGTCGAGTCAGGTTGCCGTTAAAGCTCTCGCCGATCCCGTAAATAACGGTCGGGTCAGTTTGCAGGCGCATGCGTTGTTCCAGCCGCCGCGTAAAAACGCCCGAAATTCTGGGTCGCTCAGACGCCAGCGCAGTCTCTTTTTCAATAATTGACGCAAGCACCAGGGCTTCATACGGACTGCCTACGGGTATATTCGAGGCACGGCCATCCCACTCCGAATCCAGGGTTTCCTGCATCAGTTCATAGGCCTGCCGCAAAATGGAAAGGTCGCTGGTTCCTTTCGGGAAACGGTACGTTTCAGGCAGGAACAGTCCCTCCGGATGACTCGCCTCTGCACCGAGATTTTCGAGCAATCCAGGCCAATCCTCGTAGACCATGCCTTTTACAACAATCGAGTCCTTGTTCAACGCGTCAATCAGTTCACGAAATGTCCAGCCCTCGACAATCGTAAACGAATAAAGCCTGACGTCCCCCGCAACAAGCATTTCGAGTAACTGTTTCGGCGTGGTACCACTCTCAACCTGGTATTCGCCCACATGAACGCTGCCCGCTTTATCGACGAACCTTGCATACAATCGAAACAACGTCGGTTGATCGATGATCCCCTGCTCTGCCAGTGCGCTGCTAATCTGCCCGAACGGCATTCCGGGCCGCACTTCGAATAGGCTATCTGCACCCTGGATTTCGATGGGTGTCTCCAGGAATCGATTCAGCTGCAGTGTCAGGGCGAGCAACGCAACACCAATGGCAGCGATCAGTCCCAGGACGATTTTGAGGGCGACACTCATCCGCCAAGTATATGGCAGGGCTTGGAAATCAGTCGAATGCCCGGAATACCAGGCTGGCGTTGGTACCGCCAAATCCGAATGAATTCGATATTGCCGTGCGCACGGTGGCTTCTCGTGCCGTGTTGGGAACGTAGTCCAGATCGCAGGCAGCGTCTGGGTTTTCAAGGTTAATCGTCGGCGGCAGGATTCCGTCGCGGATCGCAAGGACCGAGAAGATTGCCTCAACGGCGCCGGCTGCGCCCAACAGGTGGCCTGTACACGACTTGGTAGAACTCACTGCCAAATTCGCTGCTGAAGCACCAAAAGCGCGCTTGATTGCTGCCGTCTCGCCTTTGTCTCCAACGGGCGTAGAGGTGCCATGGGCGTTTAGATAATCGATGTCGGAAGGATCGAGCCTGGCATCGTTGATTGCCGCAGTCATACATTTGCGCGCGCCCTCACCATCTTCTGGCGGCGATGTAATATGGTGCGCGTCGCCACTCATACCAAAACCGATCATTTCTGCATAAATTTTCGCCCCGCGCGCCTGCGCATGCTCGAGCTCCTCAAGCACCAGGCAGCCTGCTCCATTGCTCAGTACAAAACCATCGCGATCTCTGTCAAAGGGTCGACTCGCACCTTCCGGATCATCGTTTCGGGTTGTCATTGCCCTGGCGGAACAAAACCCGCCCATAGCGAGGGGTGTGGTGGCGTATTCGGAACCACCAGCGAGCATGACATCCGCATCGCCATGCATCACGCTACGCGCGGCTATACCAATACTGTGCGTCGAGGTTGCACAAGCCGTAACGATTGAGAGGTTGGGGCCAGTCATGCCATACATGATGCTGACATTGCCCGACACCATGTTGATGATGCTTCCGGGAATAAAAAATGGCGAAACCTTGCGTGCACCGCCCGCCAGGAATCTGTTGTGATTGTCCTCGATTGTAGCGAGCCCGCCGATGCCGGCACCCATCGCAACGCCGACCCGGTGACCATTCTCTTCCGTGACCTCCAGACCCGAATCCTTGAGCGCTTCAACGCTGGATGCAATCCCGTAGTGCATGAAGATATCCATCCGCCTGGCATCACGCGGCGACATGTAGTCGGCTACAGCAAAGTCGGAAACCGTGCCAGCTACCTGTGTCGCAAAGCCACTGACGTCGAAGTCATCCAGTCGCCGGATGCCCGACCGACCCTCACACACGTTGGTCCACGCCGTGGCAATATCATTTCCAACCGGAGAAATGATACCCATACCTGTGACTACGACACGTCGCGTGCTCACTCGATTATCCGCAATAACATGGGTCGTGAAATGGCAGAACTGCCAATGTTAAGAATGGGGCGGACCGCGCGATGGTTACCCATCACGCGGTCCCGAAAACTTATGCGCTCTTGCGCGCGTTGATGAAGTCAATCGCTTGCTGGACGGTTGTAATCTTCTCCGCGTCTTCATCAGGAATCTCTGTTTCAAATTCCTCTTCTAAAGCCATGACCAACTCGACCGTGTCCAGAGAATCCGCGCCCAGGTCATCAACAAAGGAAGCATCGTTAGTCACTTCGTCTTCTTTGACGCCCAATTGCTCGGCGACGATCCCCTTAACTTGTTCTTCGATACTGCTCATTTTTATCACTTCTCCTTAAGAAGAGACTTGTAAAACTGTCCGGCCTTTCTAGCCGGTTTCACGCGGTGTCTCTCATCACCGCCGTTTGAATCCTGTCTTCGTCACGATTGCGCCTCAATTGCGGACCTCGATCGCGCGTAAGTATTTGATATTTCAAGCTTGACTGCAGGGTGGCTCGGTATTGTATGTGAATCCGAATAGGCAATCTAGTGCCCCACCATAGCGATTCAGAGGCAATATCGTCGCGCCTTGCAGAGCTGTTAGTCCATGAGCATTCCGCCATTGACGTGCAGCGTTTCACCCGTGATATATGCCCCTGCATCAGAGGCTAGAAAAACAACCGCTGCGGCGATATCGTCGGCAGCACCAAGCCTGTGGAGCGGTATTTGCCCCAGCAATGCCGCGCGTTGATCTTCTGGCAGTACGCGGGTCATATCGGTGTCGATGAAACCGGGCGCTACGACGTTGACGGTAATGTTGCGCGAACCGATCTCCATCGCCAACGATTTGGAAAAGCCGATCAGGCCGGCTTTCGCGGCCGCATAGTTGGCCTGCCCGGCATTGCCTGTGACGCCGATTACCGATGCGATATTGATGATGCGCCCCTGTTTCGCTTTCATCATGCCCCGCAAGACACCCTTGCTGACCCTGAATGCGCCAGAAAGATTGGTCGACAGGACATCCTCCCATTCTTCTTTCTTCATTCGCATTAGCAAATTGTCACGGGTGATGCCTGCATTATTGACGACAATTGTCGGTGCACCCTCGTTCCCCTGAACATCCTTTAAGGCTGCCTCGACTGATTCGTCACTGGCTATGTCCAGAACCAGGCCGCGACCTTTGCCGTCAAGCGCAGCAGATATTCCATCAGCACCACTATCCGTGGTCGCCGTTCCAACTACCGTAGCGCCAGTACTGGCGAGCCCACTGGCAATTGCAGCACCAATGCCGCGCGACGCCCCGGTGACCAGGGCAACCTGACCGTCCAGTGCGGTTGCAGAATAAAGGCTCGTCATCCTGTTTCCCCTTCAATGAATTTAGCCAATGATTGCGGCGAATCGATACAGGCACCAGACAGGCTGCGATCGATCCTTTTGGTCAGGCCAGTGAGCACCTTCCCGGGACCGCACTCGATAATCGAGGTCACCCCCTGCCCGGACATGTATTGAATGACGTCGACCCAGCGAACCGGGCTGAAAACCTGGCTACTCAGTCGCTCTAGAATGTCACTTGCGTCACCGTAAGGCGTAGCGTCAACAGCGCAAACAACGGGTACCTGGGGGACTTTGTATTCTGTGTTCTGCAGTTGCCCTGACAGCGCTTCCCCGGCCGGGCGCATCAACGAGGAATGTGAGGGCACGCTTACCGGCAGAATAATCGCTCGGCGGGCCCCGGCTTCTTTGGCCAGGCCAGCGACCTGCTCCACCGCCGGTCGCTGCCCGGCGACTACTACCTGGCCCGGTGAATTAAAGTTTACCGCCTCCGCAATCCCGGTCGAGGCCACCTTATCGCAGATGTTAACAATGGCGGCATCATCCAATCCCAGTATTGCCGCCATCGCACCTTCGCCCGCAGGAACAGCGTCCTGCATCAGCTCGCCCCGGCGACGGACCAGGCCGACTGCATCAGCGAAACCCAACGCTCCGGCACAAACCAATGCCGTGTACTCGCCAAGACTGTGTCCGGCCATCATCGTCGGCATCGGCCCGCCTGTTTGCTGCCAAACCCGCCACGTTGCTACACCCGCAGTGAGCATCGCTGGTTGGGTGTTCACTGTCTCACCGAGTTTTTCGACAGGCCCGTTCTGCACCAGGTCCCACAGGTCGAAGCCTAGAACCGAACTCGCCTCAGAATAAGTCTCTTCAACTAGCGCGTAACTTGCAGCCAGTTCGGTCTGCATACCGACGGACTGGGAACCCTGCCCGGGAAATACAAGTGCGAGTGTCAAGAATTTTCTCCATGCATGTTTTTACGATAATTGCGCGTGGATTATATAGAGGCTCACGGCCGGGCTCTATGCCTGAGCATAAAGGCCGCCAGTGCTCCGCCAACGGCACCATAGAGATGGGCATTAACCACCACATTCCCTCCGGACGTAGACTCCGAACCTGGCAGCGGCCCCCAAAACTGCTCGTAAACCAGCTTTGCGATGACCAGCCCACAGAGTAGAAGCGACTCCGTTCTCAGTATCCCGATTCCCTTCAGCGCGCCCGCCAGCATGAGGCCGTGCAGCAAACCCGACATGCCGACATACCACAACATGTTGCTGTCCAGATACCAGAATCCGGCAGCCTGGAACGCCATCGACACTATTGCAACCAATATCCACTGCAATCCCGAGAAATAGCGCCCTACGAGGAGCCAGGTCAGGAACAGGCCCAGCATATTCAGCAGCAGGTGCGATCGCCCCAGATGCGCGAAATGAGCCGTTATGAAACGCCATAATTCGCCGCTTTCAATGGCAAGACGATCGTACTTCAGTAGCTCCCTGCCCTCGTCACCAAATGTGCCGACGACCAGGGAAACGATGATAAGCACCCCGGCAAAATGCCAATAAGTGGCATGTTTTATGCGAGAAATGAGACCCGGTTCACGACGATCGACTAACCCCATGAATGATATACTGACGTTTAATAAGATCGAGAGTCAATGAAAGGCTCGGCCGGTCGGACACAGCGCTAAATTTGGAGCAAATCAGTTGGGCAGAGTAAACAAACGGAAGCAACGTGGATTCACATTGATTGAGATCATGGTCGTCGTCGTGATATTGGGCATTCTGGCCGCAATTGTCGCACCCAATGTGATTAACAAGATCGATGACGCACAGGTAGCTCGCGTACAGCAGGACCTGCGTGCCATCGAAACCGCGTTGAAGTTCTACCGGCTCGACACGTTTGCTTATCCCTCCAGCGAACAAGGTCTGGAAGCGCTGATTTCGAAGCCGGCGGATCCCAACATTCGCAACTGGAAAGCGGGTGGCTATCTGGATCGGATGCCGCAGGATCCCTGGGGAAACAATTACCAGTATCTGAATCCGGGTCAAAACGGTGAAATCGATATCTTCACCCTTGGCCGGGACGGCCGACCTGGCGGCGAAGGCCTGGATTCCGATTTCGGCAACTGGAATCTCTGATTCGCCCTGCCGGGTGTTTGCTGACTCACACGCGGCAAACTCCTGGCGTCAATTACGAATTCCGGACGATTGAATAAATGTCAGTCCGAACGCACCGACGCATAAAACGACCCCGTCAATATGACGCGGGATTTACGCTGGTCGAAATCCTCGTGGTGCTTTTTATCGTCGGTATTATTGTCGCCATGGCACTTCTGTCGCTCGGTACGCTTGGCGACAATCGAAACCTCGAAACAGAGGCGCGTCGACTGTCTACGTTGATACAGATGGCAAGCGACGACGCGACGATTCAGGGCCGGGACTTCGGCCTGGAAATCATGCAATCGAGATATCGGTTCGTAGAATTCGATCCGTTTCTGAATCAGTGGTTCCAGGTAACCGACGACGATTTCATGCGCGAACGAGCGCTTGAGGAGGGTTCGGAATTTGAACTGATCATCGAGGAGCGCCGGGTATTGCTCGAGGAAGCAGCGCGGGAGACCGAGAACGAAGACGATGATGAAGACGATCGGGACCTCACAGACGATTACTTGCCGCATATTCTGATTTTGTCGAGCGGCGATACGAGCCCGTTCGAGCTGCGCATCATTCGTCAGTTTGACAGATCTGAAGTCGCGCTTACGATGACAGCAGCCGGTGAACTCAGAATCGGTCCGGACGAGTCCGATGAAATCTAGACGCTATGGCGGATTTACGCTCATTGAGGTGTTGGTCGCACTGGTCATTGCGACACTCGCACTGGGTGGCGTGCTGGCCGCAGTCAGCCAGATGGCCGATTCGGGGCTCACAATGCGCGAACGAACGTATGCGAGCTGGATAGGCCAGAACAAGATTACGGAACTGCGACTCGCTAACGTCATACCTGAGGTCAGCGAATCAAACGGTGAGGTCGAATTCGGCGGCCTGGAGTGGGCCTGGACCGCAAACATCTCGGAAACCGGTGTTGAAAACCTGTTCAGGGTCGACGTTGACGTCTCCCGACCCGGGACGGATGCGGTGATCCGCACGGTCGTAGGCTTTATCGGGGAGCCAAGCGTACCCGGCCAAAGTAACCGCGCCTTTGCAATCGACCGCAGGCCTGCCGGTGAAGAACAATGAAGTCCCGGCGACAGTCCGGCGGATTCACATTGATTGAAGTGCTCGTTGCAATGGCGGTTTTTGCGCTCGTAGCTGCGCTGGCATATGGCACCCTCAACCAAACGCTGCTGAGCTCCGAACTATTGAGCGATCGAATGGATCGACTGCAGGCATTGCAGCGTGCCGTGCGCATGTTAACGGATGATTTGCAGCAACTGACCCCGCGGCCTATTCGCGACGAGCTCGGCGATAACTACGGACCCGCACTGAACACCGGCTTTCAAACCGGATTTGCGGTTGAACTGACTCGCGGAGGATGGAGCAATCCAATGGTGCTGCCACGCAGTACACAACAGCGCGCCGCCTATCGCATTGAAGACAACGAGCTGCTCCGCTATCACTGGAATGTTCTCGACAGAACGCTGAGCAATGAGCCAATTGTGATCTCGCTACTGGACGGCGTGGAAAGCCTGCAATTTCGTTTCTATCGATCTGAAGAAGAATTTGTTGATCAGTGGCCAGCACCAAACACTGCGGGCTCAACCAGCGTCCGATCGCGACCTCGTGCGATTGAGTTCATTCTTACACTGGAAGACGAGGGAGAAATCATGCGGCTCATCGAGGTGGCGCCGTGATGCAGCGGCGGCGCAATCGAGGCGTGGCGCTGATCACGGCGATGCTGATCGCCGCGCTGGCGACGATGGTGGCAGCGAACCTGAGTTGGGACAATGCACTGGACGTAAGGCGTACCATGGTGTTGATGAACCGCG
>JBPCYD010000166.1:0-22489 GCA_051007895.1 Woeseiaceae bacterium
TCGCAAACATCCAGCACGCCAGCTTCCATGGGCAGGTACCCCGCATAGTCGCCCATCCAGCCAACCCGCAATCCCGACAGGTCCGGCCTACTAAACGCATCGTATCCCGGAACCTTGTCTCTCAGACTGATCGGCGAGCGTGGATCATAACCAGCCATTGTGCCAAGCAGCCGAATTGTATCCTCGACATTGCGCCCCATCGGTCCGTTTGTAGCAAGCTGACTATAGAAGACGTCCGCTGCGGGTACACCAGGCACCCTGCCTTGCGTCGGCCGGAAGCCGATGACATTGTTGAACGCCCCCGGGTTCCGCAGCGAACCCATCATGTCGCTGCCATCCGCAATTGGCAGCATGTGCGTGGCCATGCCACAAGCTGCGCCGCCGCTGCTTCCACCGGCTGTCAGACCAGGGTCATAAGCAGACCCGGTTGCCCCATGGACAGGATTGTAACTCTGAGATCCGAGCCCAAACTCCGGCGTATTCGTCTTGCCGATAAAAATCGCTCCCTGGCGGCGAATTCGCGCAATGTGCAAATCGTCCTCGTCAGCGATCGTGCCAGCGAAAATTGGCGACCCTGCGCTGGTTTCCAGGCCCTTGGCATTTGCAAGATTCTTAACGGCATGCGGCATGCCGTGCATCCAGCCCCAATACTCGTCTTTATCGAGCGCCTCATCGGCAAGTGTCGCCTGCGCCAGCAAAGCGTCATCATCAACCATGCTGACGAGCGCGTTGTATACCGGGTTATAGCGATGGATACGATCCAGATATGCCTGCATGACGTCAACGCAGGAAACGTCCTGCTGCCGGATTGCAGCTGACAGCTCTGAGGCGGACATCGCGGTCACGTCTGCCGGAATGTCTTGCGCCAGTATTTCTGCTGGCAAGGACATCGCCATTCCGGCCAATGACATTCCCCCAAGAAATTCTCTTCTGTCCAATGGATGCTCCCGAAAATCCAGATCCTGCAACCCGATATTTTATCTTAGTGTGGTTCAGTTGGCCCGACAACCTTGACGGCAGATTGCGCCTGGTTGTTTGCCGGCAACGCGTCTGTGCGAAAAAGACCGCCGACCTGTTCGTACTGGATATCCCACTGGAACTTACCGCTCGAATTCACACGCACGTCGCGCAATAGAGCAAAAGCCGGCGCTTCTGATCAGAGTATTGCGTTGACGAGCAGGAAAAGGACTGAAGGTGCGAGCAGACAACCGACCCCCGTATAAAAGGTGGCGGTCATCGCCCCGTAGGGAACCAGCTTCGGATCGGTAGCCGCGAGGCCACCTGCGACGCCGCTGGTTGTTCCCATCAGACCGCCATAAATCAGCGCGGCATGCGGATTGTTCAGGCCGATTCGCGGAGCGACAAAGGGAGTGCCAACCATCACCAGTACCGACTTGGTTAGCCCCGCGGCCACGCTCAGTGCAATTACGCCAGAGTCCGCGCCTAGTGCCGTACCGGTGACCGGGCCCACGATATAGGTTGCCGCGCCCGCCCCGATCGTGCTGACCGACACCGCATCGGTATAGCCGAACGAAACCGCGACGATCGCACCAACCACGAACGACAACACTACACCGATGACCACGGAAAACGCACCCACCACACCTGCCCGCTTCAATGCGCTAATGTCTGCGCCGAACGCGGTGGCCACGATCGCAAAATCCCGAAACATGGCGCCGCCCATAATGCCGACACCGGTCAGGAGGCCGATATCAGCGAGGCCACTACTGCCGCCCGTGGCGCGCCCACCCAGGTACGCCAGTACCAGTCCCAGCGTGATAGCAATTGCCGACCCGTGAATGTGGCCCCGCGTCAGGTGGGCTGAGATTTCATAAGAGATCCATACCAGGATACCCACGAACGCAAATGCGGTAACCAGCGCATTCTTTTCGAGGACGGCCGCCAGTGACTCAAGAATCATGCTGATCGTCCGCGCCAAACCGGGATATGACCGGAATCATCGCAAAACTTACGACGACCGCTGCCACGCCGGCAACAATCGCCAGCCAGCCGCTGGAGACGGCCGCAATAACGTTCTGCTTGGCGGCCATCGCAACCACAATCGGTATATACATCGCGCTCCAGAAGCCGATGCCCTTTTCTGTGGGGTCACCCAGCGTAAATTTGCTGTGTGAGAGATTGGACAGAACGATGAGGAGAAGCATTGCAATGCCAACGCCACCGACATTTGCCTGGACACCGATCAGGTCTCCCAGAACATCGCCTACGAATACGCCAACCAGCATGCAGAATGACAGCAGCGCGACGCCATAGATCACCATTATTATTTTCCTTTATCAATCTTTGCGCTTACCGTTATCATGCACTCCAGTCCTGTAAAAAGCGATCATTGATGCGGTGAGCAACCAAGACTTCAACCTCTATTCGCACTTTCAACGTCAGTTCGACCTGCACGGCGAGAAGGAACTGATTAAAGACGCAGCCGACCGCGCATATCGTTACGTCGATATCGCTGATCGTTCCGGACAAATCGCTGCGTACCTGGTGTCGATCGGTGCGGCGCCAGGTGACCGGGTGACCGTGCAGGTCGAGAAATCTGTCGAGTGTTTATGCCTGTACCTGGCTTGCCTCCGCGCGGGCCTGGTGTTTCATCCGCTGAATCTCGCTTACACAACAAGTGAGCTTGATTACTTCCTCGGCAACGCCGAACCAAAAATTGTTGTTTGTGATCCTGGCATGGAGGATTCGATCAGCGAAATTGCTGCTGAATCCGGTGCCCAGGGAGTTCTGACACTTGATGCGGATGGCAAAGGTACGCTTGCAACCGGCGCAGATAAAATGAGCACACAGTTTGAAACGCTGCCGAGAAACCAGGACGACCTGGCCGCATTGCTTTACTCATCCGGAACCACCGGCGTCCCCAAAGGGATCATGCTGACGCATGCCAACCTGTTGCGTAACACAGAGGCATTGATCGAGGCATGGGGATTCAGCAGCGAAGATCGCCTCCTGCATGCACTGCCCATTTTTCATGTACATGGCCTGTTTGTGGCGAATGGCTGCGTATTGCTAAGCGGCGCAAGCATGCGCTGGCTGCCCGCGTTCGACGCCACCAGCGTCATCAGGTTCCTGCCCGAATGCTCGGTACTGATGGGCGTGCCTACTTACTATACGCGGCTGCTTTCCCAATCGTCTTTTGACGCCAAGATTGCCCGGCACGTGCGCTTGTTCATATCAGGATCGGCGCCGCTGCTCGAAGAAACTTTTGCCGAGTTCGAACAGAGAACCGGCCATCGCATTCTTGAGCGTTACGGCATGACGGAAACCAACATGAACACGTCGAACCCGCTGCACGGCGAACGCAAAGCGGGTACCGTCGGCCCGCCACTGCCTGGCGTTGAGGTCCGCATCGTCGACGATGAAGGATTAGCCGTTGACCGGGGTGCGATCGGCAATCTCCAGGTCCGCGGGCCGAATGTTTTCGTTGGCTATTGGAGAATGCCGGACAAGACTGCAGAAGACTTTACGAATGACGGATTCTTCAATACCGGTGACAAAGGATCGATTGATAACGATGGATACGTCTCAATCGTTGGCCGCGCGAAAGACATGGTCATCACCGGCGGCCTGAACGTCTATCCGAAAGAAATAGAATTATTTATCGACGATCTGCAAGGCGTGAAGGAATCCGCGGTGATCGGTGTCCCGCATCCGGATTTCGGTGAAGGCGTCGTCGCGGTGGTGGTTCCGGCAGCACCGGACAGCATCGACGAGCAATCGCTTATCGCCGCGTGCAAGACAGAACTCGCTAATTTCAAGGTGCCGAAACGCGTTGTCCTGGTGGACGAGCTGCCCCGCAATACGATGTCAAAGGTGCAAAAGAACGTCCTTCGAGAAACCTACAACGACATCCTGAAATAGCAGCCCGCAGGAACGTGCATAAGAGTGGCCGTAGGAGCGGCCGTAGGAATGGCCGTAGGAGCGGCTTCAGCCGCGATTCTTCCCACACCCCACACCCCTCGCGCCGACCCACACGTAGGAGCAGCTTCAGCCGCGATTTGCATGCCATGGAATCACGACTCCTGTAGGAGCGGCTTTAGCCGCGAATAGACCAATTTCTGTAAAACACCTGCAGGTCATAATCTGCCAAAATTAATCTGTGCCCAACTCCCTACCACACGGCCGGCGACTCCGTCGGCACCGCAATTCCGCTGCTGGTTACATCTATCTCGTTACGTTCTGTTGCCGGTTTCGAACACCATTATTTCTAGAGATCAAGCTCGGGAGAGTTGTGTCCGACGAAATTGTGCTATCAGACACTGAGAGGCACACCAGCACTTACGCTTTCGTTGTTATGCCTGACCATGTTCATTGGTTGTTTCAACTTCAGTCGCAATCTTCATTGCCGGCTGCTGTCAGGAGCGTCAAAGGACGTTCGGCCTTGCGAATCAACAGGTCGCGAAAGTCGACGGGATCTCTTTGGCAGCCCGGCTATCATGAGCGTGCCCTGCGTAGCGATGAGTCACTTTTGGACGCAGGACATTACGTTATCGCAAATCCCGTTCGAGCGGGATTGGTTGCGCGGATCGAAGACTATCCACTATACGGCTTGATGTTGACCGCGATCAGAGAAGCAAATCGCGGCTGAAGCCGCTCCTACAGGGCGGTAATGGTGTCAATGAATCGCGGCTGAAGCCGCTCCTACGACAGCTCCTACGACCGCTTCTACGGCCGCTCGTGCAGGAGCGCCTACGCGACGGCGCGGGTTACGCGTTTGGGCTCGGAAACGCCGTAACCCTGCGCATAGTCAACGCCCATGCCCTTGAGCATCGTAATAATCTCTTCGTTTTCTGCGAACTCGGCAATGGTCCGTTTGCCAGTGAGGTGCCCGATTTCGTTAATTGAACGAACCATCTCCCGGTCAATCGGGTCATGCAGAATTTCTTTCACAAAACTGCCGTCGATTTTGAGGAAATCGACCGGGAAGTGCTTCAGGTAACCGAACGATGACAGGCCTGTGCCAAAATCATCAAGCGCGAACATGCAGCCCAGTTCCTTGAGCGCATTAATGAAGCGATTGGCCTGTGAATAACTCGCAATGGCAGCCGTCTCGGTGATTTCGAAACAAATCTTGGTAGCGTCAATCCCGCTCATCTGAAATTGCTCGATGACAAAAGGCAGGAATTTGTCATCGCCAATACTTTGACCGGACAGGTTGATAGAACAGAGCGCCAATCGCTCACGCTCGTCCGCCTCGGAAACCAGCCAACGGAATGCATTCATGATTACCCAGCGATCGATGCGCGGGGTCAGGCTGAAGCGTTCAGCGGCTTCGATAAACAAACCTGGCGCAATAATGCCTCCCGATTCGTCCCGCATGCGCAGGAGTATTTCGTAGTGCGCGCCGTCTTCAGCTGTCTGCAGTGGTTGAATAGTTTGTCTGAACAGCTCGAAACGGTTTTCCTCCAGCGCATTGTTGATGCGTGCCGCCCACTGTTGCTCTCTACGCCGACGTTGCAGATCAATATCGTTTTCTTCAAAGCTGTGGATGCGGTTTCGGCCAGCTTCTTTGGCGGCTGCGCAGGCACTGTCGGCAGCACTCAACAATGCTGCAACGTCTTCATTACCTGCCGTAATTGGCACAACACCAATACTGACGCCAAGGCGAAAACTGCGGTCATCCCACATGAACTTGAAATCGCCTACAGCGACCCGCAACGTCTCAGCGGTTTCCAGCGCCTGTTCCAGGTTGCAGCTTTCCAGCAGGACACCGAATTCATCGCCGCCAAGACGCGCAAGCGTATCTCTCCAGCGAATTTTCGATTTGAGCAGCGCACCAAGCTGGCCTAACAATGCGTCGCCCGCCTGGTGTCCGCAGGAATCATTGACGATCTTGAATTGGTCCAGGTCCAAGTAACAAAGCGCGTACGACGTTTCCCGCGCTTTCGCACTCTTCAGCGCCCGTTCCAGTCGGCTCTCGAATTCCGCGCGATTCACGAGACCCGTCAATATGTCGTGACTCGCGTGATAACTAAGGCGACGATTCAACTCACGCGACTCGCTGACGTCATGGAACACCAGCACACCGCCCGTCACATCGCCCTTGCCGTCTCGAATGGGGGATGCAGTACTTTCAATATAGAGCTCGTTGCCGTCGCGTCGAATCAGCAGGGTTGGCCTGACTGACTTGATCGAGCGACTGCGGCGGATCGACACGGCCAGCGGATTCTCGAGCGGTTCACAGGTTTCCTCATGAAAGCCACGAAAAATCTCGTCGATCGGACGACCGCTTGCATCGTCGACTTTCCAGCCCGTCAATTCCTCGGCAACCGGGTTTATATATTCAACATTGCACTCGGCATCAGTAGTAATGACGCCGTCACCAATTGAGCGTAGTGTAATTTGCGCGCTTTCTTTTTCGCGAAACAGCGCCTCTTCATAGAGCTTTCGTTCGGTGATATCGACCTCGACCCCAAGCAGCCGGATCAATCGACCCCGGTCATCTTGCAGCGCTTTGGCGCGGCTGGTCATCCACCGCCACTCGCCGCTTTGGTGCCGCATGCGATGCACACTTTCGAAAAAATCGGATTTCCCTTCCAGGTGTTCGCGCATCTTCTTTTGCACACGCGCCATATCGTCCGGATGCACAAGCCGATACCAGTCAGGCAGAACATCTTCCTGCTCGACATCGTATCCAAGCATGTCTTTCCAACGCCGTGACAGGCTCAGGTGCTTGGATTGACCGTCGAAATCCCAAATGCCGTCGTTTGCAGTTAGGCTGACAAGTTCGTTACGTTCTTCAAATTCGTGCAAAAGATCTACCGAACGCATTCGCTCAAGACCAGATGCGAGGGAGGTACCGATTAACTTCATCAGCAAATGCAAATCAGCATCGCTTTTTTCGAGCGGACGCTCGTTTGCCAATGCCAGGTATCCGGCCGTCTCGCCGCGAACCGTAAAACCGATGATCAGCGCCGACCCGATGCCGAGTTCGGCGAAACGAACAAATTCTTCTTGTGCGTCATCGTGCCCGGCCGAGGTATCGGCGATTTCGACGACCTTAAGGTGGCCCAGGTTTCTGCACAACCACGGCCAGTTCGACAGAGATTCGCCCGTCAACGCGTCCGCGTTGCAGGCAGAAAAAACCGAACTGGAAGCAAGGACGGTCTCAATTTCCGAAAGGTCATGCTTGAAGAGCACCAGGAATGCAGCATCGCACCCCGTCGCATCAGGGAGCTCTGCGATATTGTCCTGCAACTGTTCCTGGAAGCGATTCTTGTCCAGGTTCTGGACGTTTACGGCAATCTTGGTCTGTAACGCATCGACTGCGCCGCGATTGCGCTCACCGGGTGGTGGCCTGCGGCGTCTGACGGGTGCTGACTTGGTGGCCTTGGAACCTGAAATCGTGCTCATTCGAGGATTCTTTGTCGAAGTGCGTGCATTCTGACATGTTACCGCAGGAATACAAGATAAGTCCCTGTATTTTTTTGCTTTCTCAGCATTTCGGAGTCCCGCCACGGCGCAGATAAACGCCACTTTTCGAGATTCCCCAAATCTACTGGTCAACCCTTTCGTTAAAGCCGCGTTATAGCCACGTAACGAACGCAATTCGACAGGGAGATCACTATGAATGCCTCGAACAACCACCTTCCGGGTGGTGTCAAAAATTCAACGATATGGATATCACTTGCACTGATGATCCTGACTGTTGCGCTTTCCGCCTGTGGCGGCGGCGCTGCAACGACTGAGCAGATACCACCGCCCGCAGCGGCTACCTGTATACCCTCTGATCCATCAACGGCAAGCGAATGCGGTTCAGTCATTGTCGGGCTAACCGACGCTGACGGCGATTTCTTGAGTTATGCCGTAGACGTTACCGGGCTGACGCTTGAAAAAGCCAATGGCGCGGTCATCGACGTTTTGCCAAACAGTACGCGTATCGACTTTGCGCAGTATGTCGATCTGACGGAATTCGTCAGTGTTGCGACAGTACCGCCTGGTGTCTACGTTGCCGGCACGATTCACCTCGACTACAGCAATGCTGAAGTTTTTGTTGAATCTGACGGCGATGCCAAGGAAACGGATGTAGTCGATGCCGACGGTAACGCAATGGGCCAGACATCGCTCAAAATCAAGCTAGCGGATCGTGACCAGCTGCTGGTAACGCGGGCGCGGGCAGCATTGCTGACGCTCGACTTCGATCTGGATGCATCGCACACGGTAGACATTGCGCCTACACCGGCGATTGCTGTTGCCGAGCCGTTCATTGTTGCCGAACCGGATCCGGTGGACACGAAGGATATTCGCGTCCGTGGCCGGTTTATCGACGCGAATGTCGAAGAGATGTATTACACGGTTGCACTTCGACCGTTTCACGACATCGCAAATGATTTCGGTCGTATGAAGGTTAACGTAACCGATGCAACCGACATTGAAGTGGATGGCACTGCCTATACCGGCGCAGAAGGCCTGCGCGCTCTCGAAGCCGCTGGCCAGGGCACGCTGACTGTCGCACAGGGTACGGTAAATGTTGCTGAACGCGAGTTCACGGCGAACATCGTACTTGCTGGCAGCAGCGTACCGGGTAACGGACTCGATGCTGTCAAGGGCAGCGTTATTTCGCGAGTCGAAAACGAACTGGTAGTGCGCGGCGGTACGGTCATTCTTACTGATGCCACAAGCGTTACACGTTCATTCTTCCGTGACGACGTCACGGTTACGGTGGGCCCGGATACGATTGTCTACAAAACAGTCGATACGGATCGACCGCTGGGCGCGCCGGTTCGATTGCTCGACAACAGCGCTATTTCTATCGGCCAGGCCGTGACCATTCGCGGAACTGTCGTCAGCAATGATGAGCAGGGCGTACACATCGACGCAACCAACGGCGCTGTTCTGATGCACATCACGCATCTCAGCGGATTGGTCAATGCGATAAACCCGGGAGAAACCGAAATTGAACTGCAGGCGATTGATCGTCGACGGGTACAGGTATTCGATTTCACCGGCACTGGTTCGTCTCCGGAGACGGATGCCGATCCGGCTGCATACCAGGTGTCCACGGGTAATGTCCTGATGCCGTCAGATGCAACCGGCCAGCCTGTCGTAGTCTACGGCTACCCGTATGAATTCGGTGCAGCACCGCCGGATTTCGAAGGTCGCACCATCATTGACTATTCGGATGTTCGCAGCTCGATCGGAGTTGGCTGGGGCGCTACAGGTACAACTTCACCGTTCCTGATGATGGACGGCAGCGGCCTGCTGCTTGATCGTCGCGAATTCGGTGACGACCAACGTCATCACATCAAGCAGGGACCGGTCCTGATCGATCTGTCAACGCTTGATACCGATACGCTGATCGCACCCCGCGAAACAGGCAGAAAACTGTTCACGGTCAAGACTTCGGACAGCCTGCAGCTGTATGCGGATTTCGAAGACTTCCTGAACGCTTTGACACTCGAGCTTGATGGCGTCAATGCAGCACGGTCAATGTATGCCCGCGGTCAGTACAACGCAGACACGAATGTATTCACTGCGTACAAAATATTTGTCTACATTCTGGAGCCGTAATTGGGTGTTTTGACCTGAATATCGCCGGATCGGTTTTTCCCCCACTGACTCGGCAAGACTGGCTTCAACCCCGCACATTTACGTGCGGGGTTTTTTTTTGCTGACCGGCATCAGACTGTATATTGCGGTCATGAACCCATCGGAAAAAGCTGGCTGGCGAAAATCCGTGGTGTCGTTGATCGGCGCCAATATGATATCGATCGTCCTCGCGCTGAAGGAAGGTTGGAACCTTCAGGACCTTATGATCATCTACTGGGCACAAAGCGTCATTATCGGCATATTCAGCGCGAAACGGATGCTGGCGCTTAGTAATTTCACTACGGTGGGTATGTGGCAGAACGGCAAACCCGTTCCGATGACTCCAAAAACGAAACGGAGCATGGCGGGTTTTTTCGCGATGCACTACGGTGGGTTTCACTTTGTCTACCTTGTTTTCATATTGTCCAACGAGCGCAATGCGTTCGACGGCAACCTGTTTTTCCTCACGCTGTGTGTCCTGGTGTTCCTGGTAAACCACTACATTTCCTTTACCGAGTATCGTGAACAGGACGCAATTCGAACGCCCAATATCGGTAACATCATGTTTTTCCCCTACTTGCGGATCGTTCCAATGCACCTGACCATAATACTGGGCGGGGCGTTTACCGGTGCCGGGACGGGCATGCTCCTGTTTTTTTTGATACTGAAGACACTCGCCGACGTTCTGATGCACAGAATCGAGCATTCCGCGGCATTGAGATAGCAGGTTTTCGGAATCGCGGCTAAAGCCGCTCCTACAGGAAACTAATGTCGCTTTTTTGGGTGCTTGGGCATCGCGGCTGAAGCCGCTCCTACTGGAAATTAATGACGCGATTTTTGGTGGCTGGGCATCGCGGCTGAAGCCGCTCCTACAGGAAATCAATGACGCGATTTTTGGTGGTTGGGCATCGCGGCTGAAGCCGCTCCTACAGGAAACTAATGACGCGTTTTTGGGTGGTTGGGCATCGCGGCTGAAGCCGCTCCTACAGGCAGGCTATGCGAATAGGCGGAAAAGGCCTCGTAGGAGCGGCTTTAGCCGCGATTGATGGTTGATACCGGAAAAATTTGTGACAGTGCGGTGGGTGACTCGCTGTGAGTTTGTGGAAAAGGCCTCGTAGGAGCGGCTTCAGCCGCGATTGATCTCTGATACCCGGAAATTTTGTGACAATGTGGTGGGTGGCTCTTTGTAAGACGGTGGAAAAGCCCTTGTAGGAGCGGCTTCAGCCGCGATTGATCTCTAGATACCGGAAAGTTTTGTGACAGCGCGGTGGGTGGCTCTTTGTAAGATTGTGGGAAGCGTCTTGTGGGAACGGCCTTAGCCGCGACTAACGCTTCGGCCATATCAATATTCATCGCGAGATCTGGCCCAAACGGGATTACGGCGATATACTCGCGCCCGCAAAATACGCACCCGTCAGACAGTTCACCCAATATGCCGGATTAGCTCAGTTGGTAGAGCACATCATTCGTAATGATGGGGTCAGGTGTTCGAATCACCTATCCGGCACCATTTTGGCCTTCGATCAACGCACCCGACTACGTCGGTTTGTCGCGCACCCGGATCAGCACTTCGACTCCGTCCTGCTCCGTTCCTTCCGGCAGCGGTGGCAAATCCAGAAGGCCCACACTCGACGCAGGAATATCGGTCAATTCGCCGGTTTCAACATGATAAAAATGATGATGGGGATGGGTTGTGGAGTCGAAGAACTTGCGACTGTCTGCAACGTTGATTTCTTTGATCAACCCCTGATTTGTGAACAATTTCAGCGTGTTGTAGACGGTTGCCTTGGATACCCGACAGCCGGAGCTGCGTAGCTGATCAATTATCTGATCTGCGGAAAGGTGTTGTGGCCTCGCGAGCAGCGTTTCCGCCACCTCTAGTCGTTGCGTGGTTGGCAATATGCCGTGCCGTTTGAGCTTTTCCTCAATGTCCTGGCGTGACATAGCAGGAACCCCTATGAATCAGATAGTTGCCGAGTATAGACCAATTCTAAATCGAATAACTGAATCTGCCGGGTTTGCCGATTTATGGCAGCACCACGATGCGTCGGAAAACCCTAGTCTGGTGCAGGTGAACAGGGAGGTTCCGGATGCGCGAACGACATGCAAATCGTGGCTACAGTCTTCTCGAGCTATTGATGACGCTCGGGCTGCTGACGATCGTCCTCACGCTGGGCGTACCGTCATTCGGTAATATTCTTTCAAACCAAAGACTTATGTCGCAAACAAACGCACTGTTTCACGACGTGCACCTTGCTCGCAAGGAGTCTGTCGTCAGGCGTCGCGTCGTCAGCCTGTGCCCTACGGTTGACGGAGACATCTGTGACACCAGCTTCGACTGGTCCGCAGGCTGGATGATGTTCGTCAATCTGGACCGCGATTGGCCTGCCGTTCGCGATCGAAACGAGCCGGTTTTGAAACAATATCAGGCCACCGCGTCGGTCCGAATTATGTCAAATAGGCGGAGCTTCTCCCTGCGCTCTACCGAGCTTCGGGCGACTAACGGGACGGTCGTATTTTGTGACCGGAAGGGCCGCGGGACCGCACGGGCCCTCATTATCAGCTACACGGGTCGTCC
Source organism: Woeseiaceae bacterium (assembly GCA_051007895.1). GTDB lineage: Bacteria > Pseudomonadota > Gammaproteobacteria > Steroidobacterales > Woeseiaceae > SZUA-117. The sequence continues at coordinate 12,128 of JBPCYD010000166.1, forward strand.
GCGAGTCGCCTATAAAACTCGCCGCGGCAAGGGTTACCAGTGCGCAGATTAAGTAAAGTAGGGCCTACCACTCCGACCGCTGGTCTGGACCAGAACGCCGTTTGTCGGATATATGTAAGGTGCAATTTTCTCCTCTGTATATTGCTTGAATGCATAGCAGACGAGAATTCGGCTTCACGCTGTATGAATTGCTGATTACGATGGTCATCGTCGGCATCGTTCTGAGCTACGGCATTCCCAATTTCGCGGAGTTCACGCAAAACAGCCGGCTGGCCAGCACATCCAATGATTTCCTGGGCAGTTTCCAGATGGCGCGTTCCGAAGCGGCCAGATCAAAAAGTAATATCACGATCTGTGCGAGTACCAATCCGCTGGCCGAGACCGCCAACTGCGGCGGCAATTTCAACGATGGATGGATTGTTTTCGTTGATATCGATGGAGATCTTAACCGCTCGGGCGCCGGCGAAAACATAATTCGGGCCTATCCTCCTGTGGCGCCTGGTGTAAACGTCACAACGAACGGCGGCTCTACCTATTTCTCGTTTGCAGGTACAGGCCTTGGTCGCGGCAACGTGGGCCTGACCCCTGCCCTGTCGACCGCAATGATTTGCGATGGTCGCGGCATCGATGTTGCCCCTGGCGGTCGCGCCACGGCTCGTCGGTTGGTCGCAACGGCAATTGGGCGAGCAACCATCATTAGCGATCATGAGGTTATCCAGGCCGCTGGTGGTGTCTGCCCGTAAAACTGGAATTTCAATCATGCGAATCGAAAAACAACTAACAAAAGCAGGCGGATTCACGCTCATCGAAGTATTGATCGCGATGGTCATCTTGTCGGTTGGCATGCTCGGCATCGCTGGCCTGTATGTCACCAGCATGCAGGCCGGTCGCACATCGATCCTGCGTCACAATGCGGTCACGCTCGCGGGAGATGTCGCTGACCGAATTCGTGCAAACCCTCGCGCAGCTGCGTCCTATGCGCTTGCCGATTCGGGCGTGCCGAGTGCATGCGTTGCAGCGGCGACGAACTGCACTCGAGATGAGATGGCGTCGAACGACATTTACTTATGGAACCAACAGGCACGGGACTCGATGCCAAATGGAACGGTCGCCGTTGTTTTTAACAACGGGGTCGCGCCGCCGACCTACCAGATCACGGTCTCGTGGTCAGAACCGGGTGAATCGCCAGATCCCAGCTATTCGATCACGATTCCGGTCCTTGGAATTTAAGCGCGATGTCAGAACTAACACCTAAGAATCAATCGTCAGAGCGGCAGTCGGGTATGACGCTGATCGAGTTGATGGTTGCACTTGCCATCGGCTCATTCCTGATGGTCGGTGCGGTGCAAATATACAATCAGAGCCGGCAGGCTTTTGTTATTAACGAGTCCATTGCCCGCGTCCAGGAAACGGCACAGTTTGCGATGGATACCGTCGAATCTGACCTGCGGATGGCCAGCAACTGGGGCATGCACAGTCGCGCGCTCGCCATTGAAGGCCGCTCGACCTTGACCAATGCTAATCCGACGTCACTGGCCGATGTCCCAACTTCATGCGGTGCCAACTGGGCGCTTGATTTGTTTCGTCCCGTAGACGGCAATAATGATACTTACTCACTGACCTGCGGCCCGGGACCGGGCGGCGCGGAAACTGCACAGGTTAACTCCGACACAATCACCGTGCGGCGCACGACTGTTGCCCCGACAGCGCCGCAGGCCGGTCGATTGCAGATTCAAAGCACGCGCATTCAGGGCCAGCTCTTTAACAGCAGTACGATACCGGGCGGTTTCAGTGTCGCGGATTCCGAGACGCACAACCTGATGGTCAATTCCTATTACGTTGCGGCAAGCTCGACGCTAATTCCCGGCGTGCCGACGTTGCGCCGCAAAACGCTGACGTCGGTGGGTGGAACGCCAACGATTGTCGACCAGGAGATTGCACCTGGCGTCGAAAACATCCAGTTGCAGCTGGGCGTTGATGTCGATGAGGACAACACGGTCGACCGCTATGTTAATCCCGGTGACGTAATCATCACCCCGGGTGCGGTCGGTTTCATACCGGGTTCCAGGGTCATCACCGCGCGACTTTGGATGATCATTCGAGGTGTCAGCAGGGAAGCAGGCCTGGTGGACAGCACCATATACAACCCTGCCGGCGTGAACCTCGGCACTTATAACGACTCTTTTCGCCGCATGCAGGTGTCGAAAACGATTTTGCTGAGAAACGCCAGGACATAGTGTGTATCCAGTGCAGAGAAATGACATGAATGAAATCAAATTGACCAGTAGTCAAAACGGTGCAGCGCTTATTGTAGGGTTGGTGTTGCTGGTCGTTGTTACCGTACTTGCTGTATCTGGCATGAACACGGCGACGACGGAGCTTGCGATGGCGCGTAATAACCAGAACTACGAGAATGCGTTCCAGGCTGCGGAGACCGGGCTGGAGCAGGCAATTTCACGCGGAATTTTCAGCACAACGGGCACGGTAACGCTCGCACAAGATGTCAATTCCAATGACAAGGTTTCTTCCACGATAAATTTTACGGACGCGACACTGGTTCCGGATCGCGCATTCAGCCTGGGTGTTGGCAGCGGTATATCGGCCTACCACTTTATTGCGACATCGCGATCAGAGTCGAAGCGAGCCGGCGTTTCAGGTGCAACAACGGACCGCGATGCCTCAGCAATCCACACACAGGCATTTTATGTTGTCGGGCCGGAACAACCATCGCTGTAGTCGATGATCGTCATGCCCATTGAATGTACGGAGTCGTTTTAATGCAGATTCGAATCACGATCGCCACAGCTTTAGCGCTAATGCTGACGAACGTTTCTGTTGTTGCGCAATTCAGAACGATCGAACTCGCGCACGAAGTACCGTTGACCGAATTTGTCGTGCCAGTAACGCAAAACGGCACACTGACTTTCCGCGGCTGCCCGGATTGCAAATCATTCAGTTCGAGGCTGACCCCGAATACGCTCTACATCGTCAACAAGCAGCCCGTTTCTTTACAGGAATTTCGCAAACAGGTCACCAGTGTCGGCGATCGTAGCGATTACAGTTTGACCGTGGTGCAACACCTGGAAACCAACACCGTATCCAAAGTCTCAATCACGCTGTGAAGGGAATCACGCAAGACCGTCTTGAGGAAAAAACAATGATAATCCGCAAGAAAAAACTGGCGTGGATGACCGCTGCGAGTATCTATGCAATGGCAGCTGGCGCACCGGTGTGGGCCGATGACACGGAACTACTGCTGGTAAATCCAAATTCATCTGTGCAGCCAAAACCGAACGTCCTGTTAATCCTCGACACCTCGGGAAGCATGGATTCACTGGAAGAAACGGCGAAACCCTACGATCCAAATCAGACCTACAACACCGGTCTTTGCGATCCGGGAAAACTTTATTGGACCGATATAGATGTTTTACCGGTATGCGCTGGTGCGGGGCTGGATACGCAGGTCATCGAAAAATCTGCATTTAAATGTGATGCGGCGACGCGACGCCTCAACGGCATCGGCAACTATTCCAACACAATGGTGCAATGGCGCAGCGCGCCATTCTCGATCGGAACCGTTTATTGGTGGCAAGACCTCGCGGCCGGTGACGAGACAAGCTGGGTTGAATGCCAGAATGATAGAGAGAAGCATGGCGACGGTACTGCGGGGGATGTTTATGCGACCGCTTACGCGTGGTTTAACTCGTCTGCATCGAACGCCTGGGTCAGCGACCCGTCAATCGAACTATCGTGGGGCAGCGCGCCGCGCAACGTCGAGTACACGGTATACGACGGCAACTGGCTGAATTGGAAATCCAATCCGGAGCTCGTCAATCTCGAGCGCCTGGATATCGTTCAAAAAGTGACTACGACCGTATTGAATTCCATCGAAAACGTAAACGTTGGCCTGATGCGTTTCAACGATAACGATGGCGGCCCGATTATTCATGCCGTTTCGGATCTCGAACAGAACAGGTCGAGCCTTGTCAGTAAAGTTAACGCACTGGATCATCAAGGGCGAACGCCTTTGTCTGAGGTTTTATACGAAGCCGCATTGTACTGGGACGGTCTGGCCGCCGAATTCGGTGAGAGAATTGACCAGTATCCGACCGACCCCAACGCACTGATGTCCCCGACGGGCCCGGAAATTTATCGATCCCCTATCCTCGACTCCTGCGCCAAAAACTACAACGTGTTGCTGTCGGATGGCAATCCTAACGACAACGAGGAAGAGCGAACGCTAGTGCCGACTTTGCCGGAATTTGCAGCTCTTACCGGCAGCGCTGCTTGTATTGGCAGCGAAGACGGCGACTGCCTCGATGAAATCGGACTTTATCTGAAACTGCACGACACGGACCCGACAAAACCTGAGGTCCAGAACGTCACTACGCATACCATCGGGTTTGCCAGTGATATTGAAATCCTTAAAGACACGGCAGCGAAGTCCGGCGGCAGGTATTTCCTGGCCGATGATGTGCAATCGCTCACCGTCGCCCTGCTCGAAATTGTTAACGACGTCACTGACAAGTCGCTGGCATTCTCTGCCCCCGCTGTTTCTGTCAACACGTTCAATCGCACACAAAACCTGAACGATATTTACCTGAGCATGTTTGGCGTCAAGAATAAGGTTCACTGGCCTGGCAACCTGAAGAAATATACGATCACGAACCGCGTTGTAGTAGATGCGGCGGGCGATCCCATTCTCGATCCCAACGGCAATGAGATCATCAGTCCGACAATTACCGACAAAAGATCGAATGATGCGGTAAATCCGGCAAGCGGTTTTTTCGAAGCTACAGCGCAAAGCTTCTGGAGCGCCAACGTTGACGGTAACGACGTGGTAAAGGGTGGCGCGGCGTCTCGGCTTCCGTCGCCGGCGTCTCGAAATCTCTTTACCTACAACGGAACGGATCTGAACCTTGCATCGACAGGTAACGCCATTGTTTCGACGAACATGGGACTCGTCGCGGCCGATTTCGGCTTATCGGGCACGACGGGTGAGCCGACCAAAGCGCAATTGATTGACTGGATGCGCGGCGTCGATGTTCGTGATGTCGATAACGATTCCAATACAACCGAAACGCGTTGGGCGACAGACGCGTTAGGTGATCCGCTACATTCGCAACCGGCTGCCGTTGTTTACGGCGGAACGGCCAATAACCCGGACGTTGTTGTATACACCGCAACCAATGATGGTTACCTGCACGCAGTCGACGGCGATACCGGTGACGAGCTTTGGTCGTTTGTACCGATGGAATTGCTGTCTAACATGACGCGGCTTTTCTTTGACCCGGACTCCAAATACAAAAACTATGGCCTTGACGGCAATATAGTTCCAGTCGTTTTCGATGAGAACGGAAATGGCATCATCGATGGCGGCAACGACTTTGTACGAATCATCTTCGGTATGCGCCGCGGTGGCAACACCTACTACGCGCTCGACGTTACTAACAAAAATCAACCGAAAATGCTGTGGACAGCTAGCCCGTCAGGCCTTGGACAGAGCTGGTCGACGCCGGTTGTCGCGAAGATTGACGCACCGGGCGTGAGCAACAACAAGGCAGTCGTTGTCTTCGGCGGCGGCTATGACCCAACGCACGATACGAACAGCCACCCGGTAGTGGACGACTCGGTCGGCGCCAGCGTCATCATGCTCGACCTGGATACGGGTGCTGAGCTTTGGCGCGCCGCTAAAAGTGCGGGGCCAGGTAACCGGTCGGTACCGGGCATGAATCGCGCAATTCCTGGTGAAGTTCGCGTAATCGACATTTCCGGTGACGGGTTTGCCGATCGTATGTATGCGGCCGACCTGGGTGGACAGATACTGCGATTCGATATCTACAACGGGGTAACCGGCGTCGATTTCGTCACCGGCGGCGTTATTGCACAGCTCGGTGCGGAAGGACTGTCTGGCACGCCGACTTTGCAGGAAACGCGCCGCTTTTACACATCACCGGATGTTTCTCTTTTCAAAAGCAACATCCTTAGCAACCGATTTCTCGCAATCAGCATCGGCTCTGGCTATCGTGCGCACCCATTGGACAACATTGCCAATGATCGCTTTTATTCGCTCAGGGACGACAAGGTCTTTACACAGATGACCCAGACCGAGTACAACACTTTGCCGGTCATCACGGAAAGCAACCTCGTCGACGTAACCGGCAAGGTCCGAACTGTGCTGACAGCGACGGAAAAAGGCTGGATGTTTAGATTGCCACCGAATCAGAAAGTCTTGTCTGATTCGCTTACGTTCGATGATTCTGTGTTTTTTGTCGCCTTCTCACCGGATGTCAATTTGTCTAACGCCTGTGCAGCCGGCGCGGGCACGAATTTTCTGTATCGCGTCAAAGTTGAAAACGGTGATCCCGTTGTCAATAATTTGGATACACTGGCACCCAGCGCTGCGGATGCCGCGCGCCAAAGCATACTGAAACAAATCGGCATTGCGCCCAGCCCGGTGATCATATTTCCCAGTGCGGATCCCGCAACTTGCTCTGGCGCAGCATGCTCGCCGCCGCCAATTGGTTGTGTAGGCGTGGAGTGTTTTAACCCAGGATTTGTCAATAATCCGGTACGTACACTTTGGACTCAGGACGGTATTCAATAATCGTTGAACGCCGCTTTCGAGGATTTGAATATGCGCAGTAAGATGCAAGGCGTTACATTGGCAGAACTGTTGATAGTAATGGTCATCATCAGCATCCTGACAGCAATCGCGTATCCAAGTTATCGACAATACATCGCCAAAGCAAAACGCAATGAAGCCATGGCGGCGTTGTTAAAGATCGCGACACTACAGGAGCGATGGTACTTGCAGAATAATACCTACACCATGAATATGAATAACCTGGGTTTTAACGGTGCCAACAATGTACCGTCAAATACAGGCACATACATTATTCGCATGGTGTCCGCAGATGCGAACACGTTTGTGGCGGACGCCAACTATCAGCCTGGCGACGTCGAATCGACTAAATGTGATGTTTTCACGATCAACGGTGCAGGCATCAAAGGCTCGTCGCCGGCTACTGACTGCTGGACCAATACGCGTCGTTAGATTCGCAACGGCAGGTAAGGATTAAAGGCCGGTCTCGTTAGATCGGCTTTTTTGTGTTTGTGTCGAATCGCGACTGAAGTCGCTCCTACAAATACTTTCCAGGTCGGTGGGGACATCGCGACTGAAGTCGCTCCTACTAATCGTTACAGGCCGGTGGGGACATCGCGACTGAAGTCGCTCCTACAAATACCTTCCCGGTCGGTGGGGACATCGCGACTGAAGTCGCTCCTGCAAATACGTTCCAGGCCCCGGTGGCGAAATCGCGACTAAAGTCGCTCCTGCAAATACGTTCCAGGCCCCGGTGGGGAAATCGCGACTAAAGTCGCTCCTACAATTGCTTTTTACACCGTAGGAGCGACTTCAGTCGCGAAACCTTTAAGCCTCCCGACTTTTTGTAGGAGCGACTTTAGTCGCGATCTGATTCGTCGGTCTTTTCACTGCCCGAGAAAAACAGCGTGTCGATAATCAGGAACGCAGCACCCACCGATATTGCCGAATCTGCGACGTTAAACGATGGAAACGGCCAGCCCATGATTAACACCTGGATAAAATCAACGACACTGCCCAGGTAGATTCTGTCAATGACGTTGCCTATTGCACCGCCGAGAACCAATGCTAATCCTGCGCTCAAAATTGTGTGACGTGACGACCGTATCCGCCAAAGCCAGGAGACCAGGTAGACACTAACCACGATTGCCAGCGTGATAAAAAACCATCGTTGCCAACTGGGGGCATCCGCAAGCAAGCTGAATGCCGCACCCGTATTTCGCTGATGCGTAATATTGACGAACGAATTCAGAGGAATCGTATCGTAGAGCGGCACCCACTTGATGATTGCCAATTTCGTCACCTGATCAAGCGCAATAACCATGCCCGACAAGGTCAGCCAGAGGTAAAACGATCCGTTTCCGCTTGGCTTCTTTTCAGTTTCTTCTGTCAACATTCATTCCTGCGTATTTAGCTAAATTCGATCAGGCCGCAAGTATTTCGCGCGCCCATGCGGAGTCAAGATCCATTTGTTCTATGAGTTTGGCGACATCGTCGAACTTCTCTTCGCTTCGTAGTCGGGCGATGAAGTCGACATGAATATATTCGCCGTAAATGTCGCGGTCGAAGTCAAAAACATGGACCTCCAGTAGTGGTTTCGTCCCCGCAAACGTCGGGCGCGTACCAACACTGGCGACCGCATCCAGCGGACCCCAGTCCGCTCCGGAAACTCGGACAGCAAATATGCCCATTACCGGACTTTGACGCCGGTTCAGATTAACGTTTGCCGTTGGGTAGCCGAGACTTCGACCGACTCGATTGCCCACGATGACCTGTCCGGACATGCGGTAGTCCCGACCCAGCAACTGCCTTGCGCGCGACAGGTCACCTTCCCAGAGTGCCTCCCTGATCGCCGTGCTGCTCACTCGTTCGTCATTGGAAATCACACTTGAGACCTGTTCGACAGTGAATCCCAATGCTGCACCGGCTCGTTCAAGCATCCTGATATCGCCGGCTCTTTTCGCAGCGAATCGAAAATCGTCGCCAATGACCAGGTGCTCGATATTCAATGCGTGGATGAGGATCTGCCGGATAAACGTGTCTGCTGCGATGTTCTTCATCGATGTGTCAAACCGCGGGCAATAGAAAATGTCAATTTCGGTTGCCGACAATGCTTCGAATTTCTCGCGGAAACGCATAAGACGTGCCGGCGGCCGTTCCGACAGAAAGAATTCTCTCGGCGTCGGCTCGAAACTCATTACGACTGAAGGCAAATTGCGTTCCTTTGCGACCTGCCGAACTTTACCGAGTAATTCCTGATGACCCAGGTGCAATCCGTCATAGGCACCAATAGTTGCCACGCTGCCTGCGGCAACACGGTCAAACGGAAATTGATGAACACTGCGCGATAACAACATTTGGTGGAAATACAGACCGTCTCAATCGTGATTGTACAAGGCGTAGGGATTCGATGCGCTACCCGGATTCATGCCGCAGTTGCGATGTGCGCATACCGACAACCACTAATGTCACGAAATAAACCGTGGCCGCCGAGAAGATGACGACGCCAAGCCAGCCGGCCCGCTGCAGGACTGAGGCTTCGAGCCACCAATCAAGCGGGCGATTGAGTACGACCAGGCAACCAGCCATTGCAGCATTGGCGATCACGAAACGCACACACATCGCCAACCAGGCGCCTGAATGCTGTATCAATTCCTCGCGTCGCAGGCCCCTATACAAAAGCCAGGCATTCACGACCGCGGCAATCGAAATAGCAAGCGCCAATCCGGCGTGCGTTCCGACGTATCCGATTCTGGTCAAGCCATAGGCGAATGCGACGCTCAAGGTGAAATTGACAGCCAGTGCAATCAGTCCAACCTTGACCGGTGTTCTCGTATCCTCGCGCGCAAAATACGCAGGCGCCAGGATTTTCACGAACGAAAATCCCACCAGCCCTACGGCAAATGCTTGCAGACTCAACGCCGCCATCTCGACGTCGAAGCGACTAAATTCACCGCCGTAAAATATGGTCGCGAGCAGAGGTTCTGCGAGCAGAATCAATCCGATAGCCGCCGGCACCGCGATCAAAAGGATCAATTTCATGGACCAATCGAGGGTACGCGAGAAGTCTGTCATTGATTTGCTGGCCGCCTGGCGCGACAAATACGGCAATGTGACAGTTGCCAATGCGATGCCGAACAATCCCAGCGGAAACTCCATCAGCCGGTCCGAGTAATAAAGCAGGCTTACTTTGCCGACACCGAGGAGTGAGGCAATGATGCCGCCCAGAAGTACGTTTATTTGCGCAACCGAGGATCCAAATATCGCCGGTAACATCAGTGTGCCTACGCGTTTCACGCCGGAATGACGCGGATGCCATCGGGGTCGCGGTATCGCGTGGATTTTTGCGAGAAATGGCAGTTGAAAGAGTAGCTGTACGACACCGGCAACGAACACTGCGTATGCCAATGCCATGCCGGGTTCTGCTAATTGCGGCGACAACCAGAGCGCGAACGCAATCAACACGACATTCAGGATAACCGGAGTAAATGCCGGCGCTGCAAACTTGCCGTACGTGTTTAGAACGCCGCCCGCGAATGCGGTCAGAGATATGAACAGGAGATACGGAAAGGTGAAACGCAACATGACTGTCGCGAGCTCAAAACGACCGTCGTCGCCTACAAATCCGGGCGCGACAATAAGAACCAATAGTGGCGCTGCGACAACGCCGATCAACGTAACGACGAACAGCACGAGGCCCAGCGTACCCGCGACCGCATCGACGAAGCCTCGGGCGTCGGCGTGACTGTTCTCTTCAC
>JBPCYD010000167.1:0-7579 GCA_051007895.1 Woeseiaceae bacterium
TTCGGAACTGTGAACCTGGCGTGCTGGAGTATGCCGGTGTCGTCCGTCAACAGACGTAGATGACCCAGGTTAATTTGCGGCAGTCGCTGTTTCTGTTGGCTCAGGGTATGGAGTGCCGGGACGTCGACCGCAGCGGACCGCTGTGCCCTGGCGTCTGCAAACAGCTCCAGGTAGTTGCGTCCCATCTGCCTCATCACCATCGGCCGGGAGTATTCGTAGGCCGCACGACGCATCTCGAGACGTGACTCTGGAAAGTCCAGAAGTTGATTGATCTCGTCTGCGATCGCCTTGTGATTCTTGAATGGTACGAGTCTGCCGCGCCCATCAGCTAGCATCTCCTGCGCATGCCAGTAGGGCGTAGAGACGACAGCCTTGCCAGCCCCAACCGCGTAGGCCAGCGTGCCGGATACGATCTGGGCCTCGTTCAGGTACGGAGTCACGTATATATCAGCGGCTCGAATGATCTCGAGCAATTCATCACGCTCCATGAATCGATCATGAAATACGATGTTGTCGCCGACGCCGAGTTCCTTTGCCCGACGGTGCAAACTAAAGCGATAATCCTCACCGCTCTCAGCTTTGCAGTGCGGATGGGTGGCACCAACGACGAAATAGAGTACCTCCGGATGCCGGCTGACTATTTCAGGCAAGGCATCAATCACAAACTCTATACCCTTACCCGGCGAGAGCAGGCCAAAAGTCAGAATTACAGTCTTGTCGGCATTTGCGACCCTTTCCTTGCACGGATCCGGGTCGAGAAACGGTACTTCGGGAATTCCATGGTGAATCAGATCAATCTTGCGCGTTGGAACCTTATAAATATTCCGAAGAAAACTGGCACCTCGCTCACTCATCACAACAACGCGGTCCGACAGTTCCGCCAATTGCAGAGTGATCTTCAGTTCTTCCGGCAAGGGATCCCTAAGTACCGTGTGAAAGGTGGTAATCAGGGGAACATTAAGGTTTTGCGCCAGCTCGACAATGAAGCTACCGCGTTGGCCACCGAATATGCCGTATTCGTGTTGTAGGCAGACTACATCCGGATCAAGTAGATTCAGGTAATTGGCGGCGTGAAGATATTCGCTTAGGATGTCCTGGCCAATTTGGAATCGCACCTCGTCGGGATACTCATAGCCGTCCGGTCGATCGTTTACAGCGACGACGGAACAGTCGATTCGAGGATTGTTTTCGAGAATCGCTGCTGCAAGATCTGCCGTAAACGTGGCGATTCCACAGTGTCTCGGCACGTATGAGCCGATCAGCACGACTGATTCTGGAGACGGCGGCATGCCCAGGTCCTCCCGATTCTCCGATGGTATATATGAACCAGATAATTCTAACATGCACGATCATGGGGTCGATAAGTAGTTTCTGCCTTAGTGCGAAAGCGAATAAACCGGCGACGATGTGACAAAAACTTCGCCACGTACGCAATCTGACAGGCTCAATACGAATCCGTTAAGTCGCCTCATTAGATTCAGTCAGTTCAGATCGGCGCGGAAGAATTGTTCTTTCTCGACGTGCCGCAATAAAATCAGCAGGATCTCGATAGTGCGATTCCTATTGGATCGGCAGCCGAGAGACTGTGCGGCAAGGTATCCACCACAACTTCGGGCTTGAATGGAAAATGGTCAACTCAAAATTTGCTGTCCTCAGCGGTCTCATAATCTGCTCTCTGGGCGTATCGGCCTGTTCAGGTCCGGATACGGGGAGTGTAGAAGAGACTTCTGCATTGCTCCCGGTCGACACCTTTGAGCGTCTGGCTGAGCGATCGGCGCCGAAGTTTGCGGCAGGCGCATCAGCACCGAGTTTTGTTATTGACCCGACCTGGCCGAAGGCACTACCGAATAACTGGCGCATAGGCCAGGTTGGCGGCATTGCCGTCGACCAACACGACAATATCTGGGTTTATCACCGGCCTCGGTCACTCAGTGCAAGTGCAGCTGGCGGCCTTGAAGTGGCGGGTACCAATGCCGATGGGATTCCTGTCGACGGGCTTGGTAATCCGCGCATTTATGCTGAACAGACTTCCGGCTGCTGTGTTCCCGCTCCGTCCGTGCTGGTGTTCGACCAGGAAGGCAACTTGCTCGATAGCTGGGGTGGCCCGTCGGATCCCGGCTTTCTTGAAAACAAGTGTCGCGCGGAGGACGGCTGCGTCTGGCCTGGCAATGAGCACGGTCTTTTCGTGGACCACAACAATTTCGTGTACCTCTCGGGTAACGGTTCCGACTCCTCCGGGCAGTTTCCCTGGTCTGCGACGCACGGGGATGATTCGCATATCCTGAAGTTCACCGCCGAGGGCGAGTTCGTTTATCAGATCGGCTACGCGGGCATGACCGGCCCTGACAGCGAGAACACTGATGGCGGACCCAACGACACACCACAGCCTTACCGGGTCGCTGATTTCAGCGTCGACCCGGACACCAATCGCATGTATATCGCGGATGGCTATGGTAATCGCCGTATCCTCATCGTGGACGCCGAGACGGGCATGTATGCAGGACATTTTGGCGCCTATGGGCAAAACCCGGTAGACGATCCGGAAGGCACTGAAATCGATCCTTATGACGCGGGACCGTGGGCCGGCGACTACCAGGCTGGCAATATGAAGCCCATGTTCTTCCGCAGTCCACTTCACTGCGCGATCGTTAGCGCAGATGGCCTGTTGTACGCGTGCGACCGCGGCAACAACCGCATCCAGGTTTTCAATGTCAACGAGGTCGGAGGGCAATGCGCTAACCCGAACGCTGAAACCGGCGTATGCGGATTCGTGGGGGATATCTACGTCGCGCCACAAACCGCGAGCGGCACAGCGGTCTCGGCAAAACTTTCGACCGATTCGGAAGAGTCTTGCCTCTATGTCGGGGATCTGGCGAACGGTACCTTCTACATTATTAATCGCGATAACTTTCAGGAGCTCGACAGGATTGGCAGGTCAGGGCGACAGGTTGGCGAGTTTCACTGGATCCATGCATTGGCAGTCGATTCGGCGGGCAATGTCTATACCGGCGAAGTAGACTCGGGACAGAGAATCCAGAAGTTTTCCCGGTATGGGGAACCTGGTTGTAGCGGCAGCGGCAATCCAAATATCGGCCTTTATAGCTTGAACAGGTGATGCTCTGTTTGCGCGTATCTAGCAGTGCCAATCCTGTTCGCTTTATTCGATGTTCAGTGATGGTCGTCGTATTCGGTACCCTGATACCATGCCCCAATGACCTGATTGTTACCTCAACTCAAATGCAAGCACCGATTGCAGAGATGCGAATGTCCCCGAAGCCGCGCCTGAATATGACATCGAATGCTTGAACTCGCGGATGTGCGCCTGCGCGGCGATGCAGTTGACGGATTTGATCATGTGTTCAAAGACGGCGAGGTATCTGTAGTTCTCGGCACCAACAACTCTGGTAAAACTGACCTTTGTCGACTGATTGCGGGATTGCACACGCAGGCAACCGGGGAGATTAATCTCGACGGCCGCAACTTGAGAAGCCTTCCGCCACAGCTTCGTCCGGTCAGCCTGGTCTACCAGGCATTCGTAAACTATCCGAATCTGACGGTTAGGGAAAATATCGCATCGCCTCTGGTCGCTCGTCGTTTGTCCGGCGCGGAGCGGGAAAAAAAGGTGCACGAACTTTCGTCGATGCTGCAGATATCCGAGTTTCTCAACCGACTGCCGCACGAATTGTCGGGCGGCCAGCAGCAACGCCTGGCAATTGCCCGTGCTTTGGCTAAAGACGCGCAGGTTTTATTGCTCGATGAGCCGCTTGCCAATCTTGATTTTAAGTTGCGTGAATCGCTGGAGAACGAACTGCGTGACCTGTTCAGCGACACCAATACGATCGTAATCTACACCAGTAGCGATCCTCGGGATGCGTTCGCACTGGGCGACCAGATTCTTTTGTTGAAGGATGGAACCAAGATTCAAGCCGGGACACCGATTGACGTCTATCGTTTCCCCAACAGTTTTGCCGCAATGGAGTTACTGGCAGAGCCAATCATCAACTACTTCGAGAGTGCAGGGAATTCCTGTGCACTCCGTCCCGAGCATATCCAGGTTGGCAAAGAAGACGTCGCAGGCATTGTTGAATTTGACATGCTCGTTACTGCTTACGAAACGAATGGTAATGAATCGTTCATTCACGGCGAGGTAGAGGGGCGCGATTGGGTGATTCGCCGCCATGGGATGCATTCGGTCGCAGTTGGCACGAACATCGACCTCTTTGCGCGTGCAGATGACGTGGTGCATTTCTGACATGGCCAGCATCAGGCTCGACAACGTGTCGTTCCGTTACCCGGGCTCCGATACCCATACACTGGACGAGTTACGGCTGGACATTGCAGACGGTGAGGCCCACGCACTTCTCGGCGCCAGTGGCGCTGGCAAAACTACACTACTGAATCTCCTGTCCGGATTGTTGTCGCCCACGTCCGGGCGGATTTCGTTTGATGATGACGACGTATCAGATCTCGTCGGGAGTGCGCGGAACGTAGCGCAAGTTTTCCAGTTTCCAGTACTTTATGAGTCGCTTTCCGTCCTGGAGAACCTTGCTTTTCCGCTAAGGGCCAAACGAGCGACGGCCGCGACTATCGCCGAGCGCGTCGAATACGTCAGCGCGGAACTGGGCATCGCTGCACTGCACGGGCGCAAGCCAGGCACGCTCACCCTTTCCGAAAAACAGCTTGTTGCCGTCGGCAAAGCGCTGGTCAGGCCGGATACTTCGCTGGTCCTGCTGGACGAACCGCTAACCGCGGTCGAGCCTCGAAAGAAATGGCGGTTGAGGCAGGCATTACTAAAAGCGCAAGTTGACCTGGGCGTCACCATGATCTATGTCACCCATGATCAGACCGAGGCGCTGACCTTCGCAGAGCGCGTTTCCGTTTTGACGGTTGACGGCATTCTGCAAACGGGTACGCCAAAAGAGATCTACCAGTCGCCGGCACATGAGTTTGTGGGCCATTTCGTCGGAAGTCCCGGTATGAATTTTGTGCCCGCGGCCGCACTCAATATTACAGACGGTGATCGCATCGGCTTCCGGCCGGAATGGGCGGTGATCGACACCGCGGGTCCCATTGAGGGGACCGTCAAGCGAATTCGTATCCAGTCGACGGTAAACGGCGTGCCCGTGGGTCTGATCACGCTCGATACAGAATTGGGGGAACTCGCCGTTCGCGGAGAGGCGCATGTGGAAGTTGGTACGAACGCTGCGCTCCGCGTGAATCGCTACGTCGCATTTGCCAACAAAACCAGGGTCGGTGAAGGTGCGATCGCTTAGACCTCACAACAATCGCGCCTGGCTGGGCGTACTGCCGGTCGTGCTGGTCGTCGCGTTCAGCGCCGTCATTCCACTCATGACTGTCGTAAATTATTCGGTACAGGATATTCTCGACTTCAATACCCGGTTTTTCGTAGGTTTCGAGTGGTATCGGGAAACACTGAACGATCCTCGATTTATGAGTGCGTTCATGCGCCAGGTCGGGTTTAGCCTGACGGTGCTGCTTATCGAAATCCCGCTTGGCATTGTGGTGGCAAAAGGAATTCCAAAGAGCTCGAAGCTGACGCCCTTCATTCTGATTTTGTTAGCCTTGCCGTTGCTCATTCCGTGGAATGTCGTTGCAACGATATGGCAGATATTTGCGAGACCCGATATTGGCTTGCTTGGCGTCGGTATCAATGCCCTCGGGATACCATATAACTACTCCTCGGACCCGACGCACGCCTGGATTACGATCGTCGCAATGGACGTCTGGCATTGGACGTCTCTGGTTGCTTTATTGACATTTGCCGGCCTCACGGCAATTCCTGGTCCTTTCTACCAGGCGGCCGAAATCGACGGCGCGAGCAAGTGGCAGATATTCCGGCTTATCGAACTGCCGCGCCTGCGTGGCGTGCTCGTCATTGCGATATTGCTGCGCCTGATGGACAGCTTCATGATCTACACGGAGCCATTCGTACTGACAGGTGGTGGTCCCGGTAACGCGACGACATTCCTGAGTCAGTACCTGACGACCATGGCGGTGGGCCAGTTTGACCTGGGTCCTGCCGCGGCATTCTCCGTTGTTTACTTCCTGTTCATCCTGCTGTTCTGCTGGCTGTTCTATTCGAGCGTGGTACGCAAAGATGAGTCGTAGTCGCTGGATATTGATCGGCTACGTTGCCTACCTGTTGGTACCGCTCTACTGGTTGCTGTCGATGGCGATACGCAGCAATGCCGACATTGTCGGTGAGTTTGCGCTGTTTCCCGTTTCGCCGACGTTTGCAAACTTTGCAGAGATTTTTTCCAACCCGGTCTGGTATGAGGCATTCGGTAATTCGCTTGCGTATGTCGTCATGAATACCGCGATATCATTGGCGGTGGCGATTCCTGCAGCCTATGCATTCTCCCGCTACCGCTTCCTGGGCGACAGACAGCTGTTCTTCTGGCTGCTCACCAATCGCATGGCGCCCCCGGCAGTGTTTCTCCTGCCTTTCTTCCAGCTCTACTCCGCGATCGGGCTGTTTGACACGCCGCTGGCGGTTGCGCTGGCGCACTGTCTTTTTACCGTCCCGCTGTCCGTCTGGATTCTCGAGGGCTTCTTTTCGGGCGTGCCAAAGGAGCTGGATGAATTGGCAAAGTTGGATGGCCACAGCTTCCTGTACTTCTTTTTTCGTATTTTTATCCCCATCAACCGGGGCGCAATCGGCGTCACGCTGTTCTTCTGCTTCATGTTCAGCTGGGTGGAGTTACTGCTGGCGCGCACGCTTTCCGGCGCGGAGAGCAAACCGATTGTCGTCGTTATGACCCGCACGGTGAGTGCATCAGGGATGGATTGGGGCGTGCTGGCCGCGGCTGGCGTGCTGACAGTCTTACCCGGCGTACTGGTTGTCTGGTTCGTGCGTAAAGACCTGGTGAAGGGATTCGCGCTTGGGAGGGTGTCATGAGCTGGATGGCATGGACTCCGCAGACAGCCGTGTTTTTTATCTGCATCGCGGCAGCGCTCGCTGTGATGACTGTGTGGGAACTTAGGAAACCGACCGACACGGCGCGCGGATTCCTGCCGCTAATGACGACACGCGGTGACCGCTTCTTCATCAGCTTGCTCAGCGCGGCATTTATTCATCTTTTCTGGCTCGGCACTTTTGCAGGGACGATCCTGATAGCATCGTTGCTGTCCATTGTATGGGCGCTAGTACTTATGCGCTGGGGTTAAGGTCTTTATAATCGAGGCCTACAGATCCGTATTGAGGGAAAGCATGTGACTGCATGGCGACTGATTCCACTGGTGCTACTGACGTATGGCTGTTCCGATAGCAGCGACCGACCGGCACCGGCGGCGGACGTTGACTATGCGGCCAACGCCCAGCGCTGGATAATCGAGGAATTTCAACCCTCCACGCTAACGGAAGCACAGCAACAGACCGAGCTTGCCTGGTTCACAGCGGCGTCCGAAGATCTGCGGGGCACAACGATCAACGTTGTCTCGGAAACGCTCACTACCCACGAATATGAGAGCACGACACTCGCAGACGCATTTTTTGACATCACTGGAATTCGCGTTACGCACGACCTGATTCAGGAAGGCGATGTCATCGAGAAATTGC
>JBPCYD010000168.1:0-18085 GCA_051007895.1 Woeseiaceae bacterium
GACGGCGTGCCGGAAGATAATGAGGCAGCGATTCTTTGGTACACACGAGCCGCACAGCAGGCTGACGAGCAGGCGCAATATAACGTTGCGTTGATGCATGCGCGCGGCGAGGGCACGCGAATTGACCTGAACGAGGCCGTGAAGTGGTACCAACTCAGTGCAGATCTCGGTCTCGCTGCGGCACAGCACAACCTGGCGCATTTGTACGATGTCGGACACGGCGTGCCCGAAAATAATCAGAAGGCAATATCGCTTTACAAGCGGGCGGCAGCGCAGGGACATCGTGACGCTCAATATGCGATCGCATTGATGTATGACGAAGGCGACGGGATTGCTGAAGATGATTCGGTCGCAGCCGACTGGTACGAACGCGCCGCCATACGAGGTCATGTCAGTGCGCAGTTCAATCTTGCAATTATGTATGACGTTGGCGAAGGCGTTCCTGAAGACAACGGGCTGGCAATAAAGTGGTACACAGCCGCCGCCACGCAAGAGCATGCAGATTCGCAGCTCAATCTCGGCATCATGTACGAAAATGGCGAAGGTACGGAGGTGGATCACGCCCAGGCTATGAACTGGTACCGCCGTGCGGCGGATCAGGGTCATCGGGATGCACAGTACGCAGTCGCACTGATGTTCGATGAAGGCATGGGCGTAGCCGAAGACAATGTCGAGGCGATTGCATGGTATACGCGGGCCGCTGAACAGGGCGACGCCATGGCACAGAATAATCTTGGTGCCATGTATGACGCCGGAGAAGGCACTACCCCAGACGACCGGGAGGCCGTCAAGTGGTACCGCCTGTCAGCCGACCAGGGCAACAGCATCGCTCAGAACAACCTTGGTGCAATGTACTATGCAGGTGAGGGCATCAGAGAGAATAAAACACAAGCCTACAAGTGGTTTTACATCGCCGGTGAGCTCGGCAACGATGATGCGAGGAACAATCGGGAAATTGCGGCGACGGGGCTGCGCACTTCCCAGGTTAAGAAGGGCAAGAAGCTGGCACTGGAATGGCTGAAAGACCACGGGGAATCTTCCGTTAGCCGTTGACCACCCCCGGCCTAATGCACAGTGTGACGCCAGCACGAACGAATCCCGTGGACCAGCGATTTCCGCAACCGGTCAATTTATAAATATATTTCCTTTACGGCAGGAATGCGGGCCGATATTTGGATACCATAACGCAGGGAGCATGGGGGTGTTCAGGTGTCGATTCATACGCGAACTATTGAATACAAGGATGGCGATGTCGTCCTGGAAGCCTACGTGGCCTGGGAGGAGGGTCATGACCCGAAACCCGGTGTATTGATATCCCATGCGTGGGGCGGGCGCAGCGAATTTGAACAGGGCAAAGCGGAAATCCTGGCTGAACTCGGCTATGTCGGATTCGCGCTGGACCTCTACGGCAAAGGCGTGCTCGGTACCAGTCGTGAAGAGAACAGTGCATTAATGCAGCCACTGCTCGACGACCGGGCTGTACTCCAGCGCCGCATGCAGCTCGCGCTTGCGCAGCTCAAGAAACAGAAAGAAGTGGATGGATCACGTGTCGCCGCAATGGGTTTTTGTTTCGGCGGACTCTGCGTACTCGATCTGGCGCGGACGGGTGCAGACGTGTGTGGCGTTGCCAGCGTCCATGGGCTGTTTAAACCCCCAGGCAATACGCAGGGTGAGCAGATCAAGGCCAAAGTGCTGGTGCTACACGGTTGGGACGACCCGATGGCCACTCCCGATCAGGTTCTTTCACTGGCCGAGGAGCTCACGACCGCAGGCGCGGACTGGCAGATCCATGGCTACGGAAACACCGTCCATGCCTTTTCGAACCCGGCAGCCGACGATCCGGCTCATGGAACGGTCTATGACCAGGACGCAGACCGCCGTTCGTGGCAGAGCCTGCAGCTGTTTTTCGCGGAAATCTTCTGATTCAGAAATTCGGATACCACAGCAATATGGGTACAACGACATCACGACTGATGCTGCTTGCCGGCGCATTTTTCCTGGTCGCAATGCTTGGCGCATGCGGTCAGGAACAGGCACACGTAGAGACGCAAGGAGATACTGACGAACATAGCGGCGACCCGCGGGACGCCAATACCGCGGTTTTGCAGATCACGGCAGATCTAATGCGCGACTACGTCAAGGAACTGTCCGACGACAAGTATGAAGGACGTGGGCCGGGTTCGCGCGGAGATGCGGCGGCGCGCCGGTACCTGGTGGATGAGCTTGGCAAACTGGGGCTGCAGCCGGGCGCCGCAGATGGCAGCTGGGAGCAACCGTTCGAACTCATCGGCGTAACGGCGGATCAGCCTGATGCATGGTCGTTCCGCAATCACGATGCGGAAATGACGCTTAAGCAGTGGGACGATTTTATCGTCTCCAGTGGCGTACAGGCGCAGCGGGCAGAGATCGGCGATGCTGAGGTGGTATTTGTGGGTTACGGCATCCAGGCGCCCGAATACGATTGGAATGATTACCAGGACTATGATGTGACCGGAAAAGTGGTGCTGGTCATGAACAATGATCCGGACTGGGATGAAAACCTATTCGCTGGCGAGAGACGGCTTTGGTACGGGCGCTGGTTGTACAAATACCAGACTGCCGCAGAGCAGGGCGCGATTGGCGCAATCATCATCCATACGGCGCCGTCGGCGGGTTATCCATTCCAGGTCGTGCAAACGTCCTGGACCGGGGAACAGTTCGAATTGCCGGCGGGGGATGAAGCCCGACTACAGGCCGCCGCCTGGGTAACAGAAGACTCCGCGCGCGCCATGATCGACATGGCAGGTCTCGATCTCGATCAGCTGCGCGAGGCTGCGGACAACCGGGACTTCGAGCCAGTGCCACTGGGGATTACGACGTCGATCGAGTTTGATGTCTCAATTAACGCAGTGGAATCTGCGAACGTGCTTGGTCTCCTGCCCGGCAGTGATCCTGAATTGAAAGATGAGGTGGTTATCTATACCGCGCATCACGACCACCTGGGCATTGGGACACCTAACGACGATGGCGACGCGATTTACAATGGTGCGATGGACAACGCGTCCGGTGTTGCACAGGTAATGGCTATTGCCCGGGCGCTCAAGGCGCTGCCAGGCGCACCGCGGCGATCAGTGCTTTTTGCGCTGGTCGGCGCTGAAGAGCAGGGTTTGCTCGGCTCAAAGTTTTATGCAGGCAATCCTACCTTTGCACCAGGCAAGATTGCCGCGAATCTGAATTACGACGGCGGCAACATCTGGGGTCATACGCATGATGTGACTTATATCGGACTCGGAAAGACCTCAATTGATGCGATCGTGAGTGGCATTGCTGCAGAGCAGGGCCGTGTTGTTAAACCTGACCAGTTTGCCGATAAGGGGTACTTTTACCGTTCTGATCAGTTCAGCTTTGCGCAGATCGGCGTTCCAGCCATGTACCTGGATACCGGCACCGATTTTGTCGATCGACCGCCTGGCTGGGGTGAAGAGCAGCTCAATCACTATACGGATGTTAACTATCACCAGCCAAGTGATGAGTACGATCCGAGTTGGAACTTTGAAGGCATGATTTCGGACGCCCAGCTAGGCTTCTGGACCGGCCTGGCCATCGCGAATGCCGACGAAATGCAGTCCTGGGTCGAAGGTGACGAATTTGAGGCGGCACGCATCAAGGCCCTCGAGGATGTCGCCGAGTAATTGGGCACGTCGTTAACCGGAATTCGACTGCTCGTCTTCCCACCGGTTTCGTCGCTTAGCTGCCATGGCGTAAAAGACCAATCCGACCGCCAGCAAGCCGCCAGTGACCAGCCAGGAACGCAGCTCCGATTGGGCGCCGATAAACAGGCAAACCATCAGTGCGATGACCGGGATCGTGTAGCCTCCTTTGAGGCGATACGCTTCCTGCAATTCCTGTTCGCTTGCTTTTTTCCGAATGATTGGCAGGGAGCCAATGCATAGAACGTATGAAATCAGGCGGGTTAGCGAACTCGCAGTCGCCAGCCAGACGAATGAACCCGACAGCGCGAAAGCAAGTCCAAGACCGCCCAGCATCAGGATGGAATTGCTGGGCGTCGCGTATTTATGATGAATGTGGCCGAACCAGCGCGGCAACAATCTTTTTTCGGCAAGCGCAAAAGGCAATCGCGGAACAGCGAGCATAATGCTGGAAAGGTTGCCGCCAATCGAAAACACAGCGGCCAGGGTGATTAGCTGAGCACCGGGCGATCCCATGAGTTCGCGACCAACGTCGATGAGTGTCGCACCCTCAGCACCCGGGTCAGGCAATACCGAGATAAAGACGACAACGATCAGGAAATAGAAGATGCCGACCGCGATGGGTGTCAACACGAGTGCACGAGGCAACGTTTCCTTCGGATTCTTGGTTTCACCCGACATGATAGTTGCCGACTCGAAGCCGACAAACGCATAGATCAACAGCAACGTCGTTCCGCCCAGATCATCGATGGTCGGCATCGTTGCCGGAAACAGAGTATCGCCACTCACGTGTTGCAGGCCGAGCACGATTAGCAGAAGAATGGGCGTTATCTTGAAGACCGTAATGATGGCCATCGTGCGCAGGCCTTCCTTAAGGCCAATGAAGTTGACCCAGGTGAGCAAGCTGCAGATAAAAGTTATCAGCAGCGTGCGTCCGAGCCCGGTCTGGAACCAGGGCCATACGGCGCCCAGGTACAGCGCCATCACAGTCGTATTTGCAGCAAAGGCCGTCATTCGACTGATAAACAGAATCCAACCTGTGCTGAATCCGACAAGCGGGCCGAATGCCGTGGTGGTAAAAAGGACCGGACCGCCGGATTCTTTGAAGTAGCTGGCGAGTTCAGCAAACGTCAGCACGATAGTAATGACCAATAGACCAACGACAAGGAACAGCCACGGGCTGAGCGCGCCCGCGCGTGCTGTAACCGTTGCAGGCAGTGCGAATATGCCGGCACCGATAATCGAATTGAGGACCAGGACGGCGGCGCCGGCGATGCCGATGCCACGCAGCAGGTTCTGTTTGTGAACTACCTTCGGTTCGTCTTGTAACACTCAACCCCCGGTTGCGCTTGGCGCATTATTGTTGCTTTTTGTGTTCGGTCCAGCGATTCACTGAGAGTCAGCGTGACAGACTCTTGTATGAGCGATCGATAAACCTCGCTGGATTGCCGAATTTCTCGTCGAAGTCCGCGGTTGGCGACGCGTTCAGCACGTCTTCCAGCGACATACCTGCATCGATCATCCCATTGATTCGATTGCGGACAGTCTCGAGCATCGCGACGTAGGCGGCCAAATCGTTATAACCCGCTACCATGCCATGTCCGGGAACGACAACGCTGTCTTCATCAAGGCGCGCGAGTACTTTTTTGCAGAAATGAATCATGCCGTTCAGGTCGCCGCCATTACCGGCATCGATAAATGGATAGCCTGCTGCATTAAATACGTCGCCCATATGCACGACATTGCTCTCGCGAAACAGAACCGCGGCGTCACCCGTCGTGTGGGCCGGGCCGTAATGCATCAGGTCAATAGTGTGGCCATTGAAATGAAACTGCATCTCATCGGTGAAGGTAATCACAGGCATTGCTTCGTCCGAAAATGCAGGCTGCAGGTAGGCCAGGCTGACCAGGTCGATTTCGTGCTCGCCCGCCATCATGCGGCGTGAATTAGCCTGAGATACCATCCATGCGCCGTCGCGACCGAGCGGCGGGTTGCCACTTGCGTGATCGAAATGCCAATGCGTATTGACTGTGAAGTCAATGCCATCCCCGCCGAGGTTCTCGATCGCGCGGGATATTCGGGGAATCATCTCTGGAAACTGGCTGTCGACCATTAAAACGCCTTGATCGCCGATAGACACGACGATATTTCCGCCGACACCGAAAAGAACGTGAATGCCAGGTGCGACGGTCTCGGTGACAATTTGCTTATTCTCAAGGTCGTAGCCGAAGGCGGCGCCCAGTTCTTCAAAGGTCACATATTCATGCGCCTGCACCTGCAGTCCAAGCGCCAGAAAACCCATAGAAATCAAACATCGTTTCATTGCACACGTCCTTTCCGACTCTCAAACATTTGGCGAAGATCACTTCGGTAGCCGGCCGGCCCGTCTATGAGTCCGGCCGTGAAAGAACCATTTGCCCCCGACACGGTCCGATGGGCACAATGAATACCACAAACGGAGAGCGCAGCATGTCTTTTTATCGGAAACTTATTGTGATACTGGCATTCGGTGCGAGTATCGGTGCGGTCGCAGGCGCGGCAGAGCTCACGGAGATCAGGAACTACATCGAATACTCGCCCGCATTTGCGAGTGCCGGACAGCCGACCAGGGAGCAGCTCGATTTGTTGCCGGGCGCCGGTTTCGAGCGCGTCATTTACATCGCTTTTTCGAATGGCCGCATCGCAATTTCGGATGAAGACGCGATCGTCAAGGAGCTCGGCATGGACTATGTGCATGTGCCGGTCATATGGGATGCGCCGACCAAATCGGATTTTTACGCGTTTGTCGGGGCGATGCGAAGCGAGCCGGATGCAAAGACTTTACTGCACTGTGCCGCCAACTTCAGGGCTTCCGCTTTCAGTTTTTTATACCGTGTGCTGCATGAAGATGTGCCCATTGCAGTTGCGAAGGCGGACATGAACAAAATCTGGACGCCAAACCAGGTCTGGACGGATCTGATATTCGAGGTGCTGGCCGACAATGACATCTCGCCTGCTTGTGAGGGTTGCGATTGGTCAGTCGGCGAGTAGAATTCTGATCAAGGAAACAGGAACGGGATCGTGAAAAACCGATCCATACAAAATAACAAGGGCATTAGCCTTGCACGGTGGAATTCAATGAAGATGACGCTCAAACCCGCATGTTTGCTGGCATTTCTTTTTCTGACTTTTTCAATTGCATCCGCCCAGGATGCGGATATTGTGGTTACCAACGGTACGATCTGGACCGTCGACGAGAACAATCCGCGCGCGGAGGCAATTGCTGCAAGGAACGGCCGGATCATTTTCGTCGGTTCAAACGCCAATGCGGCGAAACACATCGGTGAGGCGACAGAGGTCGTCGATCTCGGTGGCGCATTCGTGACGCCGGGATTCTACGATAACCATGTGCATTTCGAAGGCACCGGGCGCCTGTTGTACGGGCTCAATCTGCTCGATGTTTCCAACGAGGCAAATTTCGTTGCGCGCATACGGGATGTTGACCAACGCTACGCACCGGGCACCTGGATAGTCGGCGGCGACTGGTCCGCGTACGAAACCTGGGCGGAGGGAGATGTCGCTGAAGCGGGCAGGGAGGTCAACCCTGATGACCTGTATGGCAACTTGTTCCTGCCGAACAAGGGAATGATCGATGGCTTCACCGAAAACCGGCCGGTCCTGGTAAGGCGATTCGATCGGAAGGTCTATATGGCGAATTCAGCTGCACTGGAGTTAGCTGGGATCAGGCGAGGAACGCCGGACCCGGAAGGTGTCGCCGTTGAACGTGATAATCGCGGTGAACCGACCGGCGCATTATTCAACCCGGTGTCGGGCGCGGTTGAGTCTACCGTACTGGTTCGCGACAACGTGCGAACGTTATTCAGCGATTTGATTCCCGAGCCGTCGCGTGAGCAGCGCATCGCTGAAACCAAAGAAGCCTGGAGCAAAATGGCCAGCGTTGGTCTGACCAGCTATTGCGACATTACCTCGAACCCGATCTACGTCGATATCTATCGGGAGATGCGTGACAGGGGTGAAATGACTGCAAGGGCTCGCTATCGTCCGCCGCTTGATCGCTGGGAATCGATGGCGGACCTCGGCATAAAGGTTGGCTTCGGCGATGACTGGATCCGGTTCGGCGCGACCAAAGCCTGGATCGACGGCATCATGGGCAACAGTTCAGCACGATTTTATGAGCCTTATACCCACAACCCGTCCAGCCGAGGCATCTGGCGAGACATCATGTTTCCGTTTGAGCGCAGCCCGAACAATCCCGAAGACATGCAGAGTCGCCTGGAGCGCCTGGCCATTGAGGCGGATGCGGCTAACATTCAGCTGACGGTGCATGCCATCGGTGACGAGGCTAACGGTTACCTGATGGATATGCTGGAACGCATCATCGCCAAGAATGGCGAACGGGATCGTCGCTTCAGGCTGGTGCATGCACAGGTCATGACCGACCGCGATATCAAACGTGGCGGCGAAATGAATATTATTGCCGAAGTGCAACCGTTCCATACATCGGATGACATGCGCTGGATGGAAGAACGAATCGGTCGGGATCGATCGCGTGGCGCGTACGCTTTCCGGCGCCTTTGGGACTCCGGCACGGTGGTCAGCTTCGGCTCCGATTCACCGGGCACCAACGCGTCCCGTTACTACCTCAATCCCATGCTTGGTCTCTATGCTGCGGTGACGCGCAAGACCCTGTCCGGCCAGCCCGAGGGTGGTTGGTTTCCACAGGAAAAACTGAGCATCGAGGAGGCGATCCAGGCATACACTCTCAATACCGCTTTCGCGGGCTATGAAGAAGATATGAAGGGTTCGATCACCGTAGGGAAGTTGGCCGATTTCGTCGTTTTGTCTGACAACCTTCTCACGATCAATCCGGATGCCATTAAGGATGTGACTGTGGAAGCCACCTACGTGGGCGGGAAAGCGGTTTACGAGGCGCAATAAGCCGGCGCAACAAGGTGCGCAAGTCCATTGCCATTGCAGGCAATATCGGCGTCGGGAAATCCACGCTGGTTAATTTCCTCAGTCGTACTTATGGCATTGCGCCGTATTATGAGCCGAGTGAAGACAATCCCTATTTACCGGATTTCTACAGCGACATGAAACGCTGGGCCTTTCGTTCGCAGCTGTATTTTCTAAGCAATAAATTTCGCATCCACCAGGAGCTCGATCGAATGCCGGGTCTGGTGGTCCTTGATCGCACTATATTCGAAGACGCTGAGGTTTTTGCGACTGCACTGTATGAAATGAAGCATATCGACCAGCGCGACTGGGAGACATACAGGGCCTTCTATCACTCCATACTGGACGCGATCCAACCGCCGGACCTGATGATCTATCTGCGTTGTTCGATGCGGACGCTCAGAAAACGTATAGAGTTACGGGGCCGCGCGATGGAACAGGACGTCCCGCTCGCTTACTTGAGACGACTGCAAAGACTGTATGAGTCATGGATCGAGAACTATGACCTGAGCGAGGTCCTTGTTCTCGATACGGACGACCTGGACTATATTCATGACTTGATCCATCGCCTTGATGTGATGGAACGTATCGAGGCAATGTTGCCGGTCGAAGTCGGCAAACCGGGCTGCTAGTTTCCGAAGATCTCTATAAATGCAGAGGGCACGGCAACGCCATCGGCCATTGCGGGTGTGAATTTGCTGGCCAGGACGGTGTCCCTGATGGCGTTTTGGCAATTAGCAGTCGGCATGACGCCGTCTGCGTGGTCAATCGTCGGGTTGCCAACTTCACCTTCTTCACTGAGATAAGCACGCACCCATACGGCATACTTGGCGCGTTTCGGGCACACCTCATTCCAAATCTCTTTCTTACCGATCACTCGCTGTCCCGCGACGTGATCGTAGCCGTATGCCGCAACATTCTCTTCGAAGCCCGGATTGAGATAGATAGAAACGCGCCTGTTCGCTCGTGCAACTGCCTCCGCCTCGAGTTTTTGATCCAGCTTCTTTTTCTCTTTCTTACTGAGTTCTTCCTCGCCCTCTGCGGGTTTTGGTATGGGCGCCTTCTTAACAGCTTCGGACAAAAATTCCACCCGGAACTGCAGGTAGATCTCTTGTGGTTCTCCATCGATAAGAGCAGGATTCAGGCGGCCTTTTTTCGACGCCTTCACAAGCGATGCTGTAAATGCCTGTTCGAAAGGGTTCTTGGCAAAGCAGTTCGTGTCCTTCATGCGACCGTTGGTATTGATTACAGCGAAACAATTCAGGATGAGCGAGACTTCCGTCCTGACTTCTTCAGGCCACCTGATATGGGCCGTCAGCTGGTGCTTGCGCTCTTCAACGTTGAAATTGGCAGGGCGCATATCCGCCGCAGTAACCGTGGTGCTGCCAAATGCCAGTAGTGCCACCAGCGTCAGTTTATGCATCATTCCATGTTGTCCTTGCTTGACTGCCTGTCCCATTAGAAAGCCGAACGCCTGACAGGTTCAATCGCCGAGCTGATAATTTCTCTGCCAGAATTCATACATTGACTTGTAAACGTGTAGCTGCGCGGCATCGTCGCTGATACCGTGTTTCCGCATTGGGTAAATCATCATGTCGAAAGTAATGCCTGCCTCGATCAGGCCGTCGCTAAACGCCCATGAATTCTGAGGATGAACGTTATCGTCGTAGGTCCCGTGCACCAGCAGCAAGCGGCCTTGTAAATCGCCCGCACGAGCAGTATTTGACGTTGACTCGTAGCCTTCCTCGTTATCCTGCGGCCGCTTCAGGTAGCGTTCTGTATAAATTGTGTCGTAATAGCGCCAGTCGGATACAGGTGCAACTGACGCCCCGGCAGCAAATTCTCCGCTGCTGGTCATGGCCTGCAGCGTCATTGAACCGCCACCACTCCAGCCCCAGACGCCAACCCGTTCCGGATCCACATACGCCTGGTTTTTCAGCCAGGCGATACCGTCAAGCAGATCGTTGAGCTCTACCGGGCCATACAGTTGATTGACGATGGTGTTGGCGTCATTTTTGCTTTTTCCGGCAGCGCTGCGATTATCGACCAGGAACACGATGACTCCGCTATCGGCCAGTAGCTGATGATAGTAGCCACGCGCACGGCCCTGCCAGGCGTTGACGACAGTGGGCGCCGAGGGTCCACCGTATACGTAGGTGACTACCGGATATTTTCTTTCGCGATCAAAAAAACGTGGTTTCAGCATCATCGCCGGCATCTCGAAACCATCACGTGCATTGATCGAAAAAAGTTCCCACTCCTGCAAATCGAATCCGCCAGGAATCGTTGCGCCCGTATCGGCAATCAAGTGTGATTTATTGTTCGTGATCGCGTGCACGGCAAGCGAATGCGGACGATCCAGTGCGGAAGATACATCCAGATAATATTTGCCGTCGCTACTGAAGCGAATCGCATGCACGCCGTCAGTTTCCGATACACGCTGCATGTCATTTCCATCGAAGCCAATCCGATAAAGGTGTCGTTCCGTCGATGCCTTTTCGAGCGCCGTGAAATAAATCAACTGCGCATCTTCGTCAATGTGACTGACTGACCTGCTCAATCCCGGCGGACCGCCCGATGCACGCAGCGCCCAGTCACCGGTAGTCACCTGGTGTGAAATGTCGCCGTTCATGTCGAACATATAAAGGTGAGCGTAGCCGTCTCGCTCGGATTTCCAGATAAAACCTTCATCATTATCGAGGAAGTACAGATCATCGTGCACGTTGATCCAGCCTTCATTGGTTTCCCGCATGAGGTGAGTCGCTTCGCCCGTTGCGCTGTCTGCTATGAAGATATCGAGCTTTGTCTGCGGCCTGTTCATGGTCTGCACGGCCAGGCGTTTGCTGTCGGGCAGCCACTGAATGCGTGGCAGGTATTCGTATAAATTCGCACCCAGATCGATCCAGGTGTTATTGGCATCATCGATGGCAACCACGCCCGCACGAACTCGCGGGTTCGCTTCGCCTGGCTTGGGGTGGCGTTGTTTAATGAGTCGCGGCAAATACGGCTCAAAATCGACATAGTGCATTTCACCAACACCAGACTCGTCGGACTGCAGATAGGCAATGGCACTGGAATCCGGCGCCCATTCATAACCCCGGTCGGCGCGATTCAGTAGTTCCTCCCAATAAACCCACGAAACGGTGCCGTTCAGCAGGGTATCGGAGCCGTCGGTCGTCAGGCGCTTCTCTTCCGCCCTTTCGATGTTCCAAACGTAAATATCGTTGTCCCGGACAAACGCCAGCCATTCGCCGTTCGGCGAAAATCGAGCGGCTGTTTCCTCGCTGTCGGTTGTGGCAACGGCAGTCACCGTCGAAGAGCGCAGGTCAAGGAGAACAATGTCCCCCGATTTCTGATATACCGCCCAGCGGCCGTTTGGGCCAAAAGCGTTCGGCCATCCCAGTTCTTCGTAGGGCTCTTCGGGTTGCAGAACTTCGGTCATCGCAGCGATTGCACGATCTGCATTGACGAGATTCCTTCGTCGACCGTTATTCGCATCAAATGTTTCGATCGTTCGTTCAAGCTTTGGCAGGTCTGCGCCATACAGCGCAACAACATCGTTTTCCAGCCATGCATAACGAGGCAATGAGGTTGCGGCCTTGCCGTCGTCGCTAAAAACCCAGTCAAGCTCGAGCCGTTCCTCCTGGCTACTGGATTCGCCAGCGACGAAAAACGCAATAGGGATAACGGAGACCCACGATTTGATCCGGGAACGATTTTGCATGATTCGACCTGTCTGCAGAGTTGGTTTTTGTTAACAAGCTGCTCGCGAGCTGCTATTTTGCAACGGCAGTTTACCTTAGCGAGTACCAGGCCGCATGACTGATACACCACACGATCTGGGTGGCGAGCCCGACATCATCACCGGTTCTGAAGCTGAACTGGCGCCGGATGCCGCAGCGATTCGCAGGTTTGCGCTGCCATCTTTGTTGGGCGTCGTAACGTTCCTCACGCCGGTCAAGGTAGATGGCAACTGGACCATCCTGATGGGCCTCATAGCGGATACCGGGCGCGATATTGTTGGCGCCGGCATGCCGTGGGTTGTGTTTGCACTTTTGTGCATCAGTGCGGTCGGGACGCTCTACGCGAAAACCCTGGGTCGTGGCAATATTGACCAAGACTCGTTGTTTGCGCGACTTTTCAATGTTGCACCGATCTGGGTGGGCCTGCGTGTCGCCGGGCTAATCATGGGCACAATGACCATGTTCCAGATCGGACCGGAAATATTCTGGCAGGCCAGCACCGGCGGAACAGTGCTCAACGACCTGGCTGTCAATATCGTGCCGATATTCCTGTTCGCCGGCCTGCTGATGCCGTTTCTTACAGACTACGGACTTATGGAATTTATTGGCACTTTGCTCAAGCGCTCATTCCGGCGTTTGTTCACCCTGCCTGGACGATCCGCAATTGATGCCCTGGCTTCCTGGATGTCGTCCGCGCCGGTAGGCGTGTTGATCACGATTCAACAGTATGTCAGCGGTCACTATACCGGTAGGGAAGCGGCGGTCATCGCCACCAATTTCTCGGTGGTTTCAGTTCCCTTTGCGCTGCTCGTAGCGAAGACCGTTGGCGTTGATAACAGGTTTCCCGAATACTACATGGCAGTCGTAATCACCGGCGTCATAACGGCAATGATTATGCCGCGAATTCCACCATTGTCGCGTTTCGCAGATACACCGTACGATACGCTGCACCCGTTGCGGGAAACACACTCCGACGGAAGTGAATCCCTGTTAAAAGAGGCCGTCGCGTTGGCGGCGAAACGCGCGTCCATTGCGGTGCCGCTAAAAGAACAGTTTCGTGTCGCGGCAGGGCACATTCTGGATATTTGGTTTGGCCTGGTGCCAGCTGTCATTGCTGTCGGTGGTGCCGGGATGATTCTCGCTGAGGAGACACGTGTACTGCAGACGCTAACGGCGCCGCTTGTGCCAGTGCTCGAATTCGCAGGCTTACCGGAAGCGGCAGCCGCGGCCCCGGCATTGATTGCCGGATTCCTGGATATGTTCCTGCCAGCACTGCTGGGTTCCGGAATTGAGTCGGAACTGACCCGGTTTGTTGTCGGCGTAATCTCTGTTACACAACTCATCTACATGTCAGAAATTGGCATCCTGATGATCAAGTGCGAGATACCGCTCAAATTCTGGCACCTTTTGGTCGCATTCATTCTGCGCACAGCGATCGGGCTCCCGATCGTACTGGCATTCGCTCACTGGATCGTTTTCTGATTTTTGTCTAGTTGAACAATCCGGACTTTGCCAATTGGCGGGCAATGCGCGTCATTTCATGTCCGTTCTCGTCTGCATCGAACGTGCCGAAAAATGCGATCACGAGATCACGAGCTGGTGATATGTAGAGACCCTGACCACCGAAACCGCCCTTGAAGAAGTCACCATCGTTCATGACGACGTCCCACTGGTAGCTGTTATGTCGTGGCTGTTCGCCATCAACTTCGCGGTCGTCACCGTCGTCAGCCGCATCAAAAATCTCCGGGCGGCCGCCTTTCTGAATATTTTCCAGGTAGGCATCAGATATGACAGGTTGCACGCCTTTGCGGCCGCTGGGCGTAAACAGCAGTCCAAAGCGCGCCATATCGCGTAGTGTCGAACTGATGCCACCACTTGCAATAGGCACACCACGACGTGGTGCGGCGATAATGCCGTCGGATTCAGCGCCCATTTTTTTCCAGATTTCGGTCGATATCAGGTCCGCATACGGTCGACCGCTAATAGACTCTGCCAGCCATCCCAGTATGAACGTGTTCGGCGACGTACATTCAAATGCCTCGCCTGCTGGACGGTGCGACTCGAGCGTTGCCATAAACTCGAACGGACTATCCATTGTGTTTTCGCTTGCACGCAACCATCCCAGCGAAGCCTCGTACTGGTAGTAGCAGCGTTCCGGATTGCTGTATGCGCCTTCTTCTCCTTCGAGGCAGCCAATCCCGGACGCCATGTCAAGTACATCCCGAACGGCGACGTTGCCCCAGCCCGATTCCCGCAGCGCTGGCAAATAGCGACCGACAGTTTTACTGACATCAATCAACTCACGGTCTTCCAGGATAGCGATTGCAGTCGCTGCATGAGCTTTCGAAACTGACATGTACAAGTGTTTGTCGTCTCGGCGCATTCGCGGGTAAGCCTCGTATACAATCTGCCCCTGATGTACGACTATGGCGCCGTTGACAGTCGAGGTCTGGACATAGTCGTTTAGCGATTTTCGGCCGACATCGGTTGTTGTGATAAACCGAGAAACCGCCGGACGCAGGTTTTCAGGGAGCTCGCGTACGTTGCCGCCGCGACTGATGATCGAATGATTCCAGAACTCCGGCATGTTTAAAAAGACGTACCGCATGAGCGGGCCACCGTTGTCCCAGTTATCCATCGTCCATGAAAGTCGAAAGGCGGTCGCTTCTTCAAGCGAATAACCGGCGTCCTCGCTCATAGCGGTTCCTGAGTACGCGAACATGCCTAGTAACAACAATACTTTTTTCATAGACGTCTCATATCAGCTTAACGGCGGTCGTTCATGGGCAACGCCAAGTGCCGCTTCGAGCGCGCGACCCGCCGTAATCAATTTGCCTTCCTCGAACAGGCTGCTCCATAACGTCACCGAGCGTGGAATCCGATGTAGCGTTTCGTCGGTGTCGTTCTCAGGGTGATTGAATAGTGATCGTGGCGTAATTTCCTCAAAGCCTGCACGAAGTGTCAGGCAGGGCTGACCCGTAAAATTGGTCAGGCTCAACATCGGGTTACCGAAGCTCGGTCCGAAAATAACGTCGACCTGCGAGAAAAACTCGTGTGTATCCTGCATGACTCTTCGACGCAATCGATCTCCCTGCATAAAGTCGACCGCAGAGAAATAACGCGCCTGGCGGAAACTGTTCGGCCAAGCGTTGTCGATTTGCCGACGCAGCAGGTCGTCACGCCCGGATAACGTCAGTTCTTCGAAAGCGGCCGCGGATTCAACGCCCAGCGCCCCCATCACTTCATTGACGGGAAGGTCGGGTAGTGAAATTTCCCGGACCGTTGCGCCAAGATTCCTGATGACCTCCAGTGACGATCGATCGATTTCGCTGGTGTCTTCTCCCTCGAACCAGGCCGGATCGTAGCCGATCGTCAGGTCGGATACGGACTGGCGGCCATCGTAGGCGAAACCGAATTCAATTGATCCTGAATCAAATTCGTCATAGCCATTGAGGACACTCAGTACCAGGGCGTTGTCTTCGGCAGAGCGACACATTGGCCCGACCTTGTCGAGCGACCAGCATAGTGCCATCGCGCCGACGCGGGAAACGCGTCCGAAACTCGGGCGTAGTCCGGCCAGGCCATTACGGTCCGACGGAGATACGATAGAACCCAACGTCTCTGTGCCTATGCCAAACGAGCACAACCCGGCAGCGGTTGCCGACCCTGATCCCGCTGACGATCCGGATGCCCCTTCTTTCGGGTTCCAGGGGTTGCGCGTCTCACCCCCAAACCAGACGTCGCCCCAGGCCAGAGCGCCAAGCGTCGTTTTGCCCAGAAGTACCGCACCGGCATCCCGGAGCCGCCGTACAACTGCACCGTCACTCGTCACAATGCGTTCTTTGTAGGGTTCGGCTCCCCAGGTAGTCGGTATTCCTGCAGTGTCCAGCAGGTCTTTCACGCCATAAGGTATTCCATGCAGCGGTCCCCGAACCTGCCCGATTGCGCGCTCCCTGTCCGCCTGGTCTGCCTGCTGCCTGGCAAGATCGGCCGTCACCGTGACGAAGCACTCGAGCTGGTCGCCGTAGCGTCCAGTCCGTTCCAGGTAAAGGTCCGTTAGTTCCCTGCTTGTGATCTGACCTGTAGTCATCCATCGTGACTGTTGCTTGATCGATGCAAACGCGATGCTCTCCGCATCGGCAGGAATAGTCTCGATTTCTTCAGGAAATAAAACAACGTTGTTGGTTTGCTCGGCGTAGGTGACACCCGGTAGTCGCGGGTCGAAGGTCGTTGCGGGTTGCAGTGAGATTGGAATCTCCTGTTCCCTGCGCTTGTTGAGCGACGCGATTTGCTCGGCAAAAAATCCGTCGTCGGCTTCCTCGACGGGCCCGCCCAATATTTGTCGGCGTTCCGCTTCCGAGAATGACAGTCCGAATAACTTCTCCGCTTCGGCAAGCGTTCTCTCGGTAATGCGTGCATCGAATCCGGACCAGATGTCATCGCCAGATGTATCCTCCGGTTTGCTTGCCGGGCTGCACGCGCCCAATGCAGCGCCTCCGCTACCAAAAATTGCTGCCGCCAGGATTCTACGGCGATTCAGTAACCGTTGATCATCGCTTGTCATGGTCCGTTCCCTGTGCCGTTGTCGTTCCCGATGCCCGCCTGCTTATCGTATCGGACGCTATGGGCAACGTGGCCACTGACCGGTACATTCAATCATTATATTGTAGATGGCGCCCAGATTGGTAAGCTTGCGCGCGGCATCAACAGGAATATCCGCAAGTCGGAATGGCTCGATAATGGGCCATTGGTCGCATCATCGATTCCGGCCAATAATAAATTAATCGTAATCAGGATAAATGCAATGACGTTGACGACAAAACCGATTCACCTTCTACTTCGCACTTTGATCTTCGCCGCATTTTGCGTAACTGGCCACGGTGCGGCGATCGCACAGGATGCTGAGGAAGAGGAGGTTCCGCAGCCGGCCTGGGCGGAGCTTTCAGATAGTGAGCGCAGGGATGTGTTTGCGTTTGCCGAGGACTACAAGTCGTTCATGGCGAGTGCAAAAACGGAGCTCAGTTTCGTCTCCGAAGCGCTCGAGATAGCGCGC
This sequence comes from Woeseiaceae bacterium, assembly GCA_051007895.1. Lineage (GTDB taxonomy): Bacteria > Pseudomonadota > Gammaproteobacteria > Steroidobacterales > Woeseiaceae > SZUA-117. The sequence goes on from JBPCYD010000168.1 coordinate 17,442, forward strand.
GACGCCGGATTCCGGGAGCTCAGTTCAGACAGCAACCTGCGGCCAGGCGCGCGTTTTTACGATATTAATCGGGATCGCACACTGTCCCTGATCGTTATTGGCTCAGAGTCATTCACTGACGGGTTTCGCGTAGTTGGTGCACACGTCGATTCGCCCCGCATCGAACTTAAAGGGCGGCCACTTTATGAATTGGAAGGGTTTGCGCTGTTCCAGACCTATCGCCATGGCGGTATCAAGAACTACCAGTGGGTAAATCTGCCGCTGGCGCTGGTTGGTCATGTCGACAAAAAAGACGGAACGCGTGTCGATATATCCGTCGGACTCGACGCCGACGATCCGATTTTCGTCATTCCGGATCTGTCACCGCACGTCGATCAGGAATATCGCGAACGTATGAACCGTGATGTGATCATGGGCGAAGAGCTAGATCCGCTGGTTGCGTCGATTCCGGGTGAAAACAATTCAATATCGGCTGCAGTACTCGCGTATCTCGCCAGTGAATACGATATTGAAGAAGAAGACCTCGTATCGGCTGAGCTCGTAATGGTTCCTGCGATGGCACCGCGAGACGTTGGCTTCGATCGCAGCATGATGGCGATCTACGGCCAGGACGACAAACTGTCCTCCTACACGGCATTACGGGC